>DATFBL010000140.1:0-31219 GCA_035253865.1 Nitrososphaeraceae archaeon | reverse complement strand
ATCTTTTTGTTCTACCTCACAGTAAATCAAGTGATCAGCAAACTGAGCATGACCACAAACATTGGAGTAAGAAGAAATCGTTTCTCATGCTTGGTGTGAGTATGGTTGGAGTAATAGTAGTAAGTGAGATTCTTGTAGGGTCTGTCGAAGAAACAAGTAGGGAATTTGGTTTTGGCGAAATGTTTGTAGGAGCCATTATTGTGGGTATCGTTGGTAACGCCGCAGAACATAGCAGTGCTATCGTTCTTGCGAGAAAGGGAAAAATGGACCTGTCCATAGGTATAGCTGCTGGTTCTGGCACACAGATAGCGCTTTTCGTTGTTCCCATTCTAGTATTAGTAGGGATATTACTTGGCCAACCATTTACCTTAGAGTTTACACCTTACGAATTAGTCACACTTTTTCTTGCTGCTATCATTATGAATCTAATAGCCTTTGACGGAAAGAGTAATTGGTTTGAGGGAATAATGCTGACCTCAGTCTACATAATAATTGCAATAGGATTTTTCTTCATAGGCTAACAGTCATTGATGCAATTTTTTGATTTTTTCAAATAAATATAACGATGCCAAAACTTATTTTGCCGATTTGTAATACTAGAGAAGAATAGATGATTTTATTCTTTGCGAGTCCAATCGGATTAGGGCATGCTACCAGAGATATCGCCATTTGCGAAGAATTGAAATCGTTAACTGAAGAGAAGATATTGATAATCACGGGCAGTCCGGCATTTGATATTTTCCTTAACTATGGATATTCCGTTGAGAATGTATATAATCCTGAAAAATTTGATATTGATAATTTAATGCAATTACACTCACCTCTGAAATGGCTTTTTAAATATTACATGTATTATAGAAGATGTAAACAAATTGCTTCTACTTTTGTGAATAAGAATAAAGAAGGTCTGATAATTAGTGATGAGGATTTCGCATCAATCGCCATCGGGGAGAAAAAAAACCGTAGGCGGGTGGTAATTACTGATCTATTAGAAACCCATTTTGTCAAAGGTATTTTTTCGACCATTGAATCAGGAATGAACAAATCTATGCAAAATATGCTAAAAAAATGCAACCATGTTATTATACCTGATATTGGTGAAAACGTGGGTAACATCTCCTATGTAGGTCCAATCGTAAGAAAGTTAAGTGATCCTAATAGAGATCAATTACGTAGAAAGTTAGGTATTGAGAAAAGAACTATATTGATTAGTGTTGGTGGGACTAGTGCAGGTCGCTACTTGATCGAAAAAGCATTAAGTGCATATAAAAACTTGTTAGTAGAAATGGATATAGATTTATTGGTCGCAATGGGACCTTCGTTATCCAAGCTTGAAGATAATGCTACCACTTATAGAAACATTGGATTTGTTCATAATTTACATGAATATATTTGTTCATCCGATCTAGTTGTTTCTTTAGCCGGAAGATCTACAATAGATGAATCATTAGTATATGGAACTCCAGGTATTTTCATACCTATCAAAGATCATTTTGAACAAGAACAGAATGCAAGAAAGCTAGGTTACTCATATGAGGATATCTCAAGATTGGAAATCTTGATGCGAGAAAGAATTGAAACTAAAAGACTTGGCAATACAAGACCAGAAGGCGGAGCCCGAAATGCTGCTAAAATTATTATGAAAGTGATATGATAATAAAGAACAATAAAATACAACAGATTTACTTTTCTGATGAATGTGTAAGGCCTTCGGAGGGATTTGAACCCTCCTCGAGCGGTTTCTTCCAACTACATTCAATCGTTGTCCACAGCCGCCTATACTGACCAGGCTATACTACGAAGGCCATTCAACATTGCTTTGATATATATAGAGTATATAATTGTTCGATAAATGATTTTTATACTTTAATGATATCTTTTAAAACAACTTCTATTCCTTTTTCTTCTAACTTTTTGCCCAATGCATTCAAGCCAATTGAGTCTCCTGCCAAGTGTCCAAGTATTATCAAGTTGCCTTGAATAGCGCTTTCTCTCAATTTGGCCAAGTCGTTATAGTCTATATGAAAATAAAGAACTGTTGAAATTCTATTTTCAAAGTAACTTTTTGCTACTTGAAATCCACCATTTGTTCCAGCTGCAATAACTGCAACCCATTTTCCTACAGGTGAATTGGGCTTACCATAAGCGACCTGAATTTTAGTCTCAGCTTTTTTGAACTCTGGTATTTCTTCTAATGTCGTAACTAATTCTGATACTAAATTTGGATTTGTATCTTGTATCTTTTTTGAAATCACTCTCCTTGCATATTCATCACATGGTTGGTGAATGTTTACTAATGGCATATCTAACAGCTTTGCAGAATCAACAACTGAGGAATATATCTGAGTATGATTCCGAAGTTCTATTCTCCTCTTTAATTCCAAAATTGATTTTTTGGCAGTATCTTCTGAAATACCATTTTCCTTCATGTACTCAATATGCCTATCAATAAGCCTGTAAAAGTCAATAGCAGTTTTCCCAATAGGATGATGAGTTATCACTGCATCACACCCTAAATTCTTTGCCAACATCAGGTCTCCGGTTGTTACATCTATTGTCAACATTATTTTCTTGATATTCTTACCTTCAACATGAACCGCGGTGTCAGCAGGTAGCAAAATCCAGTTAACCATATTAAGCGCAACTTGCAAAATATCTTGAGTATCTAACATCTTGATTTTAATTCTTGTAAGATTACTGATAATATAAAGAAGTTTTGGAGGTAGAGCAAAAGTCGAACATTTAACATTTAAATGTCATTATGCAAATCGTTCTTGTATTATGAGTTGTTCCGATGAATACATATCACATACAGATACGTCAAACCTTATTCAAATTTCAGCTTCTACTAAGGCTAAATTGAAGAAAGCAAAGTATGGTGTTTACAATCACTCTGCAGTTGAGCTATGTCATTGGACAAAAAAATCTTTCTCCAATGAAGGAACCTGTTACAAACACAAATTCTACGGTATTTCAACTCATAGGTGTATGGAAATGACACCAACTGCCATGAACTGTGAAAACAGATGTATCTACTGTTGGCGACCCACTGAATTTTATGATACTTTAGAAATGCCCGCAAGTTTAGTTGATGAGCCGGATATGATAATAAATAATTTAATAGAAGAAAGACGAAAGCTTATTGTTGGACATTATGGTAACGTAAAAACTGATAAAACAAAACTCGATGAATCACTTTTTCCACAACACTACGCAATATCACTTTCTGGAGAACCTACAATGTATCCAAAATTACCGGATTTAATCAAATATCTTTACACCTTGAAGAATACAAAATCAGTCTTTTTGGTTACCAATGGTCAGGAACCAGAAATGCTTCAAAGACTGATAGATGAAGATGCACTGCCAACTCAGTTATACCTTTCAACAAATGCCTCAAACAAGAAAATGTTTGCGATTGTTAATAGACCAAGATACAGGGATGCATGGGAAAGATGGCAAAAGAGTCTTGAGTTACTATCAGAGATGAATACAAGGACAGTATTGAGAATGACTGTCATAAGGAATTTTAATGATTCAACAAACCACGTCACCGAATTTGCTCAGATAATGAAAAAAGGTGATCCTCATTTTATAGAAATAAAGTCATATATGCATATAGGAATGTCTACACAGCGGTTAGAAAGTTCCGATATGTTAGAAATGGAAGAAATTAGGAATTATTCAAATTTACTGTGTAAGTCATTGGATAGGTTCTCTATTATGGATGAAAGTGAAATATCAAGGATAGTCGTACTTCAAAATCTTGAAAGGTTCACTGAAAGGTGGATTGAAGGATATCAAAAGCCACTTACGCAATGAAAGATTACTGTTATTTAGTATAATTTCTACAATACCACTCTGCGAAACGATTCAATGCATGAGTTCTATGTGATATGTTTATTTTGTCCGTAATATCCTGTTGGCCGTACGTAATTGAGGATCCTTGTGGGATGAATATTGGATCATAGCCCCAACCCACTTCTGAAATATCATTGCTTATGGTGCCCCTAGTTTCGCCTGAAAAAGTCAAATTGTTCTTGCCGTCGTTGTATGCTATTACTGATCTAAAAAGTGCTAATCGATTTGATTTGTTTGAAAGTAAGTCTAGTATTCCCCTGTTTCCTATGGTCTTTAGAACATATGATGAGTATGGACCTGGAAATCCGTTCAGTGAATCTATAAAAAGTCCTGTATCTTCTACTATTAACGATTTACCTATTTTTTCAAACGCTCTTTTGGATTTTTCTAGAGCAATGTCTTCCAAAATTTCTGATTGAATTTCAATAGTGTTAAATCGTATAAATTCTATTTCGAAATCAAAGTTCCTCAGATGAAGTAAAATTTCATTAAATTTATTTTCATTTGTACTAGCAAATATTATTTTCCTCAATTTTAGAAAAAACCAAACACTAAAATAAAAAATTTACTATGTATTATTCTTTAATATATGTTCTCTATTTATGACCAAAATAATTAGCATTTAAAAGTACTTCTTGGAATTTGACTAAAAACTAACAATGAGGCTATAAAATCTTCATGTGATAGCGTATCTTTTCCTCGATTCTATTACGTCTATTCTCTCTAGAATTTTTTCCATCTCCTTTGAATTGACAGAATCATATCCATCTAAAAATTTATCAAAAAATTTAGAGAATGAATTGTAAAAAGTACTTTTTAAAATTTCCTTAAATAATCTAATGTCCATTGCCTTGTCCTCCTTTCTGGTCGAATAAAACGAAAGTCCCATATCTATCATGGTAATTTTCCCATTAGCTATGAAATTTGTAGGAGTGAGGTCTCCGTGAATAATATTATGCAGATGAAGAGTTGAAACGAATCTTCCGATGTCAAAGCATATTTTTGATGTTAAGACATTACTTGCTCTATTTCCCGGTACAAATTCCATGACAATTTCAGCTCGAAAAGGATCTACGAAATAAATGTATGGTGTTCTTAAATCAAACTCTTTTACCAAATTGAGCATTCTAGACTCACTAATTGTTCTCCTTCTTCTCAAATCCTCATCAAGTACCCTCTGTCGATACGCTTTTGGAATTCTAATTTTTGAAATCGCTATTTTGTCATACCATTTTGTGAGGTAAATGTTTGACTCGGCGCCTTTGAACAATAATTTGATGTAATACTGCAATGATAATATAACCAAAGTTTGGAGATAAAAATGTGGCACCACAGATAGATCCAAATCCGGGTGAAAAATTGGTTCTTGAAGAAGATTGTTCTGAGGTAAAACTTGGTAGTGGCATTCTGAGTTTAACTAATCAGAGGATTATTTTTGAAAAAACAGAAGGAAATCTAACCACTCTAAATAAGAAAATAGGAAATGCGTTATTGAACTCGACTCTAGATAAAGTAGGTAACGTCAATCCTGAAGGCTTTATTCTAACCAAGGTAGTCGTACAGATAGGCGATTCCAAGTACAAATTCAGTGTATTTAATAGCAAGAAATGGGCCAAAGAGATAGAAACACAAAAAGCATTATTCAATAAAAACTAGCAAATATAGAACTGAGGGAGTCCTTATTCAAAATACTGGAATTCGAAACTTAGAAACATACGGATTAGTTTGTTGTGAAACTACACTCTCATAACTAGTATCATTAAATGTTAGAAGAAAAATATTCATTCTACTGCATTCCTTGGTCCAACGATATCGATTTATTCAAACAATAGGACTCGATTCGAAGTAGATTAATTAACGTTTTTACAAAATACCATAAAATAGTAAATTATGTCAAAATTCTTTAAAGTCGAATTATACACAGAACGCGATTAACAAACTAAAATCAAATAATTTCTCTAGTTTAATTTAATCAAAACTTGATTTTAGATTGTAATCATTGTTACAGAAATTATGGGCCGAATTGGACTATCCTATGGCCATGTATCAGAAAGAGAAAGAAGGAAAGGTAAATTATAGAAAGGCATTAAAAAAAGGAAGAATTCTTTAGAATTTATTCGTCTCTATTTGCTCATATTCATATGCATGTCCATCTTGGTTTTATTATCCATGTGAGACATCATCTTCATAATGTCGGCTTTGGGTGGGATGATACCATACACTGGTGTATCACCAAAGTGATTGTTTGTTTTAGCTGCATCGATAGATAATCCAATAACATGATTGTTCCCTACATTAATTTCAATGGGTACTTGTTCAACGGGGCCATCCCTTAGAGTTATAGTTACCGTGCCTTTGAACAAAGTAGCATTGTCTTGATTACTGACATCGTTCAGTGAAAAATTAGAAATGGAGTGTTTGTGCATTGCGGTTCCGTCCAACATGACCATATAGACCCATGAATCAAACTTTGCAGGATTAGTCTCATTGAAACTGTCCATCGTTTTATTTATGATATTTGTAATCCAATGCCCTGATAGAATCCATGATGATTCACCTTGCTCATTATTTTGAATACTCGATATAGCGCCAAATGTCATACCTTTGCGATCCTTCCCCTTGGCGGGATATGCTTCACCAGAACTCAAAGAATATGTGACTATTGCTATAGTCCCAGTAACAATCAAGAGCGCCGTAAATATAGATACAGATTTTCGAAAGGAATTCTTATTTGACATATAGATCAGATAACTAAGAAAATATTAAAAGTTACCGGAATAAAATAGTTCCAAATCTAGATAGTATGACATGATTTGGGAGGTTGATCGAAATAGTTTGATATTCTGTTTATATTCAGTTTCTTCGCCAAGTTACGTCCACACTGTCCACTCTCCAAGATTGATTAACAAAAGAATCTGAAATATCTATAGAGTTCTTTGATTTCAAATAGGATAATATTCCGGCCCACGCAATTTGCGCTCCGTTGTCTCCTGCGAATGAGAGTGGACATGAATTGAATTTCACTTTATGTCTCTGACATGCCAGACTAAGCATGTTAGATAGCTTTTTATTCGCAGACACACCTCCAACTAACAATAATTCTTTCTTTTCAGTAGCGGACAGGGCTCTTTCAACCGCTTCTGTTATCATTGCAAATGCTGTCTCTTGAATTGAATAACACATGTCTTCAATTGTATATTTACTAGATGAAATCAATCTCTTGGCTGCAGAAAGTATCCCAGAGAAAGTAACATCATTTCCCTTTATTGAATATGGTAAGACGATATAGTTTTTTGCAGATTCTTGAGCCAATTTTTCTATCTGTGCCCCACATGGCGAAGCTAATCCCAGATGTCTACCAAATTGATCTAGAAGTTGTCCTAATGTGATGTCTAATGTTTCTCCAATGACACGCCATCTTCTTTTATTAAATACTAATATCATAGTATGACCTCCAGAGACTAATAGGACCAGTGAATCCTTACTATTAGTAAGACTCATTCCAAGTTCAATATGCCCTAAGGCATGATTTATTGGAATTAAGTTTATATCATAAAATGAAGATATTGAACGAGCGATGACTGCACCAATCCTCAAACAAGGACCAAGACCTGGTCCAGCAGAATATGCTATTAGGTCTAGGTCTTTGTAATTAATCTTGGATAATTCTAATGATTTTTTCAATACATCTATTGCCACAGCTGCATGATGACGAGCTGCCTCCCTAGGATGAATTCCAGATCCCTCAGGAGCCTTGAAAATATCCCTAACGTCAGAAAGAACATTGGGATGGAATTTGGAACCAGAGTGTTTTATTACAGAACATGCAAAAGTGTGAGCAGTACTCTCTATTCCAAGACATAACATTTCCATCACTTCCTGCTTGTGGTAGACACAATCTTAATTACATCATTATTTTTTAATACATGATCAGCTCCCAGTCTTCTTTTGGTTCTAGCGTCAATAGCGAAAAGGAAACCTTTTCCCAAATCCGCGTGTATGACATGGGCCAAGTCTTTTGCAGTTGATTCTTTACTTAGTAAATAAGCTTCGGGAAGAATATTGCCTTTCTTGTCAGATAACTTTGAATCATCTTCAACCGGATATACCACAATTTTCTGCAATAGGCTAAAGCAGGCAAGATTTATTATTTCTTGAACACCTGTAGAACCATGCTTTTTGATGAAATTTGAAACAATTCCAAGAGCTTGTTTCTGTTTATCACTTAATTGATTATTCTCTTTAATCTCAAATGAATTATCTCCCGGAAGATAGTGAATGAATCCGTTTTTTACAGCTTTTCGTAGTAACATCTCTAATTCAGAAGCGCAGGGTATAACATTAGAGTACTTTTCTGCTAGCTTGCTTAGATTGTTTTGAGATGTTGAAATATCCGCCTTATTTGCCGCAATTACCATAGGTTTTACTTCTCGCCTGATACTTTGACAAAAGTCAAAAATTTCCTGCTCTGTCCAAGATTTGAATTTCTTGTTTTGTAGAGTCAATTTGTTAAGAACTCTATCTAGCGCCGCTTCTGAAACTCCAAGTCCAGATAACCTCTTTTTCAATACTTGTACCGTATTTTGGCCCGACGAATCAAGCTCTTTGAAGTTGTCTGCATCTCGTTTAATAATTGAAACCAGCCATAGATCAAGTTCTTTTTCAACAAATCTTATATCTTCAAGTGGATCACCGGTACCCGGCGTCAATGGTTTCCCTTCAGAGTCGGTGGAACCCGAAATGTCTATGACATGTATAAGTGCGTCTGCTTGCCTTGCATCGTCTAAGAACTTGTTTCCAAGGCCTTTTCCCTCATGAGCGCCAGGAACTAGGCCAGCAACATCAATGATTTGTATTGGAACAAATCTAATTCCGTCAATACAAATGGAATGAACCGGATTATCCTTAACCCCAAATTCTGTGCAAACGCAATTTAATCTCACGTGACAAACTCCAAGATTAGGTTTCACTGTTGTAAACGGATAATTCGCAATATTGACAATATTATCCGTAGATGCTGAAAAAAAAGTAGATTTGCCTACATTTGCCTTTCCAATTAACCCAATGAGCACTCATTATGATTATCAAGATTCATAAATTAATGTTTTGAGATTTGTAATCATAATAATTCAGTCTTCATCTGAGCACAAAATTTAATTTCTTTAATGATCATAAGCTAATCCTTGGCCGGCATTTTTGCAATTGTTAATTGTACTGCAGATAAAGAAGCTCTAATGTCATATTTCATTAATTCCCTACAGATGCTACAACACAGAGGAAAAGCGTATTGGAAGATGATTATAGATAATTTAGTCTCAAATGGCACCGGTCCATTCCCTGCCGAAAGATCGATTTCAAAGATTGTTGAAAATAATAGTAACCTTGAATTTAGACTGGGATTAGGTTATTTATCCAAAAGAACCCCTAGATTCAAGAGTATGAATAAGATTAGTGTCATTCTTGATGGTTTCTTTGTAGACATTGAAAAATTGCATTTACATCCACTCGTAGGTGATGCAGCAAGCGCTGATTCATTGTTTAAGATATATAGTATTTTCAAAAAACTCCTCATTGATAAGGAAAATCCAGAAAAAGCTTGTGAGTTTTTGGACAGACATTTGAGGGGAAATCTTACTATGATGAGTAATGAGAAGATCTATTCATACAGAGACTCTACTGGATTCAAACCTCTAGTCAGCGGTACTGACAGGAACAACTCAATTTCAATAATAGCTTCAGAAAATTCCCTGCGTATTCCATTTCCCAATATGAATTTTCAAGATGTAAAACCTGGGCAATTAATTAGGATGGATGCTGAAGCCGGTCAAGAAAAGTTACTGTCACTTCCTACCACAAGGACAATGATAGATCCATTTGAGTTCATTCGAGAGTCCCATGTTACTGCAACTATCGACGGAAAGGGGATATATGAAGTTAGAAAAAAGATAGGAAAAGTTCAAGCTGACTTTCTCTCATCACATTCAGATATTGATATTGAGGCAGCTTACGCAGAACCTGATTATCCAAGACCCATGACGCTTGGATTTAGCGCAGAATATCGGCATCACATTCCAAAATTTGACTTAGGTGAGGCTATAATAAATGACAGATATGATGATTCAGATCGTATGATAGATTTTTCTGAGAATATAAGTAAGAATAAAATGATAACTTCTGGAAAATCTTTGAAATACATTCTTAGACACAAGATTAACCAGAAGAGGATTGGTCTAATTCAAGGTACAATTCAAACTGGGATAACCGCCAAAGAAACCATATATTATTTGAGAAAGGCAGATGTAAAATCAGTGTCTGTTATTGTAAGTTATGTTCCTACAGTAGATGGACGACAAGTTGGATTATATACTCACAATAGAGAGTTGATTGCTCATAAGTATATTGGCCAAGTTCCTTCTCTCGAGGAACTGAACACCAGGATCTCTAAAGAATTGGGTGCTGATAGAGTATTTTATAATTCTCCTTCTGTTCTTTCCAAGGGGATCGGGATTTCAGAATATAATTTATGGTTTCCCGAATGGGTAAGATTCCTAGAGTATGACAATATACGATAGAAGATGGCATGAAATGACGTTTAAACGTGATTCTGAGCTTAAGCATTGGAAGGATGATCCAGTAAAGAGAATTACAATATTGAAAAAGTATGCTGTTGACGGAAAGAATGTGAACAACTTTGAAATAAGACAATATACCCACCAATGTTCATATCAGAGAGATCATACAGTTTATACTATTTATCTTGAAACCAATGATAATAAGATTGAGACAAAGTACAACCAAGGAACTCAAACGAATGATAATAATATAGAAAGCATAGTTCAATGCATCACAAATTTCAACGGGGTTTATTCAACGATAAATCGACTGCTCCTAGAAATTGATGATAACTCATTAGGATAATTATTTTCAAGAATCCGCATTACTCAAGACGTAATTCTAATCAAGAACTGAATCGATAATATTGATTTCGCTCTATCATTTTATTTTATAAAAATAGATTTTTGAATAGAGAAATATTTTTATTATTCTACAAAAATATGAAATATTTATAAATTAATTAGAAAACTTAGTAATTTAGGACTTATTGTTGAAATTTAGTCTTTACTCGTTTAGAACTTTAATGGCAAAAATTGAGCTAACGTGTAAAAAATATTTGACCAGAATAACTATTTGACTTTTGACGTCTCAAGCTATAACAAGAGGATGTGCCATTATGCAAAATCAACCCATATACCTTAAGGCCATTACGCTAAAGGACATTAGCGATGTTGATTCCATAAAGGATGACGCAAAAAGGCATATGATCTTAATAGTTAGAATAACACCTATGGCCCAGAAGGATATTGAAACATTACGAAAGGCGATAGATGATCTATATAATTTTGTTAAATCTGCCGGGGGAGATATTGCAAGATTAGGCGAAGAGCGAGTAGTGATTACACCGCCGGCTGTAAAGATATGGAAAGGAGTACACGAACTAAAGTAAGCTACCTATTGGTTCACAATACTTTGATTGATTCTTGAACCAGCGGATGAAGACTCTGGATTTTAAAAATTTTGTTTATGGAATTAGACAGGTTTTGGCATTTTTTCCCTTCTCCATGATTGGTTAAAACTTTTTTTAGTTTTGGTTTCAGTCGGTTTACGTAAGCCAATAACTGATTGTAATCACTATGAATACTAAAGCCTGGCATCACATCAATTTTACACTTAATATCGACATTGTTACCTTCAAGTATAATATTACGCTGTCCATCCTGAAGTAACTTTCCAGTTGTAGATTGAAATTGTTCGGAAAGCAATATGACCTTACTTGATGGATCATCAGCTATCTGACTCAAGTAATTTACTGATGGCCCATCTGTAAGCATTGAAGATGGACATAGAACAATTGATTTCTCCCATTTAATGGATGATTCTAATTTCACTAGACTGTTAATAAAAAGAGGATCCTTAATTTGTTCACTTATTCGTTGTTTGAGGGGTTTTGATAAATAGTCCGAATACATTTCGTAAAAATTAAACATTTCCAGTACTTTTTCGTCGACAAAAATGTTATCAGGGTTTATCATCTTGACACTTCTTAACATTCCTAATGTTACACAAATTTCCTGTGAAAGACCTAAAACTGGAACTGGTATCAACAATCTTCCACATTCTTGAATAGTTGAGTTGATGCTTTTAGCCAAATTTTCTTCCGCTATATCTCTAGTAACAAATTTATCATCTCTATTTCCGTTTGTACTTTCTATTATCAGTGTTTCTGCTCTTGGGAAATTCCAGAAGGCATTATCTACGGTGTTCAATCTTCCAAATTTTAGATCACCAGTATAAACGATATTGTGATCTCCGTTTCCAATATGTAGGTGAGTGGACGCAGAACCAATCATGTGTCCTGAATTCGCAAAGGTTATTCTAACATCTGGAGAAATATCGGTCACTGCACCATAATTTAGAGGTATTACATGAGAAATTAGACTCTCAATATCTCTTATGGAGTATAATGGTTCTTTAGACTTGGAAAGATAATCTTGTAATATCGATATCATAATTGGAAAAGTAGGTTCAGTACAATACACAGGACCATCATATCCATATTTACACAGTATTGGAACAGCTCCACAGTGATCGAGATGCGCATGTGATATGATTACGGCATCAATTTCATTCATGCCTACCCCATAAATATCTAGTCGTGGAAGTAAGTCTGTATCTTCAACCTTATACGTCTTAATTCCAAAATCTAACAATATCTTACTTTCATGGGTAACGATCAACATAGAGCTTCTTCCAATTTCTGAAAAGCCCCCTAAACAAACTATACTCGCTTCTTCAGAACCCGACAGCTTTTGTCTGAATATTTTTTCACCAACTCGCTTGTAGAAATTTATTCTTTCTTCAGATGAATTATGTAATATTTCATTTATAGTTTTTATGAGTGTCAGGTTTTTTGGGGCTCTTCTACACATCAACTTCCAACCTGTCTTTTCGACCAGAACAGTTTCTAGTTGGTTAAGTTCTGATAAAGTTCTAAAGTCATTGACAAAAACAGTGGCCTCTCCTAAAGCAGGATCAAAACATATTTCTGGTATGTTATTTGCGTTGGTACAACTAGAACGAATTATTTGATCAACCGATTCCTCAGAGGATCTAATAGAGGTATCAGTCCTTATAACTATTCTTTTCTTAATCAAATTAACCATCTTAGAAATAATCTCTTGATTTTCCAAAAGTACAGAAGGTTTTCTTGAGTAAAGTACTATAAAGGGACCTTCATATTCTATTTTAGTTATTTCAGATTCTGATGGGATATTATTTAGAATAGCAGCAACAATGTTTTGATTCCGATTTTCATCCGGTGCTCTATCATACATGTCAATATTTCACTAAACTATTATCTTCATTTAGAAGTTTGTATATTGAGATGCAGTATGAGCTAAATAAAGGTTCTCAAACCATCTTTTTCAACTTGTAAAATATTCATACCACACAATTAAGAATAGCATTGACTTTTCTTATCCTTCACAACCCTTATGCTACTTACAAAGCGATAGAAATAAAATGAAATACAACAATTGTATATCAAGACGAATTGACATCGGACCCAAACCACTTAATGGAACTCCCAAGAAAGATCTTGATTGGTAACGATGTAATATACCAACTTGGATCGTTTATCCGAGATCTAAACGATAACTCAGGAAATGTTGTCGTTATTTCCGGAAATACAGTGAGAGCACGAGTTAGTAAAGAATGTACCCGGGCTCTAGAAAGCTCTTCATTGAAACACAAGTGGATAGAGACGCCAAATACTTCGATGAATGATATCAATTCATCTCAATCAATCATAGAAAAAGAACAACCCAATTTTATCATAGGTGTCGGTGGTGGCAGATCAGTCGACGTTGCAAAAATGATTTCGTTTAATCTGAATATTCCATTCATTAGTGTCCCAACTTCGGCCTCACATGATGGAATTTCAAGCCCGTTTGTTTCTATTAGAGGTAGAGATAAACCCTATTCACTGAAAGCTCATGCGCCAATTGGTGTCATCGCAGATACGAAGCTTATATCAGAAGCCCCTTATAGACTTCAAGCTAGTGGTTGTGGAGATCTAATCGGAAAAACCACTGCGGTCAAAGATTGGGAGCTAGCAAGAGACGATATTGATGAATACTTTGGTAGTTATGCTGCCAATCTTGCTAATATGAGTGCGAAAATAATTATAGAAAATTCAAAAAAACTGGGCAATCGTGCACATATAAGAACAATTGTAGAGGCACTGATCAGTGCGGGCGTTGCCTCATGCATTGCGGGAAGTAGCAGACCATGTTCTGGATCAGAACATTTGTTTAGTCATGCATTAGAATATGTATCAAATAGCAATTGTGGTCTGCATGGTGAAAGAGTGGGAATAGGTACTATAATCATGTCAAAAATTCACGGCATGGATCATGAAATCATAATAAAGACACTAGAAAATATTAAGGCTCCAACTACGGCGAAGGAAATTGATGTAAATGAAGAACAAATCATAAAATCATTGTTGATAGCCCAATCATTGAGACCTGATAGGTATACGATTCTTAACAAAATTAAGTTGGATAGTGATTCTGCTAGAACAATTGCAAAGTCAGTCAGCGTAATCTAGCTAATTATGGTTGGAAAAAGGATGTCCAGTGTAGTCAAAAGATTTTATTTCTTTTGAGTTCCTGATAATTCCTTTGCTTTTGGTTCTTCCTTTGCTTTTGGTTCTTCCTTTGCTTTTGATGTCGGAGTAGATTTATTGTAAATCTCCAAGAATTTTATACTTTCAATGGTTGGTATAAACTTGAACAAATCAGCAGATATTGCCTTTTTTATAATCTGAAGCCCATCAATCAAGAAAGCCTCCTCGGGCAAAGTAATTACAAGTTCTGGTTTGATAAATGATATTGCAATCTTGTCACCTTCAACAGAAAGTCTTCTTTTGACAAGTGACGACGCCTTCTCTTCGTCGGTTTTTAAGACTTTTAGGACATTGACATCATAATTTAGAGTTTTTCCAGCTAACCTGTGATTAAAGTCAACCTGAACACGTCCAGAACCGATAAACCTTACAAATCCTCTTCTGTCATCGATATCGACTACGTCTCCAGCCTTTATTTCATCAGCTTTATCGCCAAATTTTCTCTGTGGTATCATTCTAACCTTATTTGGGTCTCTCATCCCAAATGCCTTGTCGGGAGTAATATCGACATTCAAATTGTCACCAATTTTTGCAGTCGTTAGAATTTCGTCGAGTCCTTTTAACACCCATCCTTCTCCTATCGAGACTAGCCGAGGTTCATATTTTATGCTAGGATCATAAAGATTAGATTTTTTGGCATTTTCTTCTACCGTAGTCTCAAAAATTTCGTCCGAATCCTTTACTTTAGCAGTATAGTCTATAAGAATAAGCGATCCTTTTTCCATTGTCACGAAATTTGCTGTCGGTTTACCATAATATTAAGCTTAACAACATGACCTATTGATTCAGGATATTATTGGCTACTGACAATCCGTCTTTTATTGGCTGGACGCCCAATATTGACATCGATGAGGATATTGCAGAAAGGGTTCTCATTACGTGGTAACTACTTACTTCGCCCATGCACCCTACTCTAAAAACTTTTCCCTTAAGTTCGCCAAATCCTCCTGCTAATAGAACTTTAAATTTGGTTGAAATTAATTCGCGAAATTTCTTATCATCAATGCCGGGCAGATAATTTACAGCTATCACAACATTGCTTCTAGAATCAGCATCGGCGAAAGGTGTAAAACCTAGGGCTTCCAATCCAGCGTAGAAGGCATTGGCGCACTTTCTATGTCGAGCGATTCTATTTTGCATTCCCTCTTCGATAATGATATTTAATGCCTCTTGATATGCATAAAATAGACTTACTGCAGGGGTGAAGGGAGTTTCAAAACTTTCGCTGTAATACTTGAAGTATCTTTTTAAATTCAAATATTGACTTGCGGGAGGATTTTCAATCATGTATTTTTTTGCTTCTTTGCTTATGGATATTGGAGCAATTCCAGGAGGTGCTGCTAACGCTTTCTGAGTTGCAGTGAAGCAAATATCCACATTCCATTTATCAATAGGTAATTCATCGCCACCAAGAATTGAAACTGCGTCTACTACAAAGAATGCCCCATGAGCCTTGCATAAATCGCCTAATTTGGATAAATTTCTTAGAGTCGTACCTGTAGATGTCTCGTTATAAACCACATAGAGGGCTTTGACATTTGGATTTTTTTCAAACGCCTCTTCTATTTTTTCTATCGGCGGGTTCTGTCCATACGGTGCATTTATTCTAATAGTTTTTCCTCCATAGTTATCTATGAGGTCTGCGAGTCTAGTACTAAATTCTCCATTTACTGGTATGATTACTGCATCATCTTTTTTTATGAGATTTAGAACTGAAGTTTCAACAGCACCTGTGCCTGAAGTCGTGAGCACTACGATATCATTTTCTGTCTCAAAAACGGTCTGTGTCTTATTCACAATGTCTTTGTATAATTTTCTAAAATCTTCACTTCGGTGGTTTATCATGGGAGTTAGCATTGCATTAATGACTCTATTAGGAACATTTGTTGGGCCCGGAAGCATCACGAGATATTCCAATTACATCCATGAGAAGAATAGAGCCAATATTTATAATTACGTAAAAAATTGGAGACATGAATGATTTTAATTTGCATTATATGGGAAGCAGGGTTGATGTAATAGTTCTAAAGGATTTTGGAGATCCTGCTTTAAGCAATTATATGACGAACAGGGTTACATATAGTACAATTTCATAAACTCGCTGCATTCAGGGTATAGTAAAAAATATCATAGTTTTTGCCTTTTAAGATTTCCTCTCGAATCAATAAACAAGAATCATCTCAATAAAAAAATAAATCTATGAATAGAATAAAAGTAACAAAGATAATGGTAAACCCTCAATAAAATATTTTGATAGTGCTAAGTTTGGGACTAACTCGGCTGAATATTTTGATTACATGTAAAGTAACGATCAAACAAATATTGATGATTCCTATACTTCAAAATTATAATGATTGATAATTCAGTTCTGCTGCATTAGTGGTGATTACAGAAATAAAAAAAGAAGAGGGAATTATTGTGTAATGTATTCCATTCATTCTATACCATCTATCGTTATGTTCAACGGGTTTCAAAAATTTTGGTAAGATTATTCTTGTAATGATCTACCAACGTTTGTATCTTTTCAGGGTCGGGTGATTCCAAGTCCTCTGCATCTGATACAGCATCTTCAAATTCATCTGTCAGTACTCTAAATTCTTCCCGCCAATTAACAATGATGGCAGAGGCTTGTTGTAGTAAACTTGTACCTATAGAGCCTATCAACGCTATGGCTGCCAATACTGCCACAATTGTGAATAATGAATTCATCAGAATCATTTAATGTGCACTCTATGTAAATCTTTTTTCCAATTCTTGTTGTTGATTCTCAGAAGTGAAAATCATAAGAGTGTTTAAATTAACTTTACTTTGTTGAGTATTAGACAAATCTACGGTTGAGCCAAATGCATGATTGGTGATTTTTCTTTAACCGAATAAGCACCAATCAATATTACGTGATATAAAACTGTCTTGTAAGGATTTAAAATAGTATACTCACCTTCTATTTTTTTAACTGAATGCAATACAAAATAATAGACAAAACATGCTATGGCATAGTTTAAACCATAATTTTATACCTTGTATCAAAATTTTAGATCAAAATTACTGACAATGGAAGGAGGAATCAGCAAAGGTAGATAGATAAAAGATAAGACTCAAGTAGTAGCGATGCTTATTATTTGAAAATGATCAATATTGTTTTATTTTTAGTTGCAACTTTACTTGTTTTTACAAGTTTTATTTCAAATCAAGTTTATAGTTTGCCTCAGAATTATCAGAATCTAAATCCCGATGATACTAGGCTGTATCAAACTTGCTTAAGGGCACAGGCCACTAGTGAAGCCTTATGTGATCAAATGATGAATACTTTACAATTGACGACATTCCAAATGTTTCAGGAATATTTACAGAATAACACCATAAAATAGAATTTGTATCTTTTATGATTTGTTCATGTAGCTTTTTATAACCCTATTAAACTGTTATCCAGATATCCCATCATACTATTGTATTCATGTTCTACATTAGTTACTAATTTTGAAGATAGCTATCGTTAATTTTTTGTAAAACAACTGAATGCTGTCTATAGGTGAACTATAGTTATTCCTTGGCCGTTACCAAATTGCATGATATCATGCAGTCTTGTTTGCAATATTTATTTTGCGAAATTTAGAAAAAATTAGAGTTGGGATCTACTTGGGTCGCGCGTAGTCCTTTGCCCCTGTGAAGTCAATCATAACACAAGGTTCATCTCCAATAACCCATGCATTATGTCCTGGAGGGATTACTGCCGCGTCTCCTGGTCCACCTTCAACTTCGGACCCATCATCCATTACTACCTTGATTCTACCAGATACGATATACGAAGTATGAGGGGCCTCGCAACTGTTTGTTTTAACAACAGGTTTGACACATTTCTCCCAACTCCAACCGGGCTCAAATGTACTTCTTCCGATTGTGACGCCGCTCTCTCCGAGAGTTACTGTTTCTATTTTTCCCTTTTCAAAGGATCTAACTTCATCAGGAGAGTTCAAACTCTTACCAACTATTTTGGATGTTGATGACATTTCATAATAAATTAAATGGTTTTTGCTATAAGTGTTGTCATATTTGAATAAGGCTCATATTAAAATGCAGAAAAAATTGATCTAACAAACTGAAGGGAGTTCTATTTTTCAGTTTTATCCTTATACATGTGAGATATACCACTTGCCAAGATTTACTTATATAGTGTATCTGATTGCAATATGTTATGGCTAGAGTAGAGATAAAGTGTAATGAAAATGGACCTGAATTGGTCGTAGTTGACGGAAAGGTCTTTGCAGCTATGTGTAGATGCGGAGCATCAAATAGCAAGCCTTATTGCGATGGAACCCATGCAAAAATTGGATTTAAGGCTGAAGCAAAGGATATTGTAGTAGTAGAACAATAGTTACTATCGGTCAAAATTCCTCCTAGATTCCTCACTGGCAGTATGCATATTTGCTAAATAAAGAAAAAAATAATTTGGGTACTTCCTGTTACCTGTTGTGCATTACTGAAATCTTTAACCTATTGGGCCGAATATGGGATCGAATACATCTTCATCAACGATAGCATCTCCATCTTCAGGATTTTGACCGAAGTTCCAGCAAGTTATATCACCATTGCTACTACCGCCGTTTGAATTTTCATCACTTTTGTCATCGTTTTCGTTCTCATTTACTACCATACAGTTATTTTCTTGATGTATCTTTTGGGTTTCTTTATTACCATTGAAGTCACCATTGTCTTTACATTCTTCCTCATCTTTATCAGCAAATACCGGTTGTATCTGTGACACCGCTGTTCCTGTCAGCACCGTCAATAATCCACCAGACAATACTACAAGCATTAACATGTTTTTGGTGTTCAACATTTGTTATCTGGAAATGATACTAAACTAAGTATAAGTATAGAGTAAGAACAAGTGGTAATAAAACAATACTGCCTTCTTTACTTCGTTATATCTGAATTTACAGATAGAATATTATTCAGAAGATAATCAGGACCATCTTTTAGAATTCAAAATAGATTAAATTGACAAGGGAATGGAAGCAGGGTGAGATTGTAACCTGTATATAATTTTTTTTACCGTACTAGCAATTAGTAAATTTTCTTTACTAACAAGATAATGAATTCAAAGTTCCACCTCAGATTAAGTATTCCTTATCATACTTATCACTTGATCACTTATTCATTGATCAATAGTCGATCTACAATACAGTAACATTATTATGTGTTATCTCATTATCCCTATTATGATGATTGAAACGGGTGCTGATAGAATTAAATGCAAATTATGCGGTTCTGAGATTCATACTCCTAAATATCATCTACATGTTATGGCATTCCATAGAGATTAAGTCTGAAATCAAAGAATTGCTCTATTAATTTGGCTATGCGTACGAACATCTTGCTTGGTCATATTCTATCTGGGATTATTATTCAGAAATAAAAAATTGATTAGACTAATTCTAGTCTATTTTTTCTTCTAACTTTTCTTTTTGGTACTCGCTTTCTAAATCCTTGTCAGGATCATTACTTTATTTGCAATTGCTTTTGCACCGGCTTTAACTTTGTTTCCAGCATCTTCCAATTCTTCTGCTGCATCATCTAATGCTTCTTCGGTGTCAGCTTTTGTATCTTTAAACACTGTCTCTACTTTGGTTTCGTAATCTCCCATTGGAATATTGATATGCACTACATTACTTAATAACAGAAATGAAAAAAAATTTTCAAAGGAGATCGAGAATCTTTAAAATTATATTATCATTCTATCTCTTAATTCGAAAGGTCTATCTTTGTGATTTCTTGCTTAACGTTTAACAGGTTTCTGAAGCATATAACGGCTAGCACAATAGATAGTAAACACCGGTGGGATTATATAGTCTGGATTTCTCCCACCGGATGACAGTAACGGTTTTGTCAGATGTTAATTACGTTAATCTAACTGGCACGACAAAATATATAATTATTATATCGTTTGGGTAGATCCTGCATACCAATTTCAGTCAGAAAGATGCCAAAAATTTCGAGTATTCTTGAGGAGAAAGTAATGAAATTCTTCGTAAAAAGGGACACTAAATCAATGGATAGTTTGGTATAATGCACATTGAAATCCATCTTCCGTTGATTCGCGGATCACTTGAATGTTTTTTCAAGTGTATTCAAATATAAACTAGAATATGTGAAATTGGACAAACAGTTAAAACAATATATACTAATACTATAATTTGCATTAAATCATGGTTAATGAACGTGCGAGAAATATCCTTGATGCTCTGCGAGATGGTTTTAACGCATTAATGGTTTTCAAGCCAGAAAATATTTTCTATCTTACCGGTTTTTGGGGTGAATCTGTTGCCTTATGTACCCATGACTGGATTAAGTTATTTGTTCCCAAATTAGAAAGTACCAGAGCTGTGAATGAATCTAAATACTCAGAAATCATTACGGCCGAACGTGGAACTGGACTCATAAAATCAGTAATACCTTATTTACCAAATCACAAATTCTATTCTGATTGCAGCGACTATGAAACAAGTAGATCTATTTTACCTTATACAGATAACAGTAATTTTATCATTAATGAAGATCCATTTCGTAGTGCAAGAATGATCAAAGATAATTCTGAAATTGAGAAAATTAGGGGGGCATCAGAAATAATTGACAAATTATATCAAGTATGTAGTGAGGAGATAAAGAAAGGAACAACGGAGAAACAACTTCAAGCAAAGTTACTATATGAAGGAATGAAACTTGAAGGAACCTCAACATGCTATCCATTTACTTTGAATCCCTTCATAATTGCTGGTGGAGCTAATAGTGCTTTGCCTCATTTTGAGACTTCGAAGAGAGAGTTTGTGGATGGAGATTTCATCGTTGTGGACATAACTCTAAGATATGATGGATATATTTCTGATGCAACACGTACGTTTGCATTAGGAAATGTTAGTAGTGAAATGAGTCGGGTTTATGACCTTGTCAGTAAATCTCAACAACAGGGACTTGATTGCATACAGCAAGGGATTGAATGTGGAAAAGTAGATGCTGCTTGTCGCAATCTAATTGCAGAAAATGGCTATGGTGATTATTTTATTCATTCTACAGGACATGGAGTTGGTTTGGAAGTTCATGAACAACCATGGATACGTCCAAACGAATCAAAGAAACTATCAAAAGGTATGGTTGTGACGGTTGAACCAGGTATATATATAAATTCAAAGTTTGGAGTCAGGATCGAAGATACTGTTTTAGTAGATGAAAATGGTAATAATAATGATTTAATTCTGACTAAATTTTCCAAAGAGTTACTAATTTTGTAACTAAAAGTGATCAATTAACTTATATCAAGCTTTTTGCAAACAATCCCTAATAATTTACTTGCAATCTTCTCCTTCGATTGCAGTGGAATATGGATTATTTTCTTTTCCTTATCTATTACGTATACCTCATTTGTGTTGGATCCAAAGTCGCATCCTTTTTTTGAGACATCATTGGCCACTATTAGATTACCATTACACTCTTCAAGTTTATCAATAGCTCTTTTTATTAACAGTTCTTTTGAAATTCCATATTCAGCTTTGAACGCCACTAGAAAAATATTTTTATCAAATTGCTTTATTTTATCGACAATTTTTGGAGTTGGGACAAGTTTAATCGTTTTAGTACCGTTTCGAGTATCTATCTTGTTAGGCGCCTTCTTATTACTATGTAATATTGAAAAATCTGCGACTGCGGCCGTATGAAAAACAATTTGTTGTTTTTCATCCAACATTCTATCTTTCATAGTTTTTAACATTTCCTCAGTGGTCTTAATCTTTATTATTTCCATCCTAGGATCATCTGGGATATTCAAGGAGCCGTGGCCATAAACAAAAGTTACGTTGAATCCCTTGTCTATACATTGCTGTGCAATATTCAGTCCCATTTTCCCAGAACTCAAGTTGGTTAAAATTCTGATTGAATCAATATATTCAACAGTCGAACCTGCCGTTACCAACGCATTTATTTTCGCTTTCGTTTTTGGCTCCGGTTTTGCAATCTTATTGATTACAAATTCAATTACCTTATCGGCAGATATTACTTTTGCTTTATCCTCTGTGATTGAGGGTTCTAATATAGATACGCCTAATGACTTTAGTTTTTTGATATTTTCCATAATAATGATATTTTCATACATGGCCTCATGCATTGCCGGAGCAATTACAATAGGTATTCCTGATCCAAAAGCTACACTCAATACAGTTGTTACTGGGTTATCTTCAATCCCATTAGCAAATTTTCCCAAAGTATTGGCTGTACATGGATACACGATAACAATATCTGATTTGCCATAATTGGCAAGAGCAATATGTTCCAAGTCTGATGTTAGTTCAGATACAGTTTTGTTACCAGTAGCCCAGTTCATCATATCCTCAGTTAGTAACTTGGATTTGGTTGACTTTGACATTACGGGAAATACTTCTGCACCATTACGCATCAATGTCCTGCTCAGATCTATCGCTTTATAGGCAGCTACACTAGCTGTAATACATAGCACAATTTTCTTTCCTTTTAAGATATTGCTATGCATACCAATAATTTCCTTTGATATATGTTTCTTATTTTGAGAATTCTCGATTGAATTATTCATATCAAGCACTTTTTAGTATTTTTTCCATTTTTGTAAATTCTTCTTGCGTCATATGATACATATGTTCTTCCTGTGGGAACATTCCAGATTTAACTTCAGTTTCGTATGCCTTTATCGCATCGAAGATTTGTTCTGATAAATTAAGATATCTTTTCACAAACTTCGGCTCAAAATCCTTATACAAGCCCAGCATATCGTGAATTACAAGCACTTGGCCATCAACGTGAGGTCCACACCCTATCCCAATAGTAGGAACATTAACATTTTGTGTAATCACTGCCGCAACTTCGCTCGTTACTTTTTCGAGAACAATACTAAAAACTCCCGCTTTTTCTAAGGCCTTGGCCTCGTTTAATAGCTTAATTGCATCTTCTGCTGTTTTCCCTTGTGAAATATATCCGTGATGTAATGGTGTGGTCTGGGGTTTTAATCCTATATGTCCCATTACAGGAATTCCCAAGTCAGTTAAACTTTTTATGATATCAGCGATTTCCAACCCACCTTCAAGCTTGACTGCATCACAACCACATCTCAAGAATTTTATCGCGTTTTTTATAGAAATTGACTTTCCCATTTGATAAGATCCAAATGGCATATCGGCAACCACAACTTGTCTTGTTATCGCATTTACTACCCCTTCACAAAATGTTAACATTTCGGCCATCCCTACTTTTCTTGTCGAATCATATCCCATCATCACAGTTGCGGCACTATCACCTATCAAAATCATGTCCAAGTCAGTCTCATTGCATATGCGTGATATGGAATAATCATACGATGTCAACATTGTTATTTTCTCTTTGTTCTTTTTCTTATTCAGAATTTCAGAAATTGTAATCTTTGTTTTTTTTTGAAGTGACATTTCAAACTCCACTCCTTATCATTATTAATGATTTGTGCATATTTTGCATGTTATCAAAATTCCTGATTTGGTGAGACAAATAGGATCTATTCCTATTAACGAGTTGTTTTGAGATCTTTATCATATTTGGTATCGCTCGTACAATATTATCAATTATAGTCACATTAGATGCTATTGCTGTACGTGATAATGGATTGAGATCTATAGAAATCACCTTCTTGCCCATTTTCACTAAACTTTCAGTCCTATCTCCATCTTCAAGTGCAACAAATACAATGTCAGAATTCATTATTCCATTCTTATCGACATATTTACGATTGCTAGAAATATGCTTGATAGTGGATCTCAATTTAGTGTCCAATCCTAAAACTTCATTTGCATCTTCTTTTTTTAGTATACTTGCAATTGCTTTGGATCTGGTCATACTCTTATGAAATAGATTTACCTCGATCCTAGATTTAGTAATTTTACTCAAGTTAACTAAATCCTTTGCACATAAAGCTGCTGTGTTACCATTAACAGAAATAACTGAATTATCTGATAACAATAATAAACAAACAGCCACTTTCTCAGCCTCGTATGCATATTTTGTAGTCTTTTCTCCCAATAAATAATCAAAAGTCTCACCTCTTCCATGAGCTATCAATCCTTCTGGAACAACTATTCCGTTCCTGAATCCCTCAACCAGTTTTTCTCTTATGATGAGCGATTTTGCCCTAGGATGTGTCGGAGGTATTTTATGTATCATGCTCTGAAATTAATCTGGCGCCTTCATTTTCAATATCAGAAACAAATAACCTTGCAGGAAATTTTTTTGAAATCTTTCTTAGTGCTTCTATTTCATTTTCTTTCACGATTGTAAATACAGTCTGTCCGAATAGTGCTGCACTGCAATGAAAGCCATTTTGTTTTAGTAGATCCATCAAGCTATTACAGCCCTTATCTAAAAATTTCAAAGATTGTGAGAAATCAAAAGAAAGATCCAGGAAATCCACAATATCTTTTGTTTTCAGGACCTTCTCCATCATTATCGTACATTTATGATTTGAAATTCTTCCTATGCTTTCTATGAAGTATCGAGTAAAAATAGGGGAAAAACAGAATATCGCAACCTTGGAATTATTTATTTTTAGAACGCTTGTTTTCCCAATACCTGGAGCGCCACCTTTTAATCTAATGCACAATCCTCCATAATACTCCGACAGTACTGTTCCCAAGCCCGTTTTACAATGTAGTTCTGCACTGTGAGCTATCTGAGCTGATTCGATGTCTGAAAGACCCAAAGATAGAGCGCGGTTCAGTGCGTATGACAGACTTAATGCAGCCGATCCACTTGTACCGAGTCCATAACCTATAGGCACATCAATTTGGTGGTTTACTTTTACAAAGAATTTCTTTCTTGACCTTTTCAAAAACTCGTTTACTACGAATTTAGAAACTATTGCGTCTTTAGAAATAACACCATTAATATTGATTTTAAAATTATTCCTGTCATGAGGATAAAGTTCCACCTTGGTCGTAACACCTTTGCTAATTGAAACTCCGGCTCCAAGAGAGCCATGTTTGAGAATTATTTCGTCGTTGGTTTCACTATAAAAGCCTGTAATGTGACTAGGACTGTACGCTTTTCCGATAGAAATCGTTGGAGCTATTTCTAAAGTCATCTGGAACATAATATAATATTTTGAAAAATATAAGAATAATGTTTAATTAATTTATATGCATTTAAATATATTATGTTTCAGAACGAACGTCGGTTGCAAAAAATTGGAAGCAGCGTCCTTATGTCATTACCTGCCGAATGGATAAAGACACTGGGGCTTAAAAAAGGAGATATTCTATCTATTGAAAATAATGACGACAACTCTATTACGATTTTTCCAGCAGGGGATAGAAATAATCAGGCCAAGGAAATAGCAATCCATCTGCTTGATCTCTCACATGACAAATTGATTAATCAGATCTACGGAGCATATTTGCTAGGTTATGATATTATAAAGATTGTCGGAAGAACTCCGATTGATTTTGAAGATCGCGAAATAATAAAAAAGGCAATGAGAAATTTGATTGGACTGGAAATCGTCGATGAAGATGGACTAAATATGACCATTCAATTTCTCCTTGATGCACACTCTCTGAATGTCTCTAAAATTTTAAAGCAAATGAGTTCCATTGTCAGCGGTACACATAAGGATATAGTTAATGCAATGAAAACAAGAGATAACGGAATAGATCTCCTTGTAAGGGGAAGAGACGACGAAGTAAACAGACAATACTTCTTGATTGTACGATTGATTAGGACCGCAATGATGGATCGTAGACTTGCATCCAGTCTGGATCTTAGTAATATCGATATATTGGACTATAGAATTGCAGCAAACCACCTAGAAAATGCAGGAGATCTAATTTCTAGATTATCTTTTCAATTATCAGGCTTTCTTGACGAAATAAAATATGACAAAATCATAGAGGCAAATTATTTGATTTTGGAAATGCAGGAAAAATCAATATCGGGTTTCATCGCTAAGGATACTGAAAAGTCCTCTCATGTAGTAACTCTCTTTAATAAGTTTGATGCAATATCCACATTCATAAAAAATGATTACATGAAGCTCGAAGGAAATTACCAATCTGCTCTGAAGACTATAAATATAATATACACAATGGATGAGATTGCTAGATGTTGGGTTGATATTGCAGATTTAATAAAACCTGACTATTCGATAAGGTAGAAATATAATATTACAACCCTATGGTCTATGATCGTTTGAATCGAGAGTAACCTTCTAGCTTCTATATAACGTCTATCTTCATTTTCAAGAACAGATTTGTAACAACCGAATCTGCAATCCTGCAGTAGAATATTTATATTCATTGTAATACTACTGTTTTCATTCCTCGAAAAACTGTTTATGGTAAATGTCCAAAATGTAGGACAAAGAGTCAACTTGAAGTACTATCAAGTAATCCTGGGAATGAGAAGTTTAGGTGCAATATGTGCTATAATAAATTTACGATGGATGAATTATAACAAGGTGTTTTCCATATATCAGTGATTTTTTGTTCTCTCATGATTTCTAAATAGAATAATTTCTTTCTAGCTTATTCTGAAACATACCTTATTTTAATATTGAAATAGCTGATCCTTTAGATCTATGTAGGTATGTATGCCACTGACGGACCTTTGGGCAATGGAAGTAAGAAAATTCAAGAGAGTGATGTGTATGTCACTAAAAAAAGATCAATGCATGATTCATCGTTTCAAAATCCTGTAAGAGTGGGAGAAGAATATGATGTAAATATCCTGAACATGAGTGGCAACGGTGATTCAGGTGTTACAAGGATACGAGGGTTGATTACTTTCGTAAGAGGTACTAAACCTGACGACAGAGTAAGAATCAAAATCATAAAGATAGGTAAGGCGTATGCCAGAGGACAGTTAATTGCATATTTAGATTCTTGAAGTAAAGAGCTAACCGCTAAAAATGTGCATATATTAATTGTTGATTAAACTAAACCATATTTTAGTCAGGAATAAGTAAGTTACTAGATTACTACTTTTTAGTAAGCAAATCGTTACTACCATTCTGGGAATTAAATATTTCAAATATACCATAATTAATTCCAGTTACTAAATGATCTTTTTTCAATAAAATTTGCATATTGAATTTGAAAAACGTTGTTATGATCAAATTTTATCTATGAATATGATTATGATATAGTCTACAGAATGATAGTACAATCTCTTCAATGCCTAATAAGAAATAAAATGGGAATTTTACTGTCTGTATGTATCAATCTGTTTTCAGTTTTATTCCGTACAACTATGTATATTAAATCGAAAGCAAGAATTAATATAGAAGAATCCTATTTAATAGAAACATAAATACAAAAAGAGATGCCCATAAAACAACAATGAAATTTATTATCCAATCAATCGTGCTTGTAGTAATTAGTTGCACGATGGTGGGAACAGGTTCCTATATAGATAGATTATACGCATTTCATCAAAACTACCCGGAATTTAATACTGAAGAGGAAGTCAAAGAAATTTATGAAGTCTTGCAAAATGTACCAAATTTTAAATCAAAACTTATGCAGATAGAAAATATGACAGACCTTATCAATTCTGGTTGCAGTGTGAATATGCTCATATCAGATGGACCATCGGAAACCGAGAGTGTGAAATCCGTGTTAGAAATATGTGATAATGAAGTAGTAGCGATGAAGATGGAGTGTGATGAACATTACGATCTCATGGAATATTGTAAGGATAAAGATGACTTTATGATGGATTACATAGCAGAGAGGAACTTGAGTGAAAACTTGTCTGGTGGCTTGGCTTCAATTTCCCCTAATTAGGTTCAGGTTGAACTTTATTTACGATTATCTCTTACGATTTGGTAGTTCAACATACCATCACTGATATGTTATCAACCATTCTTTTGAATAGTTACATCAATGATTCCTATGGATAGTAAGGACAGATATACTGGTAACCTGAAATAAAGGTTTAATTTGTAGAATTATTAGAGTTAAATATGGGAGTACTTCCGGTGAACTTTCTTTTTTGAATAAATTGGAACAATCTCATAAGGTCCTACTTATCCTGGCTAGTGTAATAGTTAAGTCACTTCTGATGGCAATAGTCTCTAGTTATTTATTTTGTGGAAGTATTAATCCAAATGTGTTATTTTTCCATTGTATTGAAAATGTCCCATTTGTAGGTGGTAGCATAGCTGCAGTTGTGGTTATTGGGACTCTTTTTGGATACTATATTTTAAAGCTCAAATCGTTTGATTCAATATTTCCAAATTTGATGATGGGTGATTTTATAGTAACTGTAATGTATTTTGGGGCATCCTTCTCTGCGACTTCTGAAATTGCGTCAAAAGTAATGATTTGGTTGTTTGGTATATGGATATTGGGTATGCTGCTTGCGCCATTTAACAAGGAACGTACTATATTAAAGAAGGTAACTGAATATGGAGCGATGATTGCCTTAGGAACGTTACTTACTGCGCATTTCATTCCATTTTTACAAGAATATCAATCTTCATATACAGTTAGCATGATAGTAACTAGTGTTCTGAGTCTGTTCGGAGCAGGCAGAGATAGATGAATATAGTTATAGGGATTATATGAGTCACTAGATTTATACTGATTATATTTCAAGCTGTTCTATCTAGTCTTTTATACAATACTTCATGGTTACCCGTAGTATCGTCTTCCCATATCATGTGTATACCACTTGTTGATACTGTAATTGAAGGACATTCTGAGATGCCGATGGTGTTACTAACGTTTATGGATTTATCTATGCTAGTTCCATTCGCATTACTTTTAGTATAGAAGATTTCTTGATTACCACCTATATTATCTTGCCATACAATATATGAATTATCATTAATCAGAATATTCTCGACATTTGATGAGTTAGTAGAAGATAGAGGAATATTATCTTCAAAATCGTTACCATTGTTCATACTACTGCTGATGTAAACATACTTTTTATCAATTGGTTCCAGGCTAGTCCAAGATACAATCACATGGTTTGCATCTGCAGCTACTTGAGATTCTCCACCATCTATGCCTTCATTATTTAGTTTATCAAGTTGAGTGACATTATGTAAATTGTTATTATCTTTATGGCCTTTAATCAATGAGATTTCTGTACCTTTACTGTCTTTTCTATCCCACGTTATATAATATTCATCTGCACTTGCAGCTATTTTGGGATATGTTTCCAGGTCGCCCACTCCTATCTCTGTTAATTCTCCAAACGTTTTACCTGCATCATTACTCTTACTTAACAGTATGATATTGGGCATTTCAATTCCAAAGCTATTCCAAACAATGTAGACATTTTGTCCTTCTGCTGCCAGTTCAACATTGTATGGACTCATTGATTCCTGACTTACTACAATACTGTCAGAAAATGTCTTCCCACTGTCTGAACTCTTAGAGAACATTATCTCTCTTTCTCCCGACGACTCGTCTACCCATACAACGTAAATATGATTTTCAACTGTTGCGATTTGTGGATGTTCAGAAAATCCTTCGTTATCACTTAGGTTTATGGATGAGCCAAAACTATTGCCATTATCGTTACTCTTTTTAAAGAATATATCATAATTGGTAGTTCCATAGCTCCCTACAGATTCCTGCCAAACTATGTATATATTGTCTGAGGATGAGCTTATTTGAGGATATACAGAATCATCGTCATTTTGTGTGAGATTGTTTGTTTCAAAGTTTATTTTTTCCGAGTCTTTTTGTATTTGTTCAGTTTCTGTACCACTTCCCTGAGCAACTGTTGATGATACTATTATGAGTAATGTAACTATAAATGCTTGATATGAAGGAGTTATCATATGGTGTTAGTATATCTTGCTAGTTATTTATCTGTACATTGTATTATCCCATGATTAGCATGTTAATATCAAATTTGCCAAGAAGCTAAAGTTATGCGGCGTGGTAATTCTTATCGCTCATATGACTGCTTATAGTATTTAGAATAATTATGAATTGGAATCGTTAGCTTTTTGACATCACTGGATTTGATATTCCTATTTGACAAATCCCCCTCCCCATCTCACAGGAGCTTCCTTTATTAAATATTCCAAGATTGTAGAAAGAACTTATGTCTCATCTTACTGTATTTAATCAAAATGATTACAAACCACGCTTCCAAAATGCTTATGAATATCTCAATAATATTAAACTTGAAATTAGAGGATTAAAATCTTCAATAGAACTCGAAGTTAACGATATTGTGTGTATTGTTGGAATTTCAGAACTCACGAATATACTTTTAACAAGAATTGGTGCGTGTTGCTTACTTCCTAGAAGATCTGGCGGTTTTATACCCAATGAATCTCGTAATTCAAATGTGTTAGTTATAGATGCGGGCAATAGTATAGATGTATATCAATATGTAGAGTTTGCAAGACAGTATGGATTGAGTACTACACAAATTTTACAAAGAGTAGTTGTAACAAGAGTTTTTACATTATATCAGCTTGTGCATCTAATAGTCTATAATTTACCAAAGATGATTCACAAATTCAATGCTAAATTTATATTGATTCCAAATTTGTTTGATATGTTTGATCAAGATCAAATAGATATCAAGGAAGCTGAATTTTTAATA
>DATFBL010000139.1:0-23454 GCA_035253865.1 Nitrososphaeraceae archaeon | reverse complement strand
GACAATGGTGAACAACAAATTAAAGATGATTCTGCAGAAATAACGATACCAGAAAAGGGAGTATTTGAACGAATAGAAAGGAATAGTACGGGCGACAACTAAGTTCAATTAATAGGCGCCAAGACTTGCGCAACCATTTCTGGGCCATCGGTTTTAACTTTTTAATATTTTATTGTTCATAATTAAGTAACGTCTGACATCTTACGACGCTGGTGGGCCACGCTCATCATTACTATACTTGGCCCACCGGTTGCAATGTTTAAGCCGTTATATTTTATTTTAACCTATTATCTATAATGGTCAATCTGTTAACTACGATGAAGAAAGTAGGTAAAATAAGCAAGTGCAAATTTATTGGATTGGTCTCTCTTATCTCAGCAGTGGTAATAACAGTATCGATTGTTGTCATGAATGAAACCCTTGACTAAATAATTTTTATTCGAAGTGTATGTCTATTACATGTTTATGATCCTTATGATAATCTACTTCGGATCCGCACATTTTACATTTAATCTTCTCTGAAAGTTTGACTTCACTAGTCATAAGGCGGATCATAGTCTAAGAATATATTAATTTTTTCAGTCTAGATCAATTAACCGCTCTATTCATGTCGGTGACCCTGCTCATGGCCCATCAGTTCTGCTTAGTTTTAAAACAATGGAAACTATTTGTTACTATAAAAATACACAACATTGAGCCACTCGGATAATTGATCTTATTGAAGTGTTAAATAACTTATTGTATGATAGTTGTTATGAGTGAAGATGAAAATTCATTCGAAAAAGTAAAGAAGGGAATTAAAGAAACTGCTGAAGGTGTTAAAGAAGGACTCGAAGATACAGCAGAAGGTGTAAAAAATGCAGCAGAAAGAGCAACAGATTCTGACACTTATACAGGTAACGAAGATGCTGGAAACAGACAATATAATGAATCTGGAGTCAAAGAACCCATGAATCCAGAGGATATAGCGTCACATGATCCTACCGCTGTTAAAAGAGATCAGGATACAAATATTGCTGAAGGAGGCCAAACGGGAACAGATACCCCTGAAGCGCGTGAAAAATACAAGAAAAGTGGAATGACAGAAGCAAAATAAACAAATCTTAAAGTCATTCTACCGGCACTTTTTTTCTGTTGCAGTAATTTCGTTGATTACTCCCTAACTTTTTTTTAACTTGTTGATAACGGTAGTGTACACCAATTCCGAAATTCTACTCTGGTGCGCCCCCTTATCATAGAATTCTTGGCCCATCGGTTTTAAGATCTCAACGACCTTATGGTATTGACTGGTAGGAATTGTTCTATCATGAATTTCCCATCAGTCTTCTAACTTTTTTATAATTTGTAGTTTAATACAGATAGGAGAATTGTATTCCAACTCGCTGTTGGCAGTTACAAGACTCCCAACAGATAGCTTAAAAGAGGAACAATATAATAAATGCAATTAGACTTATCATTATTGGTAAACAGTTATCTATCTTTTAGCAATATATTACAAGTACTGCAAATTTTCTAAATGATGAAGTGGATTACTATAGTGGGTTTAAGCGTGTTATTAAGCATAATTTTCATAATTATTGGAATTTATGGTTGAGTTTCTATTGCCATTATTAAGAGAATTTTATTTGTGATTATTTCTCTTCGACTTAGCTTGGTATTAAGGTATTTGTAAACGGCTTGAAATTAATGGGCCCTTGAATCGTAGTTGATTGGTGGGCTCACCAGGATTGGAAGTTGGGATTGATGTTCAGTTTACATCTTATGTTCAAAAAACTATAAAAATTTAAGCCTATGTAACAAGGTTAAATGGACACAGAAATTGATACAAAATTATAAGCAAGACTTACATTAGAACGCATGTAGTAGATAATTGATGAATTCAATATACGCATTAGTAGCACCATTGACAGTCATAGCATTGATAGGGACTATAGGTGCAACCTTACAACAAACATCCGCAATCATTGATAATTGGAGGGAAGAATTCAGAATACTTACAGATGACTTTGAGGATGCTATATCAAACGCAACGGATCAAGAACCGAGAGACCTTGAAAGCATACAACAATTGGTCGACGACTACAAGACCAACCTTACCAAAATTTTCGAAGGTTCCGACAACCTTACTGCCAGGCTCTGAATGGATCACATTAGTCATTGACCAAGTAATAATAACATCATTTTGTGTCATTATAAGTATTCTGGTCAAATTCGTAACAATTCTGTGAGATCTAACTCGAATGCAGCAACGGGCATTTTTATTTTAAAACTATCTATTAGTAAAGGAGAAATTTCGCCTATCTGTCCAATTACACTTCCTTTGTAGATTATATCGGCACCTCTTCCCCTGATAAACGACAAATTTTCTGAGGGTCTTGTTTCAAATTTGGCACCAAAGCAAATTTCCATAAGTGACTGTAGAACTGCTCTAATATCGCTGAATGTTACTCCATTAAATGCATTAACGCAACACAAACTCCATTTTTCGAAGTTCGCATTGCCTGGTTTAAAAATAGGTCCAATTTCAAACAGTTTTTGTGGATATTCTTCATGTATATTTTTTGACAGTGAAAATAGTAAAGAAGGTAGGAGCGATTGCCTCAATATATCATGCTCATCACTCTTGGAGTTATTTACTGTAAAAAAATTAGGCTTGTCTAAATTCATTTTTTTGAAATGAATATCTTTGCTGCTTAAAATGAAGTTAATGTTTTCAATTAATCCCATGCCAACCATCGCCTGTCGAATTTTGTCAAGAAAATAATTTTGTTTACTCTCGTTACCATAAAGTCTGAATCCTGGTAAAGATGGTTCCATGTTGTAAAGTCCGTATCCGATTGCTACTTCCTCAACAATATCAATGGGACCAAAAATATCGATTCTATAACTTGGAATCATACAATTAATGCTACTTGAATCAATAACTGTCGCATCCAATCTGCTTTTTCGTAGACAATTTATTAGATCCTCGTTTGATAAGGATAGACCAAGAGCCTTGTTAATGTAATCTGTTTTGACGTTTGATAATGTACTATGAGAGTTTATGTTGAAAAAATCGCGATTATTACCCTGTTGGCTAGTTACAGTCTCTAACTTAAATCCAATATCAGACAATGTGGCAACAATATTGTCCACCATATTGTAAACAGCCTTCTTGTCAATACCTGTAACTTCTACGAATAGATTATTAACGCCATCTCTGATTTTTGTCGTTTCACTATTAATTACGGGCGGAAATGATATCACATTATCTTTTGAATCCTTCAAGATAGGATATCGAGATTTCCCTAATAACTTTCCAAATTTCTTTCCTGACTCAGTATTGGATAGTATTTCAGTTAATGTTAGTTCAGAAGAATGATCAAGAGGAACAAAGCTCAGATTCTCCGCAGTTGTGTACTCCAATGGAAAATCAAAGCTGTCCAAATTGTGAAATCCAATCGATGCCTTTGATCTTTTTCTTCCTAGTCCATTATGCAAATCTTCTTGCATAGAAACTATTTGCTTGATGGTTTGGTTATTTAGTTTATGACCTTTCGCTACTATCCCTACAATAAACGGACGTATTTCTAGGACCGAAGAGTTCACGTTGACAATATTCTTACTATTCTCAAATACTTCAAATTTTGGGATTCCTATTTCCTTGCCTAGCAACCCCTTCATGGCTCTGGCAATTCCATAAAAAGTGGAAAAATCGGGACGATTTGGGCTATATTCTAATCTAATACCTTTATCATCTTGGTGCTCTAAATCCAGTCCTATAAATGGTAGCATATTCAGAATAAACTCTAGTTCGTAATCAGGAAGGAGTCTATTGATGTCTTCCAGCGGGAATTCTACAACGGGCATATTGGTTGCATCCTTAACCAAGTCAATTTATTATCGTAGAGTTCGCGGACATCATCTAATCCATATCTTATCATAGCAATTCGTTCAAGCCCTCCTCCCCAAGCAAGTACATTGTTTGTTATACCAACTGACTGGGTTACTTCCGGTCGGAACATACCCATGCCAAATAATTCCACCCATTTTCCAAGTTTATCTATATAGACCATTGATTGTAATGATGGTTCGGTATATGGAAAGTATGTGGGCCAAAACTTTACTTTGTTCAATCCAAGTTTAGAATAAAATTGCTTTTGTAGACCCATCAAATCCCTAAGGTTAACTGATTGACCAATTACAATCCCCTCAATCTGATGAAATTCCATTAGATGTTTATAAGACATTTTTTCATTTCTAAAAACTCGGCCTATTGAAAAGATTCTTCCTTCAGTCAACTTACTTTCTGAAAGGTATTTTACAGTAACCGGAGTAGTATGGGTACGGAGAACTGTTTGTTTTGACTTTTCAATCTCCCAATCATAATTCCATTCCATCGCGTGAAAGTTTGATACCTTTTTACTAATAATAGGATCTATATTTTCATCAGTCAAGTTTGATATGTAAAACGTATCTTGCATATCTCTTGCGGGATGATCTTGTGGTGTAAATAATACATCAAAATTCCAAAAAGATGATTGAATAGTCGGCCCCTCAATTTCAGAAAATCCCATGGATATAAAAATTTCTCTAATTTCAGTAATTATATCTGTAAGAGGATGCGTCCTTCCCATAACATAGGAACGTACAGGAGAAGATACATCTATTTCTGTAAATTTCTCATTTTTCCATTTTCCAGTCTTTAATATTTCAACTGTAATTGCACCTATTCCTTCCTGTTCGTCACTCTTGATACTGGACCCTACTTTTTTACCTTCGTCCGTAAGTGAAATGTTAAAAGATTTTTCAATTGTTTCTTTAAGGTACCCTGGACGTTTTTTTAAAAGACTGTACACTCGTAATTCTTGATCGGATAATTCCGAAAGCTTGATCTTTTTTAGATTTGAGATTTTCTCCAAGAGAGTCTCTTCATTTGAAGGTTTTTCAGAATTTTCTGTTAGATTCAGACTATCTGCAACTTTAGTCAACCAACTGTTTCTAAGAGCATTCTGTATCCCAACGCTAAACTCAATATTTGATAACTTTGAAATCTTGGCAAGATCGCCTATCTTGATGGTTTTTTGGCCTTTGTTTTTTATTAAATCTACTATTCTTCTTTCTGGTAATGTTAAATCAACTGATTTATCTTTTTTGTTCTTTGGAGAACTATCATTAGATTTTTCTGATATCAGTTGAATCACAGAATCTTTGTTGATAGACACGGACACAAGTCCTTTGTACTTTAACCATTCAATCCCACGTCTAATGTTATCCAAGGAGAGGTTTGTGTTTGATGCTAGTGTCTCAATATCAATTTCATCTTGTTTTACAAGTGTTAGTAGAATTTTTTTCTCTATTTTATGCAAACTTAATTCCGTCATTTAAATATGGATCTGACATGATGGAATACTTTTTAAACGTTTAAAGCTCTCGAATCATGTATATATAAGAAAATGAGTGATTCATCTAAAGAGGATTATTCTGATGATTTTGAAGTGACCCCCTGGAAAGTAGAGGGGTCTGTAGACTATGCTCGATTGATAAAAAAATTTGGAACGCAGGAAATAACTAATGAGTTACTCGAAAAGCTCAAATCATTCACAGGCGAATTACATCCATTACTTCAACACAAATTCTTTTTCTCCCACAGAGATCTTGATTGGATATTAAATAAATATGAAAACAATGAAAAGTTCTATTTGTATACTGGAAGAGGACCATCTGGGATGGTTCACCTTGGTCATCTGATGCCATGGTTTCTCACCAAACACTTGCAAGACAAATTTGATTCTAATCTTTTGTTTCAAATTACCGATGACGAAAAATTCTTGTATGGAAACAAGACGATGGAAGAGATCAACAAGAATGTTTATGAAAATATCCTAGATATTATTGCAATAGGTTTCAATAAGCGTAAAACCAAGATAATCGTTAACTCAAGGCATATAAAACATCTTTATTCAACTTCACTAGAAATAGCAAGACGGATCACTTTTTCAACTGCAAAGAGTATCTTTGGCTTTACCAATTCAACCAATATAGGGATGATTGGATTTCCTCCTCTTCAAGGAGTTCCATGTTTTCTTCCTTCAATAATTGAAGGTAGACCTACTCCCGTTCTCATACCTGCTGCAATAGATCAAGATCCCTACTGGAGACTGACTCGGGATATTGCAGAAAAAATTGGATTTTATAAACCTGCACAAATCCATAGCAAATTCTTGCCAAGTTTACAAACTGTCGGTAAGATGTCATCATCAGATCCTGAAACAGCAATATTCACTACAGATGATCTAGACATAATTGAAAAAAAAATATCCAATACATTCACAGGAGGACAGCCAACAATTTCACTTCAGAAAAAATTGGGGGGAAATCCTGGAATATGTTCTGTTTTTTCATATCTCAAGTATGTGTTTGATACACCTAGTGAATCTAACGAGAGGGAACTAAGGTGTAGAAGTGGAAATCTCCTTTGTGGAGAGTGTAAAAATGATTTATCAAGTCACTCAACTTCATTCATATCAATGTTCCAGAAAAAGAGGGAAAAGGCAAAAGATTTAGTCTCGGATTTCATGTACAGTGAGGATAGATGAATAGTTGGATAAGGTCACAAAATTCGAATGTCTTGATTCATATGAAACGGAAAAATTAGGGAGTATGTTGTTACCAGATAAGGATAGCGTACATTTTGTTGTTGAAGTGATAAAAATCATTGACAATGAAATTGTTCTAATGTTGAAAGATAAATCATGCCATGCTGTTCTGATGAAAGATAACATTAATGCAGTAAAATTGAGGGAATTTGTTAGAGAATTACTGTTGGGCCCCATGGTACTTATACAGACGTTTGGTCAGGAGAACATTTTGAACGTTGTTCATAATACGTCATAACATTATTTGTTAAGGCTAAACCTTTAATTGAATTGAGCTATTAATAGAAGTTTAATTTGTTCCCATTTACGTCGATTTTACCTTCTCGTATTCTTGTTGATGAAATCACTTTACCTTCTTTATCCTCTTCCAAAGGAACAAGTATTATTTCTAGCTGTGGCATGCCTCTTGACTTTCTTAACTTATTTATCTTGACACAGTTTTCCAAGGATGACTCTGTGGTAATAATAGCCTGTACATCTTTTGTCAATACCGTGGGACCATAAAAGTCATCAAGTTGATAAACAGAAAAGTTAGATTTCTTGAAATTCTTATCAATGAATTTCTCTAAACTTTCCCGTCGCAAGTCATAATTGTTAATAATTTTCTTCTGCTTTTGCCTGGCGTAACTATCACTGCTTACTCCAATTATGACGTGCCGCCCAACTTCGAACGCCTTTAGTAAAAGCTTGTAATGGCCTTTGTGCAAGATATCAAATGTACCACCCGTAGCTACAATGGTAAACATCAATGGTCAGTTTTCAAAATTATTTTCGACTTAAATTACTGGCCCTTTTGGAATATTTTTACACACTGCGGAGGACATACATTTTCGCAAGCCATACAAAAAATGCAATCTTTTTCTCTTATCATGAAAGGCTTTTTCTCTGACGCAGGATGTCCTGGTGTATCTAGCCACTCATAGACATTAACTGGACAAGCTTCAATACATGCACCGTCAGCAACACAGATATCGAAATCTACCGTAACCTCAGTTCCCCAGATACCAAGCTGCCCTGGTGGGTCAATTGGACCCCAAACCTTGATTCCTTGAAAGGTTCCTGTCACTTGGCGTTTTGATTTGAATTCAGGATCTATAGGACCTTCTATCTTTGAATAATTTGTTCCATTACCTGTTAGAGAAATAGTAGTTTGTCCACCCGGAGCAGGTGCAGCTGCTGCCGTTGATTGTTGGGCTGATGGAGAATTGGGGGTTTGAGATGGAGGTGGTGTGTTAGAAAGAGAAGGTTGAGCAGTAGCAGTTTTTTGGGGCACCTGCGGAACAGGTGTTGGTATGTTTTGCCTCTTAACGGAACAAAGCTGATTATGAACATCTTTCATACTATCCAGCGTTACCTGGTTACTATGCAACAAAAGGGTACCACAAGATTCACATATGTATTCCATACTAGCACACAGTATTCCATAAATAGGAGTCCCTTATCAATTTTGTGAACCAGTTTAATAATCCCGAATTGGGGTGAACTGCAAAACCGAAAGTATTTCCTAATTTTGACAATTCCGTCCAAAATAAAAAAATACCCAATTCATTTTCAAAGCTAATGTTAATTGTCTGGATTGGGTCTTAGCTATTGGAAAGAAGTCATCATCGTATTAAGAAGTATAATCCCTGTTTACGATAAAGTCAACAAGAGTATTTCTCTGGGTCAGGATGATAAATATCGCGAATTGGGCATGAGGGGTGAAATTCATCCAGGCGACCTGATTCTAGATGCAGGTTCAGGATTTGGTAATATGTCCTCAAAAGCTTTGGAGATTCTGAACGGAAATGCGAGGATAATTTTGCATGATCCAATACGTGAGATGCTAAATTATGCCCAAAATAAAAAAAGTAAAAGGATTAATCTCTCAAGTGGTGTGTTTGAGAATATGCCATTTAAGGAATCGTCAATAGATGCAGTCTTATGTGGTTACTCTCTACGCGATTCCTTTTCGTTAGTCGACGCCATCTCCGAAGTACATCGGGTTCTCAAAAATGAAGGTAGATTCATAATTGTGGACATAGGCAAGCCTGATAACATTGTCTTCAGAACCTTCGTTAAATTTTATCTAAAATATATTCTGGGAATAATTGCGTACTCTGTTTCTGGTAAAAGTGGTTTGAGATTCAAAACATTGTATGGAACTTTCTTGCGATGGCCAAAGAATTCTGTCTTGAATGAACTCTTAATTGAGAAATTTTCCAAAGTCAGATTTACAAAAAAAATGTTTGGAGGGGCAATAATTGTAGTGGCATACAAATAATCTACTTGTGTCACATAGAAGTCAATGCCAGATTCATTGAGAAAAAGTAAATGTTAGCTATTCAAAAACCAGATAATTCTCTACCTTTCTATTTATAGAGACATTTTCATTTTAACTTCATGTTGAATTATAGAAGTGCCACTGATATCATTGCAATGATATTATTTACTGCCATCAATGGTGAAAAGAAATCATCCATAATGTCCAAGGCACATTTGAATTTTAGACAGATAAAAAAATACATAAAAATTCTGGTGATTAACGACCTCGTCGTAGAGAGGAACAATTTATCTCAAGGCTCTACAACTTACCATACTACAGAAAAGGGAAAAAATTACCTTGAAATGTATGAGGAATCAAAGGTATATAATTTGACATCAAACACATATGTATTTGGAAAACCAACAAATGAGGATTTTCCCACCTTCTGAAATAGAATTTTATCCGAATGAATCTTAATCGTTAAGATTTTGTAACATTTATCTAAATCGTAACTTATAATATCATTTAAAGTAACAGTTTTTACTACTGGTTATTGAAACAAGGGAAACTGTATACATTGTTTTATTCATGTTATAGAAAATATGTGAGTATTAATAGTCAATTTAACATCTACTTTTTTCTTATGATTATTCTAATAAAATTACAGGAAAATGTAAAAATCCATTTACTATAAGAGTTATTGACGAGGTTTTTATTTCTTATATTTTCTTATCTTCCGTGGAATCATTTAGTAAGCTTGATGTGATAGTTATCATTCTAAAAACAGCACACAAGAACTGTGACTACGAGGAGATATATTCAAAATTACAGGAACATCTTACAATAACGCAGTTCATGAAATTCATGTTTGAATTAAAGAAATACAATCTATTAAAATCAGTGGACAGTGAGGCTCGCTATCTCACTACTCCAAAAGGAATGCAATATTTACAAATTCATGATGAATTAACTGGACAGATGCGATCAGAAACCTGGAATTCAAGAATTTCTGATTACCGTAATACTGTTCTTAAATTAACCAATTTTTTTAGAAAGAAAAATAATAATTTGGAAAGTATCTGATAGATATCAGCTCAATATAATGCCTGGCTTGAGTAAAGTTAATTAAAAACAAAGAAAACCTCTTTTCATAAATATGGTTAACAAACAAAAGATTCAAAATATTATTGAGTCCTCAAAGGGCACTCCCAGAGTGATAACAGAGGAATCCTCAAAGGAAATTCTTGGTGAATACGGGATTAAAGTACCAAAATATGCACTTGTGACAAACAGTGATGAAGCAGTGCAAAAATCAAAAGAGATTGGATTTCCATTGGTTGCAAAAATAGTTTCCCCGGATATTTTACACAAGACTGACGTTGGTGGTGTTAAAGTAGGATTAAGTTCTGAAGATGAAGTTAAGCAAGGGTTTGATGATATGTATAATCGATTGAAGGAAAAATTTGATGTTAAGGGGGTATTACTAGAAAAGATGGTTCCAAAAGGCGTTGAATTGATTGTTGGTCTCCAAAATGATTCTCAATTTGGGCCATCCATAATGGTTGGTCTTGGTGGCATTTATACGGAATTATTGAAAGATGTTTCTTTCAGAGTTCTACCCGTCTCCAAAAGTGAAGCAGCAAGGATGTTGGAATCCCTAAGAGGAAAAGATATTTTGAAAGGGTTCAGGGGCTCAAAGCCAGTTGATTTGGACATGTTAAGTGAAGCGATCGTGAATATTGGCACCCTTGGAGTGGATATGGCCGGAAAGTATGAAAGCATTGATTTTAATCCCGTCGTGGTATACCCTGATAGCTATTACGTTGTTGATGCAAAAATTATCCTTAAGGATAAATCCTCAGATGATGCAATTTCGATGGCCAGCCCTGACTCAAGCTACATGGATCTCTTCTTTAATGCAAAATCTGTAGCATTGATAGGTGCGTCACCGGAGGTAGGTAAGATAGGAAATTCAGTCATGGAAAGTCTTGCAAAACACGATTACAAAGGCAAAGTTTTTCCAGTAAACGCTAAAGGGTATCCCGAAATAATGGGTGTAAAAGCTTACAAAAATCTCATGGATATTGAAGAACCTGTAGACGTCGTTATCGTAACTGTAGATCTAAAGTTTGTTCCAGATCTCCTTGTGGAATGTGGAAAAAAGAATATCCACAATATGGTAATAATATCTGGCGGTGGTAAGGAACTTGGAGGAGAACGTGCTGCTATTGAGAAACGTGTGCAAGATCTGTCTCGCGAATTAAAGGTGAGAATAATTGGTCCAAATTGCATTGGCATTTTTAATGGAGAAAACAGATTGGATTGTGCATTCCAGGGACATTTAAGAATGTTAAGACCTAAGCAGGGAAACGTATCTTTCCTATCCCAAAGTGGTACCGTTGGAATTGCATTCATGGAGACTTCTGATGCATTTGGCTTGAGCAAGATGATTTCTTATGGCAACAGATCGGATGTTGATGAAGCTGATATGATACATTATTTGGCGCAGGATCCTAGTACTAATGTAATTGGTTTGTATGTAGAAGGACTAGGAGATGGTCGTAAGTTTATGAACTCTGCAAAGAATGTCATAAAACAATATCAAAAACCTATCGTAGTTTTCAAAAACGGTAGATCTACAAAAGGCGCAAAGCAGGCAGCATCTCATACTGGTTCTCTTGGGGGTTCGTTTGCAGTAATAAGTGGCGCCTTTGAACAAACAGGAATCATTTCCGTGGATTCTTACGAAGAATTAACTTCATCTCTAAAGGCTTTAACCTGGCAACCAGTTCCAAAAGGAAACAAGATTGCGATGGTAACAAATGGAGCAGGACCAATAATTGCAGCAATAGACAATTTTGAGAGACTAAATCTGGAATTGGCCCAATTAAGTGATCAAACTAAAAAATCATTCAAAGAACATTATCCTGCAACTTACGTAATTGGAAATCCATGTGACGTTACTGGTTCTGCAAGTGCTGATGATTACAGGTTTGCTATTCAAGCATTCATGGATGATCCTAATATAGATATCATCATGCCTTGGTTTGTGTTCCAAGATGATCCACTGGAAGAAAAAATAGTTGATATACTGGCCGATTTTCAGAAACAAAAGAAAAAACCGATACTTGTTGGGGCGATGGGTGGTCCATTTACGGAAAAGATTTCTAAAAAAATTGAAGAGTTCAACATACCGGTTTATCAATCTGTGATCACATGGATAACTGCAGCCGGAAGCTTGGCAAAATGGCATAGGATTAAGGAAAGCTTGAAATAATTTCTGGTTCCAAAACCTTTTTCATTTATGCTCGATACTTTCATTTTTCAAAAGGTTATTATAGTTAATTTGGACATGTACTGATAATGGAAAGTACACATCAAACCGAACTAATTACAATTACTCCAAAGGCCGCTGAAAAAGTAATGGAATTTATGAAACAAGAAAACAAGGATAGTTTATTCCTCAGAGTCTATGTTTCTGGCGGTGGTTGTTCTGGACTTTCATATGGCATGGGATTTGAAGAAAAACCAGACGATGACGATAATGTTATCGACCAAAATGGAGTTAAAATGATTGTGGACAGCTATAGTCAAAAATACCTCAAAGGAACAAATATCGATTATATCGAAAGTCTCATGGGATCTGGTTTCAAGATAAGTAATCCTAATGTAACCAAATCATGCTCATGTGGACATTCCTTTTCAACTGAGTAGAATATTTTTTTATTACCTTTTTTTAAAAGCTCGATTGCCCTAGTGGTGCTAGTCTTGCTAAGGCCACAATCCTCTTATTTTTATGGCATCCACGACTCTGTTTAATGCAACAATCATGCTTGCCTTTCTCATGTCAGTATTGTGTTTCATATGGGTATCATAAACGCCCAAGAATGCTTTTGTGATGTTACTATCCAACCTATTATTGACTTCCTCTTCAGTCCAATATTCCCTACGCAAATTCTGTAACCACTCAAAGTATGAGACTGTAACTCCTCCACCATTGGCCAAAATATCCGGAATCACCATGATCTTATTATTATGTAAAATCTTGTCAGCTTCAGGAGTTGTTGGTCCATTGGCAGCTTCTGCAACAATTTTTGTCTTTATATTTCCAGCATTATCTTTTGTTATTTGATTTTCCAAAGCAGCAGGAATCAATATAGTACATTCCGTTTCAAGCAGTTCCTTGTTAGAAATTGTTTGAGTGCCTTGGAAATTTGACACAGAACCAGTTTTTTCTTTATGTTTTCTAAGTGAGATAGTATCAATTCCGTTTTTGTTTATGATACATCCCTTTGAATCACTTGCAGCAATAACTTTGGCTCCTTGTTCCTCGACAAGCTGAGCAGCAAATTGTCCAGCGTTCCCGAAACCCTGTACAACAATGGTTGCACCTTTCATGTCAATATTCAGTTTCTTGGCGGCCTCCCTTACCGTAATTGCCAGACCTCGACCAGTCGCTTCATTGCGCCCGAGGGAACCTCCAATTTGTATAGGTTTTCCTGTGATCACCTCAGGTTGAATGTAATTTCCTTTGATGACTGAATAAGTATCCATAATCCAAGCCATTTCCTTTCCTCCCGTGTATACATCCGGAGCAGGAATGTCCTTATATGGTCCAATAATATCAGAGATTCCGTATGCATATCTTCTGGTCATTCTTTCCAACTCTCCTTCCGACATACTTTTTGGATCACAAATAATTCCACCCTTGCCGCCACCAAACGGTATATTTGCAATGGCGCACTTCCATGTCATCCACATCGAGAGTGCTTTGACTTCTTCTATTGTTACTTGCGGGTGATAACGTATTCCCCCCTTAAATGGTCCTAATGCATCATTATGTTGAGAACGAAAACCAGTGAAAATCTTGATTGTTCCATCATCCATTTTAACAGGAATAGATATCGTCAATATCCTCTTTGGTTGAGCCAAAAACTGATGGAGACCTTTGTCAAGACCTATGATAGCTGAAACTTCATCAAGTTGAGTAAGTGCCATTTCAAATGGATTGATTCCACTAATTGCAGAATTTGACATTACGTGAGTTGAAAAAATCAGATATTTAAATTTTGAAAGGAAATTTCAAAAAATCTATGTTAGAAGAACGACAAATTATCTGTTAATTTTCTCTAAAATAAGAAGCCGCAGTTCTTCATCATTTTTGTTGAGATGATTTATCCCCAAAGATTCAGCTAGCATTTCGAGTTTGTGACGTTCATTATCAACAGCATGAGCAATCCTAGGTCCAACATAACTAGAATCATCTTCGATTCTTTGCTTAAGGGACATCGTGCGGACCTTTTCAAATTCCCCAATAGCTTTTCCAATGGTTCTTGAAAATTCAGGTAATTTCTTTGAACCAAATAAGAGAATAACTACTAGAAGTCCAATAATTATCCACTCTGAACCACCTATACTCATTTGGTAATTTTCCAGCATATGAATAATGTAGATTTAAACAAATGAAAGATAAGTCTTTGCCAAAAATCAAATTATGCACATACTTTTCAAACATGAGGCATAGACAACTAAGCATTTAGAGACTTTGTTGAGATACGAAGATAAGATTCATTAACTTTGAATTGATATCTAATTCAATAGATTATGCATGAAAGGGAAGAAATGGCCCTGAGAATTCGAGAGTTTATCGAATCACTAAATCATGAATGTAAAGCTGGAGCAATTGTCACGGTTGAGGGAAAGAAGGATGAATATGCCTTGAGAGAAGTAGGATTCAGTGGCGAAATATTGGTTTATAATAATTTTAAGGGAATTACAAATTTTGTAGATCATGTATCAAGGAGTGGTAGAAAGGTCATACTCTTGCTGGACAGGGACAAAAAGGGGAAAACCCTGACATCAAAAATAATCAAGAAATTGGATCTATTCGGTTTCCATGATGGTTTGTATTATAAAAAGTGGTTTGTAAGGATAACTCACGGTAAGATAATGTGCGTGGAAAACCTGTCGAATTATTACCTGCCGATTGCAGAAAAATACTCTTCCAAATTTACTTATGGATAAAACGTCATAATCTAAGTTTATATCTCTTGGGACTTAATTTAGAAATTGATGCAAAGAAGCGTTGTAAATAGCTATGAGCTGAGAAATGATTTTCCAATATTTAAGAAAAAAATTAATGGCAAGGAACTAGTTTATCTAGATAATGCTTCTACGACACAAAAGCCATATTCTGTAATCGACTCAATCACTGATTTTTATACAAATTATAATTCTAATATTCATAGAGCAGTTTACCAGTTAGCTGAAGAGGCAACCGCATTATATGAGCAAAGCCGAGAAAAAATTGCCAATTTTATTAATGTGTGTCCTGAAGAAATAATCTTCACCAGGAACACCACAGAATCGATAAATCTTATTGCGCACTCTTGGGCAAGAACAAATCTGAAAAAAGATGATGGCATAGCCATTACTGAATTAGAGCACCATAGTAACATAGTCCCCTGGCAGATACTATCTCAGGAAATTGGAACAAGATTGGAATACGTCGGAATTGACGAAAATGGGTTTTTAGATCTCGACCATTTGAATGAGCTGATTTCTTCAAAGAAAGTGAAACTGGTTTCATTAAGCCATATGTCAAACGTATTAGGAACCATCGTGCCTATTGAAAGGATTATCAAAATTGCCCATGAAAATGATATTCCCGTATTGGTGGATGGTGCACAATCAGTACCGCATATGCCTGTAAACGTCAAGAATATGGATTGCGATTTTCTAGTTTTCTCTGCACACAAGATGTTAGGTCCGACTGGTGTGGGAGTACTATACGCTAAGAAGGAATTTCTCGAGAAAATGAGACCATTTATGGGCGGTGGAGATATGATCAAAGAAGTTTTCAAATTTCACACAAATTATAACGAAGTCCCCTACAAATTTGAGGCAGGCACTCCTAATATTGCTGATGTAGTGGGATTTGGTGCCGCAATTGACTATTTAGAAAAAATTGGTATGGAGAACGTAAGGAAACATGAGATTGATCTAACGCAATATGCTCTTGAGTCAATTCTATCAATAAATTATCTGACGATATATGGGCCAAGAGACCCCAATCACAGAGGAGGAGTTATCTCATTTAACATAGCAGATATCCACCCTCATGACCTCGCTACAATAATGAATGATCATGGGATAGCAATAAGATCAGGTCATCACTGCGCCCAGGTTCTAATGCAAAGATTAGACGTTCCAGCAACTTCTAGAGCAAGTTTTTACATTTATAATACTAAAGAAGAAATAGATAAGTTTGTTAATGCAATTAAAGAGGCAGGGAGAATCTTCAAGATATGAGCGATGACATATATAGAGAAATCATACTGGATCACTACAGGAATCCAAGAAACAAGGGGAAATTGGAAAATGCTAATGTTACAGTGCATGATAGTAATCCTCTATGTGGCGACGAAATAGACATTCATTTGAAGGTAGATGGCGGAGTCATAAAAGACGTAAAATTTGAAGGAAAAGGATGCGCAATTAGCCAAGCCAGTGCTTCCATGTTAACAGAGATGGTAATGGGTAAGGATCTCAATGTAGTAAAGGACTTGAAAAAGGATGACATCCTTGAAAATATTGGATTGACAAACTTGGGGCCTGCCAGAATCAAATGTGCACTTTTGTCGTTGAAGGTACTAAAAGTAGGAATGGTGAAATATTACTCAGAAAACGATCCCAAATCAGCAGAACAAATTAAAAATGAATCAGCACTTTATTGACTAATCCCACATTTAAGAGATTTTATGTTTTTTATTTACAGTAACACCTATGCCTAATTTTGTGCACAAAGTCTTTCGGTAATCATGATTGATACATCTCCGATCATTTCAATTCATAGCAATTTTAGGGACGTTCGTTACACTTACCATCTTAGTCTATTCCCATGTTCTAACTTCAGTAGAAACTTTTATTTTCAACGCGGCTAACGGTTTTAGTCCACACCAATCTTTACTTTATGTTTTCGTAGTCATTTCATCCTTTGGAGAAGTGGTGAATTTAATTTTTGTTGCTATTGTTCTAACAATTATTAGAAGGACAAGAAAAATGGGAATGATACTAATGATAACGATCGTGACCTTGGCGATTTTGGTTTCGTATATGAAGCCACTAATTGCCCAGCCCAACCCCCCTGAATCGCAAAAGATACCTGATTTACCAGAGGGTTTTCAGCTTGAAAGCGATAGTTTGTTAACAGAAGCCCGTTCATTCTCCTATCCTTCAAATCACACCGCCGCCATCACATCATTAGCATATATTGTTGGGACTATAGTTCAACTAAGAAGTAAAAAGTACGCCAAACTTGTCTGGATATTGCCATCGATGCTCATGTTATCGAATATGTTTCTCGGATTAAATTACTTGAGTGATCTTTTTGGTGGTCTACTTCTTGGACTAGTTATTTCAATATCATTGAGTAACATCTTAAAACTCGAAGATCCATTCACCATGAATAAATTCAAGAACATTTCAAAGTAGCCAAAATTCTTGGTTCTTTCTATAATTTTTCTGCCACTTTTGGATTCAACAATAACCAGCCATAGTTATCAGCGTCGTGGATATACCGTATATCTCTCAAATTGATAGTTAACTTGTTCTTTTTAAGTGAAAACATTATGTCTGAATATACCGTAGCCCCTAATCTTTTTACGTCGTTTTCGGATTTCAAATGACGGGGTAGCAAAATTCTACAACTGAACTCACCTGATTCAGACATTCTGTAATACTCAATAAATTTATCAATCATTGGCTTGATTTCAGAGACTTCTCGTATTTTGAATGTCATCTTTGCTGGAAAATTTACCAGTTGAATTGAATTCACATTCTTATTATTTTTCAACATAATAAATAAATCAATTGAATTGCGAGCCAAAATATCAGGTAATCTGAACGGATAAGGTTTAAGAATAGTTAGTTAGACATTTTGAGTGTAGTTGACCATATCGTCTAAAGTTGCCACTTCCAATAAATGGACAGAACTGGAACACAATGGTGTAGCTTTTCCCCCTGACTATGTTCAACGTGGAATAAATATCAAAATTATGGGAGAAATACTATTCTTAAATCGTGAACAAGAAGAACTTGTTTATGCTTGGGCAAAAAAGAAGGACACTCACTATGTAAAAGATCCTGTCTTTCAATCTAATTTTATTGCTGATTTTAAGAAACTACTTCCTGGTAAATTTAGATCAGTACAAAAAATTGATGAAATTGACATGACTGAGGCATTTAACTTGGTGGATAAGGAATCAAAGATTAAGGAAAATGAAAAACTAAGAATAAAATCACTTCCGAGAGAAGAGAAAAGAAGAATCAGTCAGGAAAAAAAAATAGAAAGGGAAAAACTGAAATCGATTTATGGAAAAGCCAAGATAAATGGAATAGAAGTTGATGTCGCAAATTGGTTAGTTGAGCCTCCTGGAATATTCATGGGTAGAGGACTACACCCACTGAGAGGCAGATGGAAACCCCGAGTTACTCCTAACGATGTTACACTCAATTTAGGAGAAAATGCGTCTGTACCTGAAGGTCCATGGAAGGCTATCGTTCATGATCATTATTCAACCTGGCTGGCTTCATGGATAGAGATTCTAACTGGAAAGAGAAAATATGTTTGGTTGCATGATTCATCCTACCTGCGCCAAGACAATGATAAGGCAAAATATGACACAGCAAAGAAACTGGAAAACTACATTCGGGACATTGAAAAGGAGATCATTAATCAGATGTTGTACGCTAAAGATGCAACCAAAAGAAAGGTTGCTACCGTTTGCTATCTTATTTACAAGCTGGCCATGAGAGTTGGTGATGAAAAAGATCCTGATGAAGCAGACACAATTGGCGCCTCTACCCTCAGAGTAGAACATCTCAAATTTCCAAAAATTAATGACAAGATTCTGATAGAATTCAATTTTCTTGGCAAGGATAGTGTTCCTTGGCAAAAAACCTTGGAAATTTCTAGTGCCGATACAAAAGCACTTTATGAAAATTTACTGTTCTTCATGAAAGGAAAGAGTCAAACAGATGAAATATTTGAAGACATTACATCATCTAAAGTAAATAAATTCCTTAGGTCTATAGACAAAGACAATCTTCCTAATTTGACAGCAAAGGTTTTTAGAACTTACATCGCAACTGCGATTGTAAAGAAGCACTTATCTTCACCTGTTCTAAAAGTTAGTAAGACTGAAAACGAATTTAGGAAAATATATGTGGCAAAAATTGCAAACCTTCAGGCCGCTATAACATGCAATCATAAAAAGGGAATAGATCCTAAGAACCCGGCAAGCAAGAAATCATGGGAAAAATTCGAACAGTCCTTGGCCAACAAAAAGGAGAAAATTAAACAATTAAAACTTGAGCTAAAGGAGAAAAAATGGAAAACGGAGCTTCAAAAGTTAAGGAAGGAACAGAGAATCGAAAAACTAGAATTTCAAATAAGACTGCAACAAGAAACCAGAGATTATAATCTTGGAACTTCTTTAAGGAATTATATAGATCCACGAGTTTTCAAATCTTGGTGCGAATACGTAGAATTGGATTGGACAAAAATTTATACAAGTACTCTCCAGAGAAAATTCAAATGGATCGAACAGTACTCAAAAAGTGATCTAAAGAAATATCTGAATACTAATAATACAACCTAACAAATCATATGAATACCAATCACAAACTTTTCATGATTTGCGATTTGTCTGGTCTGTTGGTATTCTGCTATTTTCCTGATATTAATAATTCAAGAATCGATGATTATGATTCTTTGAGGTTGTTCTTGTATTGAGATTTCTTGGAAAATTAATCATTTCAATAATATTCGTTATTCTATTGGGGAATATGTTTGATGAGGTTTTTTCCCAAGTTCAATATCAGGTTAACTCTGTATTTATTGGTATTTTATCTAATGGCGACTCAATTGTGCAATATGACCTTCGCTTGAAGACTAATACTAGCGAAATTGCGTTACCATTAATTGGTGGCAATATCAATGACATATTGGTGAAAAATTACCTATCTAAATATTTAGCATATACATTCAATTCTGTTACTAACGAAATAATGATTAATTCGCAAAATGAATCGCAGATAAGAATTACATATCAAACTCCGGATCTGGTAAATAAACAGGAAAGAGAATGGAGCTTTCTTATAGATTCTGCTTTTCCATTTACAGTAAAATTACCCAATGATGCAGTGGTCACTAATTTAGGGGAACAATCACCTTCATTAATTAGAAAATTAGGAGGACAGAATTTATTATCATTTGACAAGGGAAGAATTTCCATTGATTATGTGATTGGATTTGCCGGAACACGAGAACAGGCCACAATATCCATAAATTCTGCTGAATTAGATCTAACAAAAGCAGAAAATGAACATCTAGGTATAAACCTAGGTAGTGTCAAGGCCATACTCCTTAATGCAAAGACTGCGTTGAATCAGAGTAATTTTATTGATGCAGAACGCCTTGCAACTAATGCAAGTGATCTATCCTCAACAATAACAGAGTCATTTGAAGTTTCCAAGGACATGATAAGTAACGCTACTCGTAAGATTGAAGAATTTCAAGGCATGAGTGTTGATACTTCACAAGCATCCGAATTTATATCAAAATCAAATATTGAATTTTCTCAGGGAAACTATCCTAAGGCAATAGAATTCGCTACTTTGGCCCTCAATAGTTTAGAAGTAGAACAAGAACAACCATTACTGTATTCAAGCATGTTATATTTGCTATTAATTCCGCTTGCAATATCAGTTGGATTTTTCATTCTAAGAAAGTATAGAAGAAAATTTGGTTTACAAATTCACACAACTGTTAGCAAAAATAATCGCTACGGCTCTGATAATCAGAATAACACTTATGAAGAAGAGAATTTTCATGAAAAACAATCCACCAAAGAAGAACAATCAAACAAAGATGTCAGCATAGGAAAATCAGATCTGCAGAACTTTGTTTCTGACGTCATTAGACAGAAAGGAAATTTAAAACCAGAAGAGAAGGAAATACTTCTTTATATCTCAGAAAAGGAAGGAGCAGCATTTGAAGGCGAAATTAGAAGTAAATTCATACTACCCAAAACCAGTCTATGGCGACTAATAAAGAGACTGGAAAGAGAGAATCTTATTGAAGTTACTAAGATAGGGGGACAGAATTTGATCAAACTTAAATTAAGTCATCAATAAATATGATTAAATTATTTAGTTCTTTACTATCTCTTTTCATAAAATAGGGGTATGCAAGTAGCCAAAACGAAATATGATAATTTTGTAAACTCTATCAACTCCGAGCAAACTAAAGAACAATATGAATACTCCTTAGCACAATTCTTGAAACACTATCAAATAGATCTGGATACATTTCTCAGATTACCACAACAAGAAATATCTGATTACATCGTTAATTATCTTGTCAATAAACGAGTGTCAAAACAATATAAAATTGTCATATTTTCTGCAATAAAACATGCATGTGTCATGAACGACATTATCCTCAATTGGAGTAAAATGAAGAAATTTATCAGGACTGAAAACAATGATAACAGTATTAACGGCAAGGATAGAGGTTATACTCACCAAGAGATACAAACTATACTAGAACATTCAGATCTAAGGGCACGTGCAGCGTATCTACTGTTAAGTTCTTGTGATTGTAGAGTAGGAGCCTTGCCCACAATGACGGTAGGCGACTTAGAAAAGGTCGACAATTTATACATTGTAACAGTTTATCCAGGACATAAATAAGAATATACTACATTTACAACACCTGAAACCTACTACATGGCCTACGAAAATTTACCATGAAGCAATTTGTTGATTCCAAATTGAATCCAGAGATAAGAGAGATGCTACTAGGTCATAAGATAGGTCTTGCTTCTGCGTACTACAAACCCACTGTACAAGAAATGTTAAATGAGTATGAAAAAGCAATTAATAGTTTAACAATAAATGAAGAGAATAGGCTTAGGAAAAGGATAGAACAAGTACAGATTGAAAAATCACTAAAGCGTCTTTATTATCAAAGAAATGGTACACCAAATTATCAATCTCACATGGTAAAGTTGACTATGTGGATGAGGATGTGTTCGCAGTAGACCAGTATGTAGATTGTGTTTACTTGGAAAAATATGATAGGCTTCTTGTACTTAGTAAGCCAAATACCGAACAGATTTTTAATTTCAAGTCTTATTATGAAAAGTATACCAAGCAGGCCTTCAACTCTATAAAAAAGATGGGATTTGTGGAAATAGATAGCGATTTGATAATTGATACACTAAAAAGTATTGCGCTAGTTAAGAGAATGACCAAATTGCAACATAGTAACGCATTTGATAAAGACTTCAAGCATTTTAAATCGGCGTACGATCATATTAAGGGGAATTCGGATTACAAAACAGATAAATTTGGTTTACTAATTATAGGTAACAAAGTGATCATAGGAAAGGATAAGACGAAATTTGAATCTTTTCTAAATTTATGCGATAACGGAGTTGTAGAATATCGTTAGAAAGATTCCATTCTTAATTAAAGAGAAAGAGTCGCTAAAATAAAACAGGATGCATTAGATAGTGAATTGGAATACTGGATGCTTTTCATCCGCGCCAACTAAACTTTCCAACAGCGCCAGACCTAGTTGAGAACTGATGAGGCAGATCTGGATCAGACCAAACACTTCCACTTGGAGCCAGGTTGAAGGCTTCATTTTCAAATTGAAATGCAGAAGCAAATCCTGCTCCATATAATGTCATGGTACGACCTGCCTCATTTTTTAACTGCTCAGACTTGATTTTTCCAAAGTTACCAACTGTAGCCGTTAAATTATTTCCATCATCATTAATTTCAATTTTTGATATTTGAGTGGGTAACCATTTCGAAGTCAGTTGTGATACAAGTTGCATAGGGCCACCCTTTTTACCTTGAAAAATTTTCTCCAACTCTTTGACTTGATCTTGATTGGCTCCATCGTCAATATACAGACGCGAAGTAGAGTTGCCATCCAATAACGTCGGTCCTGGAAAGTCAACTAACAATACAAGATCTCTTCCTTGAAGATCGACACCTTCTGAATTTCCATTATTGATCCGGAAAAGAAGTGGAGAAGCACAATACCCTTTATCCATAATCATTAATTCCTTTACACCAAACCAACAAGGGCATAACATATTGCAGGTACAACTTTCAACAAGTTTCCCACTGAGATTCCACGTCATAATATTAGGATCTTTTGAATTTAATTATTTATCCTTTTTGCTTTCGCAGTTCATGGTTAATAGAATTTCGATTAATATAAAAATTCTAGGATAACAAAAATATATGAGTAACTATTGAAAATTCTCCTATGGATGAAATATGTCCAATTTGTAACAATAAAGAAAAGGAAGTTTATCAATTAGACTTCGAAGGATATTATGAATGTTGGATGGATCAAACTATGCCCGTTGCATCCACTTGAAGCCCATATTTTTGATAACGTTCGGTCTGACTAATCTTAAAATAAGAACACTGATGGGCCCATGAATCGTAGTTGACAAGTCGGCCCACCAGCATTGCAAGTTGGGA
>DATFBL010000138.1:0-3759 GCA_035253865.1 Nitrososphaeraceae archaeon | reverse complement strand
CATCTTTTTCATAACCCACAGTCATTACTGAAAGTTGTTGATTTACAGGAATCCTAACGGTTACCATGTTTCTTGAATCTATAAAGTATTGCTCCTGAAGCTGTTTTACTTGTCTAGATGGTGTTACAAAATTCACTCTTTCACCTTGAATATAAGCATCTATCATGAACTATATAATAAAAAAACATCATGAATCTAAAATTAAGGTATATTATACACCGGATGAAACAATGGTAAAAAATAGAAAGAAGAAAAAACCTATCTCTTAGATCTTTGTTTCAGTACTTCCTGTTTAAACTTCTCGAAGTCGGACTTTAATGTTTCTAATTGTGTTTTTTCTATTTGTATTGTTTGTTCTAGTTTCAGTTTAAGCCTATTTTCTTCATTGATGGTTAGTAAATTAACTGCCTTCAAATATTCATTTAACATGTCTTGTTCCGTCGGCCGATAGTAACATCCAGTTAGACCAATTTTATGGCCCAATAACATTTCACGAATTTCAGGATTTACCTTTGAGTTGACTAATTGAGTTGTAAAGAATTTGCGAAAGCCATGAGCCTGGGCGACAATTTGTCTCGTATAATTCGGAGTATGTTTTACGTCCCTGATACCTGATTTTAATAACACAACACGCACTAATGACTCGATTCCACTTATCGACATACGTTTACTTTTATTTCTAATTTGTTCCAAATCTGTTATATCGAATTGATCTCTGATAAGGTAAGAATCCTTATTTAGATCTTCACCGTTTTTCGTTCTAAATTCAAGATAAGCATCAATGTAAGAGGTGCATTCGGGAGTACAAAATGTAAAATATTCTTCATTTGCACCTGGATATGCCAAGATTCTGTAAACTGAATTAATCTTTTGTAAATTACTTAATCTTAAGTCCGGAATTGCGCCTATTCTCAGTCCTGCTGTGGCCATTAATAGTATCATAGACTTCAGTCTCAAATCAGAAACGTTAAGGATTCTTGATATTTCATCATGAGTGTATGCTCTATCGACCACTTTTCTTGTATATTCGCCTTTGAACATTTTTATTTTTTTCTTGTTTAAAATAATATCATTCATATCATAGAAATGGTAAATTGCACTTAGTCTTGTCGAAATTGAATTGTAAGACAATTTTTTATCTCTCACTGAGATTAAATACGGTATTATCTGGTTATGTAGTCCAATCAAATCTTCATATCTGTCTATACCACAGAACTCCATGAATAACCTCAAGTTGTATTCATATACTTTCTTCGTGACATCGGATTTGATGGAGTTTATAAAATTTGAATAAACATCCTCTTCTTGTACTAACATCCAATATCCTACCAAATACGGCTATAAGGTAACTAATCTAAATATACGTGGGTTAAACAAAATATATTGTGAATTAGATGTTCATAGTTAATGGAAATTTTTCCAATAAAGATTCCAAAAAAACAAGAAGGATTTGACCTGTTTGAAACGATAGTTAAATCCAAATTTCAGTTTCATGCCGATGATATTGTAGTCATCTCTAGCAAATTTGTTTCAATGAGCGAAAAGTCTCTTGTTGATTTGAAGTATGTCAAGGTGAGCAAAAGAGCTAGAACGCTCGCCGCCAAATTTAAAATGGATGAGAAAATCGCGCAAGTCACATTGGACGAATCTGACTATGTACTTTCTGGGATTCAAGGGTTCTTATTAACTATCAATGATGGGATGATAGCTCCCAATGCAGGAATTGACAAATCAAACTGCCCTCAAGGTAAAATAGTACTATATCCTAGAGACAGTTTTAAGACAGCCAGTGAATTACGCAAAAAATTTCTCAAGAAATATGGAATAAAAATTGGAATCGTAATTTCTGATAGCAGACTAATGCCTACAAGAATTGGATGTACCGGTATAGCCGTAGGAGTCTCTGGATTTAATCCAGTCGATGATGAAAGAGGCAAGAGGGATCTTTATGGAAAGAAACTAATGGTGACTTTTAAGGCTACAGCAGATAGTTTAGCCACTATGGCAGTGTTTGTGATGGGCGAGAGCAACGAATCAATTCCAATCGTAGTCATTAGGGGTGCAAATGTCAGGAAAACTCAACGTAAATTGAGTATGAAAGACATGACTGTTAATCCTAAAATAGACATATACCTTAGAGGAATGCCCTTTTTATGATTTTTTGGAAAATGGATATTTCCATAGCATTTTAATATTACTTGTAGTGCATCATCTTAGTTAGTAGGATGTCCGAATTCCTGACTAGTTATCCTAGACGAATAAATTTACTGAAGGGTCTAAGTGAGTTTATTCACCACGAAGAAATACAGTTTGACCACCTAAGTCTCATGGTCAAAATAAAGAAAGAAGATCTGATAACGACATTATTTGCTGAGGGTTTCAAAAGGGTAAAATTTGAAAATAAGAAACCAACACAGATAGGAAGTGGATTTTCTAAAAAACTCAAATACCCTTGGGAAATGCATCTGCGCCTTTTGGATTTACAACAAGGGCTTATTGCAATAAAGGCCGAGGTAGAAATTTCTCGACGTTATATTCAACATATTGGTTCTGTAAGGGCACCCGTGGTTTATGAGATTGAGTCCATACTCAAGAAACACAAGATAGAGTATAACATATGGAATGAAAAACTAAGAGATTACATTACTCACATCGTCGACAATCACCAGATTAAATTGCAAGGTCCAAGACTACATGCTATGCCATGGAGACACATGATAATTGCAAGCTCAGCGCTAGCAATTGTATACGCATTGAAATTTGTACAACTAATTTAGGAAATACAATTGCATCTTATCCGGAGAATGCCAAAATAACTTTGTTACTAATATAGTATACCAGTCGGTGTTCATGAATGATAACATAATTCGGAACGATACATTTTACGCCCAAACTTTTTCCTTGAATGTAAATTTCTTGTTTAGTATAAAGTTTATTGTAGTAGCAATAGCGATTGCCACTATCAAAGAAATACGATATGGAACAAAATTCTCAACCATGAAATATAGTATTGCAATTTGAATTATCAGTCCTATTGCGCTCATGCCGATAAACGAGACATATTGCCTTGCAGTAGACCCAGCTTCGAATCGCCTGTCCTCAAAAGTCCAATATTTATTGAAAAAGAAATTCGATGTAAAAGAGATTGCAGCACCAATAATGGATGCTTCAAGGTACCATACGTTTGATAACAATCTAATAGAATTGGCCACGTCATTAGCAAGAAGAAATGAGACCAAGTAGTTAATTATTAATCCAGAAATTCCCACTGTATAGTAACGACTTACCTTTGAAAGAAAAAGCACGGATCTCTTGTTTACCTTTTCATCAATAGTTACACCGGATTTCTGACCATGTGTATACAATTGCCATATTGCTTTAGCATAATTTAATATTACACCCTTATCCATCTTGCTTTTTCCAGACTGCCTGTCAGTAAACGTGTACGGAATTTCCTTTGTTGGTATTTCTTTATTTTTAACTAAAATTTCTAATAGTATCTTGTAACCTTTAGTGGAAATTGAAATATTTTCTATTAATTCACGAGGAAGTGCGAATAGGCCGGACATTGGATCTTTGACACGTCTTACGTTTAACCCAACACGTGCTAGGAAGGAGGCACCGGTACTTAGAATCTTTCGTTTCGTTGGCCATCCAACTACTTTTCCACCCTCTACATACCTCGACCCAATAATGATAGAATTTGGATTCATTTTCAATTCTTGCATCATTTGAGGTATTACCTCTGGCGGGTGTGAA
>DATFBL010000137.1:0-3812 GCA_035253865.1 Nitrososphaeraceae archaeon | reverse complement strand
AAAAATGAAATCAGAGCGTTTTGTACCTGCTCCACTAAAGGATTCTGTTACCGTTGAGGATGTAATAAATCGATATGACGCAAGTATAAAGTGGATAACAGAACATAATCATGCGATTATTGGTAACGGACCATACGAAATTAAGAATTATAATCCAACAGGTAAAGTAATAACCCTGACTGCATTTAGAGACAGTACTTATCCATTTGCCAAAGGCTATTGGTCTAATTTCGAAACCCCAAAACTCGCGATTTTTGAAAAAGTTCAACAACCAAAAGTCGTAACAAGCGGCTTGCCATTAACTATTACGGGGAATATTACCATTGGAGGTAACTACGATAGCAATGCTTCATTAACGTATTTTATTTCTGACAAGAATAACCGACTTGTGATTCAGGGAGAAGGTGAATGGATTGATAATAAAGGAAATTTCATCATTGCAATTAACGGCAGTGCCACTAAAGGAATGTCTATTGGTCCAAATGCATTTGAATTATTTGTCAAGAGCAATTATGCGCTCAGACCTGATATTTACAGCGGTGTTCTAATTACTGTCCCGAACACCATGGCCAATAACTAGTCATTTAACTCTAGTAAAAATTAGCTTGTTATTTGATGCTGGTTATTTTATCCTTAATTACCTTGAGTTTGGAAATACTGTAGAAGAAACAGAAATAAAAGAGAAAGATGAAGACTGAGCCAACCATCTTTTTCTTTCTTTGACCCTCGTTAGTGACCTTCTTAATTCCGTAGTTAATATTCACTACAAAAAGGATCAAATTGATAACTTGGGTCCATGAAAATATGAAAAATCCTGGACCTTTAAATTAGTGGTATTATTGAATCCATGATGAATATAACTACCCTAGAAATAAACTAGACTGATTCAATATTTAGGCCGATAATTTATCATTATGAATTGAGGGTTGGATTGGGATATTCTAGTAACTATAAGTAAACTGTTAGAATTTTACCTCTTCTCTCATATTGATACAATATTTATAAATTTTTTTGATCATGATAGTTTTATCCCTAATGCGTGCTTTAATTTCTAATCGATGTGAAAAGATCGTGACTTGTGAGAACTGTCTATATTCCGATGCTCTAGGCATTTTTTACGATGCCAGTAAGTATTGTATAGAATGTTTAGATGATCATGCTTCATGTCCAGAGTGTGGTTCTGGATATCATGCAATTACGATAGTATGATAGCATTCACTCAATCGGCTTAGAAAACAAGTATCTATTAAAATATATTGATAAGATAATTAACTTGGAGCAATTGGGACTAGGAAGAACCTTACTATTTCGTTCAATTAACATGTTTTTGGTCCTGTTTTCGACCATCTTAATCACTGTAATACTGCTTGGTCCGACGCTTGACAAACTACTTGTGGATGCGATACGTAATCAAGTGATAGATGAGGTAAATCAAGGAACACTCAAATTTCAAAATCCAGATGAAAGATCAGCCTACATACACAATCAAATTCAGTTCAGATCTAAAACGCTTGGTTTGGATCAGGATTCTTTTAATCCACAAAAAGTAATTCATCGAGTTGTTAGCGTAATGACCTTAGATTTAGGAAAATCTCACTTCTTTACCTCTGATTATGGATCATCTGATGTTCGAGATATTATAATCGAAAAAGTTCCGAAGACTTTATTACTATTTACAACTGCAACCATAATAGTTACTATTATTGGGATTTTTCTGGGTACATATGTAGCAGGTAAAGAGGGTTCCTGGTGGGATAAATTCAACTCAATTATTGCAATTTTTAGTAACAGTTTCCCCACATGGTGGGTAGCTATGATCATGATCCTAGTATTTGCATTTACCTTACACATATTTCCTGCAAGGGCTACCCCTCTTTCTTCGCCCTCTGACGCTAATTATGTTTTCGACCTTCTTTATCATATGACCCTTCCTCTGATTACACTGGTCATTGTTTCCTTTGGTTCCTGGTCTTATATAGTACGATACTTCTTGATAAATATCTTAAATGAAGACTTTATCTATGCAAAAAGAACCATGGGTATTTCCCGACGAAAAATTCTATATTCTCATGCATTAAGAAACGCCGGACCTCCTGTTGCAACTGCTGTGGGCCTGAGTTTAGCAAGTTCATTTGGAGGGTCTATTATTACCGAAGCCGTGTTTGATTGGCCTGGTATGGGAAAACTCTTCTATGATGCAATAGGATTGCTAGACATACCTATTATAATTGGACTTACATATATCGGGACATTGATCTTTTTGGTAACTATATTCATAACCGATATTGCTTATACTCTGTTGGACCCTAGAGTAAAAGGTAGCTAATCTATTGCAAAAGAAATTATTTGTAGGATTAATAAAATCTCGTCGTGGAATAATTGGAGTATCAATTCTAGGTTTCTTGTTGTCATTAACCGTGATAGCAGTACTAGTAATACCATTTGATTCTTACAGGCTATGGAATGATCCTGATTATTGGATTAATAATCCAAAAACTGCAGCCCCCTCTTGGACTAATTATTTTGGTTCCAAGGAATTTGAACATGTATCGCTGGATAAGAACAATGCGAAAACAAGCTCTGAAGTATCAGAAGGGATAAGAGTAGATAACTTTAGATTCGAAATCAATGTCCAGGCGGACGATTTTCCTGATGACTTTATGTTCCTCCACTCACTCAAATATGGTGAAATACCTCCAGTATTGCAAATTGATATTACCAGACCTGATAACAATACCTTTACCGTCTATTATTCGTCTTTACCTACTACGAATAGTCAGAATAACACTTTTACAGACAGAATCTTTTCTACAAACAACAACATCAAGGAGTCACTAAGTCAATACCAAAATATCTTTAGTTTTCCAATATCTGGTTTTGAACCACAGGTCTTGTTGTTCTCAGATACGACTAAGCCTCAAGTTTTGCATGGGACATATCATATTTCTCAGAGATTCTTCCTGTTTGATAATTCTAGCAGTATAGAAGATGTTGGAATTATACTTGGTGGTAAAGTATTCGGTATTATGGGAACTGACGATTTGCGAAGAGATTTATTTGTTGGAATCATATGGGGAATACCAATAGCACTATTCATAGGCTTAACAGTATCAATATTTGCAATATCTATCGGACTTGTCTATGGAGTGGTATCAGGTTACAGAGCAAAGAAAACTGATGAAGTAATGATGCGTATCAATGACATTTTTTATGCTTTCCCAACATTGATTCTCCTTATTCTACTATCAATTACTTTTGGGCGTAGTATTATTTTGATTATTTTACTTTTGATGGTTTTTGGATGGATGGGAACAGCAAAAGTGATTAGAAGTATCGCATTACAGATGCGCAATTTTCAATATGTTGAAGCTGCAAAATTAATGGGCCAGTCAGATATGAAGGTAATTTTCAAACACATTGTTCCACAATTGCTTCCTCTAACTTTCGCAAGCGTTGCAATTTCTGTGCCAGGTGCTATTTTAGCTGAAGCTGCACTAAGTTTCATAGGTCTAGGAGATCCAACTTTACCTACTTGGGGACAGCTGCTCCATGATGCTAATACAGCCGATGCGGCATCACGGGGAATATGGTGGTGGATTATCCCGCCAGGACTAATGATAGCACTAACGGGCTTGGCGTTCTTCTTAATTGGTAATTCACTGGACGCAGTTGCAAATCCACTAAGAAAGCAAAATAAGAAAGTATAGTCTTGAAATGAAATTTGATTAGTCATTCTCAAGATTACGAAAATTTTCTTGAACTAACCATTCAAAATGACCTTAGATAATTCTTTTTGCTACAATGAAATCAAC
>DATFBL010000136.1:0-2061 GCA_035253865.1 Nitrososphaeraceae archaeon | reverse complement strand
GTTGATTGGTGGTCTATGTCCGTCCCATTTCTGTATGGTTGTAACTTGTTCTGATCTCATTTCTTCTCCCTTGCATTTTGAATTGAGAGTATAAGGAATTCTTAACAAACATGATTTGACTGTAGGGTTGTGTTGAGCATCCGGTTTCTTATTTGTAAAAAAGTCTTCAGCAAACTGCTACATTTAATGAGTTCCTTTCTGTCAAGCTGTTAATTGCCTGTTCTTTATCATATAATTGAGATTTGACGCTGATATCATTATTTCTTGATTGTTCTTTACTTCTTTCATTTATTTTTGAAGTTTATATTCGCTATTTATTGTAAGTAGGGTGGCTGCTTTCAAATAATCGTCTAGAAGTTCATTTTCCGTTGCCCTATAGTAAGAATCAGAGATACCTACTGAATGTCCCATCAATTTTTCTATATTTATCGGCTTCATTCCAGCCATTTCACATTGAGTTTTGTACCATTTTCTAAATCCATGGTCAGTCTGAAATTCGTGACGTTTCTTGCCATATTCTAATTCAGTTCTTATCCGAGTCCACAAAGCACGTTCTACAAGCCTCTTAACTCCAATAGATTGCAATTTGACTGGCTCTTGAATCTGGCCACCAGGTTCTTTCCTAGGTGGCTTTATAACATTCCAAAGATCTTGCATAACCCAACTATCATTAGTAATCTGTTCTCCTCAACTACTACGATACTTCATCCATGACTCTAAAGTTGTATAGGCCTCTGCCGTTATGAATGTGAAATATTGGTCATCTTCGCCAGCATAGACAATAACTTTTGCAGCAATTAATTTACCATTTTTCATTATTGGGCGTATATGATCCCACTTCAAATGATCCCAAGCGCCGACCCTTATTCCAGATGACGTCATGGTGTAGACTATTGGTTTTATTCTCTTTCAAATCCTAATTATGTCATGGTCTTTTTAGTATGTATGTTCACATAATTGTACTAAGCCTAGATATGTTATGTCATAACTCTTAGACTAAATTGTTTTACATTGCGCAAATGGATTACATACACAGGTGTATTGCATCCCACCGAATCCGTTAAAATTTTTAAGAACTACGATAATCGACTTTGGGGAAATGATACCGATTATTTACTTATATAATATAATCTAATTTTATTCTATGAGATCCACTAGATCATATAATTGGTCTTCCAGATGTTTTTCCACGCAACAAGTAATATTATTATAAAATTTCACACACTTTTTCCACACATTATGTGGAAATTCCTAACGCTATTCCACACCTATTTCACACTGTATAAAATACTTTTCGCATCCATATGGAGTACTTTTTCCGCATGAATTCAACACTGTATGGAATACGAAAAAGCCTTGGTATCCTCCTACTATCACATAATAATGATAGATTAGAAAGATATGAATGACAGCCTAAAGCTTTGAGTTAGTTTTACTATTAGGATTTTATAATAACTATAACAGATGTGAGTTGCAAAATAGAGTCAATTCTGTCCCGCATTCCACCAAACCTGCTAAGTATACAGGTTCTTATACTACTGTAAAGACGCTATAGATAACAAGAACAACGTCTTGTTAAGAGAAGAAAGAAAAAAACAAAAGTAACCGAGATGTTTATTAGAAATCCTTACAATAAATACAGATCGTCCACAGGATAATAGCAATATACATCCGGAGAGGGTATATATTGAAACAAATTGTTTTCGAAATTATCCATCTATCATGCATATACTTTTGCATTTAACAGGTTATCTACCATAACCTCACACAGCTGATACTCTCATAGTTATTTGTCCTCATAGGCCTGCCTCAAAGTCATTATGTCGAGCTTACGCATTTGAAGCATTACTTTCATGACTCTATCTGATTTCTTAGTATCCTTGTCTTGTAGCATTTTTGCCAAAACAATGGGAACAATTTGCCATGAGACTCCATATTTGTCCTTGAGCCAACCGCATTGCTGCGCCTGTTCATCTCCGCCCTGGGAGAGCTTCTCCCAATAATAGTCCACCTCTTTTTGTGTCTCACAATGCACTTGAAATGAAATGGCTTCATTAAATT
>DATFBL010000135.1:0-3107 GCA_035253865.1 Nitrososphaeraceae archaeon | reverse complement strand
GAATTTTTCGGTCGCTGAGATTTAAGATTTTACTTCTTTTTACTCTTCCCTTTCAACCGCGTACCTTTTTTAGACGACGCTATCTTTGCGGCTCTTGTTTTACTCATTCCTTTTTTCTTAAGACCTTCGTAGATTTTCCAGCCCTTTTTAGTGAACGGTTTTCCTGGCATTTCTATTACCTTTCATTAGCCAACATAATATAAAAAAGAAAAGATTTCAGCAGCTAACTGTGGCACATCTTTTGAATGCCATAATCTGTCAGATATTTGGCAGCGCCGTCTTTTTTGCTTTAACATTTGCTTGACATCTGGCACTAAAGATGCCGTCCCAAAAAACTATACAATTGTATTAAAGTTTCCGAAAGTAATCGTTCAGACTATGACTTGACGGCTGTCGCCATGATAGACAAATTTCATTGTAATTTTGAAAGGTGAAGTTTTTCAGTCCTGCTCGCAGCAGTCTGGACTAATTTCGACGGAAATTCTTTCGCGCATTTTTTACATTTAACTGAGACAACCATATGACAGTATAGATTGTATTCTAATTACGAGTTTGCAAAACAAACGATAATATCTTGTTTCTAGTTTAAGAATTATTTCCTACTGTTTCTGTATTTAATCTGTTTATATCGATTTTAGACGGATAACTCGTATTAACCTAATAACGCGTACCGCTAGAATATAGAATACTAGTTTACTATACATAGGAATGATAAAAAATTAAAAATAAAGAAATTAGTATTGAGGTCCAGATGAACCTGAACTACCTTGTGATGCACCTCCTGGAACTTGAGCAGGAGATGGCGATGTCTCATTTGTTGTCTGATTACCCGTCTGGTTTCCCTGAGTTAAATTCTGTGCAAAAACAGATGTCGTAATTTGACCACTTGAAGCTATTCCGATTGTTAATACCATTACTGCAATGGCTATTCCTATTTGTATTTTATTCGACATTACTGAGCTATGGATTCAATACTATAAAGAAGTTAGATCAGTTTTTTGCTCTTTGTATTACCTAGGAAATGAAGTCACAAAATATATATAAGGCATTTATTACTGGAGTCGCCAGTACGTTTTAAGTGTAGAATTCGAATTCAAGTCTTATTATCAATTAATTTAAGAGGTATAAGATTTATCGTTCGTCAAAGGGTAATTGTGAAGTAAATCTTCTCAAGCTGATATGTCTCATATTTCATTAAACTAATTAAAGTTGGTAAGCTTATTAAAACTAAAAGGCACTATTATGGCTACTTCAGTTGAGATACTATGTTAAATGTAAGATAAAGCCGAAGGACAAAATAAAACTAGCTAATTCCATAGGCTCTGGTAATTTAGCAAAGGGGAATATTTTTTATGAAGGAATGCAAGCGGCTTTAAGAGCAGCAACTATAGATGAAAATGACTATGTTCACTTTGTGGAAGTTTGTTACTGCTTAGAAGGCGGTCTCTATCCAATGGCGATGGAAATACCGACGCTCAAAGATTATTTTGAGTCAGTTGAAGTTAAAGACGGTAGGCTAAGAGATAAGTGTACAATGGAATGTGAAGCGTGCGATTGCACCCGCGCAATCAAGTTGCCTGGAAAGCCGCTAAAAGAAATTTTAAATCTATTACCAAAAAAAGAGACTGAAGTCAAAAAATTTATTGATTTTGGAAGGATTGTGCTTAACAGAAGAAAGCAAAGAGTTGGAATAGAAGCTCTCAGAGAATTAATTCATGAATGTACAACATCAAAAGTTAGAGCAATAAAATCTGGCGCTGCAATCTCCGGTCTCTATGCAATATTTTATGATGGTGAATATTTTAGAATCAAAAATATTCCCGACACTGTAGAATCCAGACAAATCCTTGAAAAGATGGGGCTTAGCGTCAGCGAATCGGTTCAATCAGTAAAGCAAAATGCTAAGCAATCACTAGCTGCTATTGATACCCATTCTAATATCGTCTAAGGGCAGAGATTTGATACTTTACTCGATATCAAGTAGTCAATGAAGTTTGAAAAAATGAGATCACGCAGTCCAATATGCGGCATTTCCACATTGTCTGCACGCTGGAAAATTTTCCCCCGCAACCATGGGTACCTTTCTGTCTCCTTCATCTGGCTGACAAGAGCTATTATCATCGGTATGCCCTGCAAAATTGTACATATCTGTAGAAGGAGCGGGTTGACCTGTTCTGAAGGTTTCCATATTTTATTTAGTCATTTAAATGATTTAACAATTAGCTTCTTGCCTTCTCATCAAGGATCAGTGAGTTAAGCAACCCGGATTTTATTGTTCTATAGTAAATTCTATATTACAAGAATTATACGGAAGAAAAATTTGCTTGGTTAGGTGTTTGATAAATCAGAATACTTTCAAATCAAGAGCGTTAAATAGTTTTTTGTTGATACTAAATTATGGAATGTTGAACTTCTTTGTCAAACATCGTTGTCAAACACAATGTACGATATCTTAAAGGTCATGGGTAAAGATGATGAGTTCCTGTACAATTAAAGGTCATGGGTAAAGATGATGAGTTCCTGTACAATACGATTGATAATACATACAGGACGCTAAGAATGCAAACAAAAGCGAACTGGTAAACACAAGGAACAAGATAAAAAATAGCTGACTAGGCAATGTTAATATGCTAAAAGAAGCATTAGAAAAAGGAAATTCATGTCAGCTGAATTAATTTAAATAAGTTTGAATCTGGAAATAATATTAATCTCGGTAATCGGATGTGAGAAGCATGATATGGAATATTGTAAAAAAATGTGCTCTAGTCTGTAAAGAATGTTCCACATCTGGACACAAATGACAATAGAGCAACAAACATTGACTAAAAAACTTTAAATCGTAATCTTTTCCAAGAACGTTCTCCTATTAGGTGCAATTGTCAAACATATACTTAGAATATTTTAAATAAACGTTAACTCCAATTAAAACTATCGGAGATTAGAGCCGTATTTAGAGTTGAGACCCTTTTCGGAATTTTTATTCCAATTCGCACTATTGCATTTTGAACAATGGGAAGGCAGTTTGCTCAAGTCCTTATTATTTGGCAACCATTCATGCCCGCATTCGTCACATTTGAATGTCGCAATATGTATTATAGCCACGCAAA
>DATFBL010000134.1:0-17710 GCA_035253865.1 Nitrososphaeraceae archaeon | reverse complement strand
TATTAACAGGATTCAGAACAAAGATTCCACAGGGATACAACAAGCTGTTAAACAAATGATATTGTCCATTATAGTCCTTGACTCTACATTTCTAACAGGCATAGCAGGATTAGAGATTGGACTACCCGTATTGATACTACTTGCCCCTGTACTTGTGCTCGCTAGGAAGATGTATATGACCTGATACAAGAATAATTAGAATTAAATTCTTGGTAGAATCCAATAGATTAAATGGTTAAACGCATAATCGTCATTGATATTGTGGGTTTAGAAAGTAAGCATGTTTCTGAAGAAACCACTCCAAATATTTTCAAAATTTCACAAACTGGCGAAATGAGAGATTTAGAAACAGTATTTCCTGCAGTAACATGCACAGTTCAGAGCAGTTTACTTTCAGGTTCATATCCAGAGGTCCATGGAATAATTTCTAATGGGCTTTATGATAGGCAGAATTATTCTGTTTCTTTTTGGGAGCAATCAAGTAATTTGGTTCAGGCCGATAGAGTTTGGGATATCATCAAGATGCACAAAAACGCTTCAAAAACCGCAGTTTTGTTCTGGCAAAATACAATGTACTCAAATGCAGATTTTGTCCTTACTCCACGTCCACTACACATGGATGATAAGATGATAATGTGGTGTTATAGCAAGCCATCAGGATTCTATGAAAAACTCTGTGAGAAAATTGGAAAATTTGATTTGACTTGGTATTGGGGTCCTCTTGTCTCAAAAAAATCCAGTGAATGGATAGAAACTGCGACTGAATATGTGTTAGAAAATGAAAAACCTAATTTCTTATTTACATATATTCCGCACTTGGACTATTCATTTCAGAGGAATGGAACTTCGTATAAGGATTTAAAAGAAGATCTAAGATTTGTTGATGAGTTGGTAGGTAAACTAATGAAGAAGGTAACTAATTTAGAAATGTTAGAAGAAACACAATTCATCATATTTTCAGAATATGGATTTACAGATGTTGATTCTGACATTCCACTAAATTCCATATTCAGAGAAAATGATCTCGTTGCCGTTAGAGAAATTGAGGGGATAGAATATTTAGATCTTGAATACAGTAAAGCATTTGCGATGGCAGATCATCAAGTAGCACATATTTATGTAAATGAAAATTATGTCAATCAGGCAAGAAAAATCTTGGAAGGAATAAAAGGTATTGACATGATACTCGACAAGAACCTGAAACAACAGTTTAGGATTAATCACCCGCGCAGTGGTGATATGATTGCTGTTTCAAATAAAGACAAATGGTTTAGTTACTATTGGTGGTTCGATCAACTTAAGGCACCAAGTTTTTCGAGGAAGGTCGATATTCATAGAAAACCAGGGTTTGATCCGGTGGAACTATTCTTTGATCCCAGTACGAAATCCATCCCACTGAATGGCAAGTTGGTCAAGGGTTCTCATGGTAGATTACCAACAAAAGGCCAACCTGCTAACCCTTTGTATGTATCAAACATCAAAAACATAAATGGAACCGGAATAGGAGATGGTAATGATTTGAGCATAGTTACTATTGGCCGGTATCTTAAGAACTTGATATCCTAAAATATTGATTCATATGTCTTGGAAATATTCTATTACTTTATCATCTTTCAAGAATCTCGAACCAATACAGACGACTCTTGAAAATCTGAAAAATTACGGGTTTAGTGCTGTGGAGGTATATGGCGAACCTGACTTAATTAATGTGAGGAACTTGAAGGATCAAATTGACTCTCTTTCAATTGATGTTTCTGGAATAACAGGCATGTGGGGTTTGAGCAGTGCCGATAATATTTCGAGAAACTTGGTTACTACAGATAACAACTCACTTATTGTCGCACAGAATTATGTAAAAAAATGCGTTACTCTTTGCCATGACCTGGGAGGTAGGACATTCAATATTTGTTTGTTTAGTGATAAACCTCTAATATCAGATGGCAATCACAAATATTTGCCACAAGATAAGAAAAGAAAATTAGTTACTTCTCTTGTAAATCCATTACGTGACTTGGCAAAGTATGCGAATGAATACGACGTCAAACTTGTGATTGAACCATTGAATCGATATAGCACTCCTGTTTGCACTACTTTTGAAGATGCAAAGTATATTGTAAATCAAGTAAACCATGAAAATTTGGGAATAATGTTAGATACTTTTCATATGAACATAGAAGAAGACTCCATCTATGAGACGATTGTGGCTTCACGAAGTCTATTGAAACATGTTCATGCATCTGACAACAATAGGAAAATGCCTGGATTTGCACACATAGATTTTGAGGCTGTGGTACGGGCACTCAAGATAATAGAATATTCAAATTACATTACTTTTGAGCCTACAATTAAAAATACTGAATATGGAGTTGACTTGGAATCAGGATTGGAGCATTTAACAAGTCTATCTAAATTGAGAAATTGAATTATATGAATGCCCATATTATGATAGTTTTGTTTTGAGAGGCATCGTTTCATAATTGCTAATACATAACAATGAAAGATTCATAGTAAATAACGAATTTGCAAAAGACGTCGAAAAGGGATTAGCAGACAAGCAAAAACATATTTCTCCTAAATTCTTTTATGATAAAAAAGGATCCAGACTATTTGAAGAAATATGCGAGCAACCTGAATATTATCTCAATCGGATTGAATCTCAAATTTTAAAAAATTCCATAAAGAAGATTTTAAAAATAATTGGAAATGAGGAAATTAGTCTTGTGGAATTGGGAAATGGGAATTCCCTAAAGACTAGAATTTTATTAAGACCGATGCTTGCAAAATTGAGCAAAGTTTCCTATTTTCCAATCGACGTGTCATTGAAGATGCTGAAAAAATCAATCACAGATCTATTTAGAGAATACACTGATTTGCGGATATACGGCGTTTGTTCAGACTATGTCACAGGACTTGTCAGGATAAATGAATTTATAAAATTCAAAAGAAATGTTCCAAAAAAGAAATTCATAATTTTTTTAGGATCAAGTATTGGAAATTTCGATCCCAAAGAAGCTTCTACCTTTTTACGCTCTATAGTGAGATATGTCAAAAATGATGATTTACTATTAATTGGAATCGATTTAGAAAAAGACAAATCAATTTTGGACAAGGCATATAATGATAAGAAAGGGGTAACTGCAAAATTCAATCTTAACGTTCTTTCAAGAATTAATGAAGAACTTGATGGCGAATTTAATTTATCAAATTTTGAACACAAGTCATTCTACAATGTTAATAAACACAGGATCGAGATGCACTTGATATCAAAGTTAGATCAGTATGTAAAAATAGGAGCAATTGGGAAAAAATTCCATTTTAGAAAAGGTGAAACCATTCATACAGAAAATTCCTACAAATATTCAATTGAAAGGTTTAATAAATTAGTAAGAATTTCCGGACTTCAAATAGTTAAGAATTTTTCCGATCCCAACAAGCATTATAGTCTAGTACTTTTAAGAAAGATCCCTAACACAACGAAATCCTGAAAATGGGATTCTTTCGTTTGGTTTGAAATAATTTCTATAACTGTTTCGAATTTGTGATCTTGGTGTTGCGAACGATCCCCCGCGCAATACTTTCTGGTTAATGGCCCACTTATCTGTATACTCTGAAAATTTAGATCTAAATCCTGGATAAAGAGTGTATTCAGACGATGTCCATTCCCAAACATCTCCTAACATTTGGTAACATCCGTAATGACTCTTGCCTTCTGGATAAGACCCGATTTGGGAAGGCGCCCATTTCCACGATTCTAACAAATTTGAACTTGTGTCAGAAGGAAACTTATCACCCCATGGATAAAGTCTCTTTTTTTTCTCATCATCATCCCAGCTCGCTGCTTTTTCCCATTCAGCTTCAGTCGGTAACCTCTTTTCCACCCATTTAGAATATGCATCCGCTTCGTAGTAACTCACGTTTGCCACAGGTTCATTTGGCTCAAGTTTGTTTAGACCCCTAAAATCCTTTTTGTACCATTCTCCATCGATCTTTTGCCAATACAATGGTGCGTTCCATTGTTTTTCCCTCACAAGATCCCAACCATCGGACAACCAAAACTTATAATCTTCATATCCCCCTGCATCTATGAACTCCTGATATTCCTTGTTTGTTACAGGATATTTGTCAATTTCAAATGGATTCAGATACGTTTTATGCTCTGGGATTTCGTTGTCATAACAAAAATCATTTCCCGAAAATCCAAGTTCATACAATCCTCCGGGTATCTTAACCATTCCCGGTTCAATTTCAATTTCTTTACTCAGATTGGTACTCTTCATGAATTTTGGTTCATAATTATCAAGCGGATCTTCAAATTTTTGAAAGTAATGTTGGAGATCATAGACTAATAGTTCTTGGTGTTGCATCTCATGCTGATTAGCCAGTTCTATATCATATGCTAAAGTACGCGTCATCGAGCTATTCCTTTCTATTTTGTCCAGAAAATTTAGAAACAAATCTTCAATCAAGGCCCTGTATTTTAGCGTCTCAGAAACCTTTGGTCTTGGGAATTTTCCTCTATCGGATTTTGGCAATATCTTGCTGTAACGTTGATAATATGAGTTGAGATAATCTGTATTTATTGAATTAGCATCTATGTCCTGCCTGTATTTTTCGAGAATTTTTTGAAAAAACCACGTGACGTGAGCTATGTGCCAATTTGGGGTACTTCCAAACGAATCAGACTGCATTACTGCATCTTCTGTTGAGATTGGTTGAAAAAGATCTGAAGTAATTTTTCTCACATTTATAAAGTCCAAACGTAATCGCTTTGCATCAATTGTTACAACCTGAGTCAATATTACTGATAGATGAACATTACATAATTTAATTTTTATTCAATTTCTAGAATTTGTTTATAACCGTGAATCGATTTTGGATATTATTTTGCATACGCACGTGAAACATTCATATAGTTTGTAATTCCCGGCTAGGAAATCATCAAGATTTTCTCTTTTCTGCTTGAAAATTATTTTTCATTTTCTCTGCAGAAGCGATCATTTCATTCCTCATCCTTTCGGCTGAAGCCATCATTTCTTTCCTTGCACTTTCAAATGCCACGGTTGTCTCCTTGCTGAATATCCCACTCATTTTAATAAAGGAATTAGTCATTGCTGTTCCCATTTCCACATTATGTTTGATTTGATTTGATGCCATCTCTACGTTGTGTTTAATTTGATTTGATGCCATTTCAATATTTTCCTTGATAAGTCTACTTAATGAATCATTGTCTTTACTCATGGCTTATTTTAAGAGATCAAGATTAATTAACTTATCACTATCAAATTCCAAATTTGACAGAAAAATAATAAACAAGAAAGTCCAAGGTGGATTTGGTACTAATGGTTGGTATTATCTTTCTGGATAAATTTCAAATTATATCTTATCATGTGCGCTATGCGCACAATGCATTCATGAATTTAGACCAATAATCTGGCATAACCGTAATAAGGCTTTATTCTTAACTATGCAATAAATTATGCCATCCTCTTTGCGTGTGAAAGAAAAAGAATTTATCAGAGACCTTCTGGAGTGGAACATAGAAAAGCTACACAAAAAATACACACCCAGTTATAGAAGAATTCTAAAGTACAGACTTTTACAAAAGAGAAGGTTCTTGGCAGAAGATCTTATCTTGATTAATTCAGTACTAGATAAATTACAAGCCATCTGAGGAAATCTTAATCAGTATCGCAACATTCGTGGATTCATAATTTACCAGATGTGGGTATCATAGTTCAATGAAGAATATTGAGTCAAATATCAGGCTCTTACTTAAGAGCGTATTATGCTCCTAATGTCTATTAAGTCTCTCATTATTGCACTTGCAGTTTCCATGCCACCTGCACCCTTACCGATTATTGTTTGCTGCCCTGAATGTTGACATTTAAATGTAATAGCATTAAGGATGCCATCGACGCAAATTGGATCTTTCATAGAGACGGGTTTTGGTTCTACAACCAAATTCTTTCCATCACAGCTTGCAATTAGCTTTATTGCATTACCTTTTTTTCTCTCAGTTACAACTTGTAAGGGTTTTACATCTCTGATACCTACTCTTTTGACATCTTTCATCGTTGATTTCATATTCATTACGAAATTTGATGCAATCACCAATTTTGCGACCGCATCAAATCCGTCGATATCAAGCGTTGGATCTTTTTCGGCGTAACCTTTATCGGAAGCATCTCGAAGCGCTTCGGAAAAATTTAGGCCTTCATACATCTTGCTCAGAATATAGTTTGTTGTGCCATTTAGGATTCCCTCAAATGAGATTATTCTGTCGCCATTCAAGCACCTTTTGGCAAATTCCAAAATAGGTGTTCCCCCTCCTACCGTTCCGCTAAATTTAAAGGCAATTCTATTATATTCTGCAAGCTCCATCAGTGAGGGAAATTCCAGGGCAAGGGGACCCTTGTTTACTGTAATAACATTTTTTCCAGATTTCATTGCTGATATAATGTGATTTTTTCCTGGTTCTCCGTCAATAATGTTCGTTGGTGTTAGCTCGATGACAACTTCTGCGTCTACGTTCTCAATTACATCGAATATCTCTGGAGGATTTTTCGTTGTTCCATACTGTGCTACAGAATTCTTTTTCTTTTTTACATTTAAGAGTCTGTCCAAGTCTAGGCCTTGGTCACACGTAACAATTCCCCCATTGTCGGCACATGCTACGACTTTGGGTTTTATGCCATAGTCATTATATAGATCTGTCGAATGTGATAACAATAATTTGACGAAGCTCTGCCCAACAACACCAAACCCTAACAATATCAGTCTCAACTACTCTAGTATCTAAAATATCCGGTTAAATAAGTTTGAATCTTCCTGATCAGAATTCATTTTTTATTTCGCCTGTTATTCATGTTCTCAAATTTCTCTGCTCTTGAATACTTGTACTAAATCAACGATGCACAAAATGCACATTTTTTGACATTCACAATTTAATACATTTTCTACAGAATTTACTCATGAATTACCAACGGCTCATTGCATTCATAAAAATAAACTGCATGGAGATGAAAGTAACTGTCTAGAGGATTTGCAGTTTTTATATTCTGGTTGATAGGCTTTGGAGTTGGTTTCGCAGGATACCTTTCACTTCCAGGGATTGCAGAATGGTTTACGACGTCAATGCCGAAATTTGTTGATCAAGCCGTAATAGGAGCATTAATAGCAGGAATGATCGGATCCGCAGTTAGCACCTTTACTGTTATGACCTGGGCTAACAGAACAAGTTAGAATCAGAGGACTACTCCAGTATTTTTGACCACTAACACATTGTCGTAGCATTAGTCTTTACCCTGAAATACTGTTTGAAAGATTTGAAAAGGATTAAAAATGTCTGAACGTTTCTAATCAGTATATGTACAACGGGGAGTTAGAAGTACAGGCTAAAAGAAAGACATTAGCCGTTTTGCATGACGAGATTACTCATATTTTAAATGCAGCCAGAGATTTGTCCTCATTAACTGATTCTATAATAAAGGGTGCAAATAATGAGACTGAGCTGTCGCTTGATAGGATGAAAAATGCTGGTGAAGAGGTGGAAAATCTAAGAAGAAAGATGACTAGGGAAATCTCTGATACCGGAAGCCTAATGGTGTATAGAGAAGATGTTCTTAGAACAGCCTACATTATTGACGATATAGCTGGATATATTACAGGCATAGCATTTAGGCTTTCGAATATCAAGATTTCCACTTTAAAGAAAGGCAAATTCGATGAAGACATTGGTGAACTAATCAATATGGTTGTTGAAGCAATTTTCAAGTTAAATGAAATGGCACGAGCACTGAGCATCAATCCTTCTAGCACTATCGAACTTGCACAAGAAGTGCAGAATATTGAACGAAAGGTAGACAATTCTTACAGAAAAGTGGTCATAAAGGCACTAAATGAAATTCCAAATACGAAGGATCTTCTTTTAGTCAAAGATGCAGTAGAAGGAATCGAGGGGATGGCAGACAGATGTCAGGCCGCATCTGATTCGCTCACAATACTTGCTCTGAGTATGTGATGGGCACTTTTTCTGGCACTCTCGTAGAGAGCAGAATAATCATATGGGACATTGATGACTCTAGGTCCATATTCTCTCTGGGATATTATGGAAAACCCCTTGGTATCTATAAACCAAAAGGAATTGATTTTGAAACACCCCTTATCTTAGATTTGATTGAAGGATGCTACTTGGTAGAGTCGAAATTACTTGCAGTAAATAATGTAAGTGGAAAACCAATTATTTTAAAAGAAATGAAAGAGATTTGCAGAAACCAGTATGTGGATTTTGACATTAAATATTTGGTGTTCAAGAAACTAAGAGACAAAGGTTACATCGTTTCACCTGGCATCAAGTTTGGTTGTGATTTTGCTGTATATGAGCATGGTCCAGGAATTGATCATGCCCCGTATCTGGTCCAAGTAGTGGACAATCAGCAAGACATCACAGCTACAGGGATTGTTCTAGCTGGAAGGTTAGCTACAACTGTGAAGAAGCAATTTATTTTGGCAATTACATCGATGAAACCTAGGAAGGTATACTTTCTCAGTTTCGATTGGTGGAGGGCCTGAATGCCAGTATTAACTATAGACAATTTGACTCGACCCAAAAGAAGAGAATGAAGTTAACACTGCTACGAAGAAATAATCAATTTAAAATTGTGATCCGGTGTGCAGTACATAGTGATCAATATTTCTGAATAATCTGAATCATGCTTACGTCTTTGTCTTTGATTCTTATGCAGCCCCTATTAGTAATAAATCGTGGATTAGATCCAATATCGTTGTTATAGTATTCTTCACTTTCCAAACTTAACGTACCGACAGGAACCGCCTCGACATTCATACCGACCTGATTCATCATGGAAGCAAAAGTTTCGTTCAGATTTTCTATCTTTATGGTTTCAGGTTCTTCGACTTCGTGAGAGCTACTTTTGTCTGCGGAATGCTCTTCATTCATGCTTTTGATATTTTCCCACTTCTAATTAAATTATTTGAATAACGATCATTCCTAAATTTTATGAAATTTTCAATTTCTTCAGTTTCAAGTTCGACCTTCTCGCTATATTTAATAGTGTATTTGATATGCCTTCAACTTATGCGTAAAGGAGATGGACTCATAATTGGATGATTCTAAGTTTACTGATAAAGTTGTAGTAGTCACGGGCAGTGGAACAGGAATTGGCCAAGCTATTGCAAAGAAATTTGCTGAAAACGGCGCAAGCATAATTTTACTTGGAAGGAGAAAGGAACCTTTGGAACTAACAAGTTCTGAATTGCAAAAGATCATGGACAACACTGGAAACAAGGGAAAAATTCGGATTTTCCCCGGGGTTGATGTCTCTGATGAAATATCAATAACAAATATGGTCTCTACTATAGCAAAGGAAATTGGACCGATTGATATTCTTGTAAATAACGCAGGAGTATCTGGACCTGTGAAGCTGTTTACGAATTCTAATTTTAGTGAATTTAAGGAATGCGTCATGATTCATCTAACAGGCACATTTTGGACTACTCTAAAGTGCATTGAGAATATGCGAAAAGATTCCAAAGTTATTACAATTTCTACCTTTTTTACCGAAGAAAACAAGTATGAGCAAAGACCATACAGATTCAGGACTCCTTATACAAGCGCACAAGGGGCAAAGAATAGGTTGGCCGAAGCATTTGCATGGGAATTAGTACCTAATGGGATTCAGTCCGTTGCGACAAATCCTGGGCCAGTTCATTCGGACCGAATCTACAAGACAGTCTATCCAAAGGCAGCCGCAGAATTCCTTCGAATAGGAGGCTTTCCGGGATTGTCATCTGTAGAAATAGAAAAAATATTACATCGACTCTTGAATGTTTTGGGAGAGGACCAAACACTCATTGACAAAGAGATGGAATTGGTTCTTCAAGAAGTACTTGGCGAGAGAACAAAAGATCAATCCGATAAAGTAAAACTAACCTCAACTCTTAAGGAAATTTTGTCAAAGACTCAAGAAATCGCTGAAAAGATACAATTGAACACAAAGAAAATGATAGTTGACAGAGAATTTCTTTCACAGGACCAAGTAGCAGATATGGTTCTCAATCTATCATCTGAAAAAATGAGCAAGCTATTGAATGGTAGGGTGATCCCAAATGACAGAGTATTTTACCCAACACGCCCGATAATAGGTACATCCATTCATCAAGTTGGTGTTGATATCTCAAATAAAGTGATCACGCTTGTAGTAAATTCGTCGACAGAAAAAGATCTCAGCCGAGCAAAAATCATAGCAAATTCTCTTGTAAAAAGTATCAAACAGTTGGTAATTCTCACAAGAGACGCCAAGGACTTGAGTTATTTCAAAGAGTTTCATGCCCATTCTGTAAATCTTTCAGAGGAGGATTCTGTGAGGAAAATCTTTGATGTAATTTTAGAAAAATTCTCTGCAATCGATGGAGTAGTTTTATTGACTGGCGAGCACGATTATAATGATGAATTAAGATCACTTGACAGGAAGCAATGGGATCAATTAGTAGAGGACTATTTGCTTGTACCTGCATTAATAACAAGAGAATCTGCAACTCATATGGCACCAAAAGGTGCAGTTAGCCAACCCGCCTTGTTTAAGGGATCAACTGGATCAATAATTATAGTTGGGCCGGATTCTCCGATTGGAGACAAAATAACTGGTGTTGTTCGAGCAAGATCAGAAATCTTTAGGGGTGCACTAAGACCCTTCAATGCAACTGTTAATCAGGAATTGCGTGACGTCATAAAATCTGACATAAGACAGTACTTGCTCCTTGGTGGAAATATAGAAGGTCGAGAACCTAATCAAGACAAAATTAGCAACACGATATTGAGTATTATCTCACAATCAGATGGTGGAAATAATCAAACAATATTATATGTTGATGAATGGTAAAACAATAACAAAATGCAAGGACAGTTACATTATTTGTTTCCATTTTATAAAAAAGCAAATTAATCCATAAGTTATAGTCTAACCAAATGACCGATAAATTCGTCTTAGATACCAGTGTGATAATCGAAGGGAAGGTTCCAGAAATCATAGATGATAAGATTCGATCAGATGCAAAAATTATCATCCCAATAGCGGTACTGGATGAGCTCCAAGCACAGGCATCGACGAATAAATCTCATGGTATAGAGGGTCTGCTTGAAATAAAAAAAATAAGGGACCATTGTGAGGCTAAAAAAATAAGTCTTGAATTTAGTGGAACTAGACCTACAATTGAGGAAATCAGACTAGCCAAACATGGAAGAATTGATGCCATAATCAAAGACATTGCTCTTGATAACGGCGCTACTCTAATTACATGTGACTATATTCAACATTTAGTATCTGAAGCACACGGCATAAAATCAATACATATCAGTTCTTTTAAAGAAGAATCAAAACTACGATTTGAAAAATATTTTGATAATGACACCATGAGTATTCACTTAAAGGAGGACACTTTTCCTTTTGCAAAAAAGGGAGTGCCAGGTAACCTAAAGCTAGTTCGATTGGAAGAAAATAAACTATCAGCAGGAGAAATCTATGATATAACTAAAGAAATTTTAGAACATTCTCGATCAAAAAAAGGATTCATGGAAATAAATAAGGATGGAGCAATTGTTATTCAGTTAGGTAAATACAGAATTGCTATAACCAAAGAGCCCTTTTCAAGTGGACAAGAAATTACAATTGTTAAACCAATAGCAAAATTGACATTAGAAGATTATGGATTGAGTGAAAAATTATTGACTCGGTTGACATCAGATGTTGAAGGTGTATTAATCGCAGGACCGCCTGGATCAGGCAAAAGTACACTTGCAAGCAGTCTAGCCGAATTTTATGTTTCTCAGAATAAGATAGTAAAGACGTTTGAATCACCTAGAGATCTACAGGTACCCAAAGAGGTAACTCAATATGGGCCGCTTGAAGGAAGTTTTGAAAATGCAGTAGATATCTTGCTACTTGTGCGTCCCGACTATACCATATTTGATGAGATAAGACGGTATAGAGATTTTCAAGTTTTTTCTGACATGAAGTTGGCAGGGGTTGGTATGATAGGTGTTATCCATGCAAGTAAACCGTTGGATGCAGTACAACGATTCATCGGAAGAATCGAACTTGGAATGATACCACAAATTCTTGATACCATCATTTTCATGGATGCAGGAATGGTAAAGAAAGTTTATGAAATTTCGCTTACAGTCAAAGTACCTTATAAAATGACAGAAGCGGATCTTGCGAGGCCAGTTGTAGAAGTCAAAGACTTTTCCACTGGTCAAACGGAATACGAAATTTATACATTCGGTGAAGAAAATGTCATAGTTCCTGTAGACCCAGAAGCTGAGGCAAATCAAAACAACATCTATAAGCTTGCAGAATCAAAAATAAGAGATGTTATTCGCCGGTTTGATCCCAATCCGGAGATATCCATAATCTCAAATAATAGAATTAGGATCAAAGTCCAAAAAGATACTATTCCCAGGATTATTGGAAAGGGTGGAACAACCATAAGTGAACTTGAAGAGATGCTAGGTGTGAGAATAGATGTGGAGATGAAAACTGCTACTCTTGGCAAGGAAATAAATTTTGAAATAAACGAATCTGGTAATGGTGTTGTTATCAATCTAGATGAAAAAACAATTGGTAACAAAGTTAATCTATATATTGATGACGAATTCATTTGCGCAAATCAGGTGGGAAAGAAATCAAGAATCAAGATAGATAAGAGATCAGAAGGTGGTAGAAAAATACTGAATGCGATTATTGCCGGTCAGAACATTAGAATCTTTCAAATTGATAGCAGATAATTGGTAACAGTTATGAAATAGTGTCTAAGAGTTTTATTCGCCTCATAGAAATAAAATCCAGACTTTCAACTTATTCGGTATATTGTGCCATCACCAAAGGAAAGCACATAAAGCAATCCATCTGGTCCAGTCTTTATGTCAGTTATGCCTGCGAAACCTTGCCCAAATAATATAGAATCAAGTTCTTCATCATTATCGACAACACGATCATCTAGTCCCGGAGCATCTAAATTAAAATCCGTTCTTTCTTCATTTAATTCAAATCTATACAAATTCCCGTATGCCAGATCGCCTACAAATGCATTATTAGAATATTCAGTGCCTAACTTATCTGAGTTTAAGAATTCAATATCAGTAATTCCAAAGGAGTCGACAAAGCTCAGAATAGGATCCTTGTAGTTTGAATTTGGAATGGTCACTAAATCACTTTCCGATACACCGCTGTCTGAAATCGGTCCCATTACAAGTTTCCATCCACTATTAAATCCTGGACTTACCAAGTTTATTTCATCATGCGACTTTTCACCATTTTCCGTATCCCACAAAGTTCCGCTCACTGGATCGACACCAAGCCCGAAACTATTTCTTATACCATAAGCCTGATACCAATTTATCGGGTCGCTGGGATTGTCACCTTGGAAAGGATTGTTAGGCGCAGCTGAACCATCATTTGGGTTTGTCTTTAAAATTGCTCCGCTAAAATCTGGATCAGGTCCATCTACAATATTCTGATCTTTTCCATTCCTCTGCAACTCTCCGGTTACTGAATAAAGATATCCATCGTTACTGACGGCTAATTTTCCGCCTTGATGATTGGTTGCAGGGGTTCCTGGAAGATCCATAAACACTTCCTCATTTGTTAGGTCTGCCCCAGGTCCAAGTGAATACTTGTAAATCCTATTTATTACCTCGCCATCTCTAACAGTCGCATAAATAAATATACTTTCAGCAATTCTTTCTACTCCCAATAATCCCCGTTCATTCTTATTATCAACACTTAGAGATACCAATGGCTGACCTTGAAGCATTCCATTACTTACTAATCTAACATTTCCATCTTTCTCTAAAACCAGAATATTAGTTTCATCTAGGAATAACATACTTGTTGGAGATGCAAGGCCACTAACAATAGATTCAATCTGCAGGTTGGAATCTTTTAATGCTGGCTGCGCATAGAGCAAATTATTTTGTAAGAGAATTACAACTGAAATCAGAGTTATAGAAAACGCGAGGAATTTTTTCATACCCTGAAGAGAGTACCTCTGTAATTATTATGTTTTGCCTACAGATATTTCCTTTAACTTTTATACTTAAGTTTCCTCTGACAATATACCATCGACCAGCAATATAGTTCTAAGTTGTCTTGCGAGGTCGGTAACCGTTACAATACCAACCACTTTCCCGTCTGAAACTATGGGCAACCTCCGTATTTTATGATTGACCATTCTTTGTACTGCTACCTCCACAGGAGTATCTGGGCTGGCGTATGTCTGTATCTTTGACATTATTGTATCTACTTTAACTGTGGAAGATACTAGATCCTTTGTACATATTTTCTTTACAAAGTCCTTTTCAGTGATTATCCCGACAGGAACGTTTTCTCTTTCAACTATTAGTGAGCTTATTCGTTTTTCAGTCATGATTTTTGCTGCCTCATGAGCAGTGATTCCTTCATCGATTGAAATGACATTTTTTGTCATTATATCCTGAACTCTGTCGTTCAATATCCATTCTAAATAATCATCAAGATAAAAACTTAAGTCTGAAGCATCAAAATCGCATTTTAGTTGTCATATTTTTCCAGTCCAGCTTGAATATATGTTCTACCTTACAAATAAATTAAAATTACTAGTAAGAAACAGCTAGGATAGATTTTAGGTGAGGACCGGAATAGTAGTTTTTCCAGGAAGTAATTGTGATCGGGATGTACATCATGTTTTAAATGATGTTATGGGAATAAATGCTCAGTATATTTGGCATACAAAAGAATCAATTGATGATTACGATGCACTGATTTTACCAGGCGGGTTTTCATACGGGGACAGGCTGCGAGCAGGAGTAATAGCAGCTCAAAGTCCAATAGTAGAAGCAATAAAGAAAAAAGCGCAGGAGGGTTTACCAATTCTTGGCATTTGCAATGGTTTTCAAATTCTAGTTGAAGCCGGACTATTGCCTGGCGCCTTGGTGAAAAACGTCAAACTAAAATTTTCATGCAAGTGGTTAAAAATGGAAGTGTTAAATGTCAATACACCTTTTACCAACATGTTCAGAATAAACGATGAGATATCAATCCCAATTGCGCATGGTGAAGGTCGATTTGTCATTGGTGATGATGTACTTCAGGAATTGAAAGAAAACAATCAGATTGTTTTCAAATATAAAGATCAAAATCCAAACGGTTCTACAGAAATGATTGCAGCAATATGTAATAAAGAGGGCAATGTGATGGGCCTTATGCCACATCCAGAACGAGCATCAGAACCAATTTTGTCACCCAACCAAACGAGGAGCAATGCAGGTCTGATATTCCGTTCATTAATAAAATTTTTGTCGTCGCATATAAAAAACTAAATTGATGATGGAGAATGCTAACTAAATCTGAAGAAATTTACTTGTTAAAAAAATTAGGGAGGAAGCCTAATTTGTTGGAAATTGATATGATTGATGCAGAATGGTCCGAGCATTGTTCATATAAATCGTCAAAAAAGTATGTAAGATCATTACCATCACGTGGTAAAAGGGTGATAGTCGGGCCAGGATATGATGCAGGTGTGCTCGATATTGGAGATGATGATGTTGTAACTGTTCATATTGAAAGTCACAATCATCCATCTGCAGTTGAGCCCTATGGTGGCGCTGCCACAGGTGTAGGTGGAGTCATAAGGGACATTATTTCAATGGGAACCAGACCTGTGGCCCTGCTTGATGCTCTGAGATTCGCCTCACTTGACAAGGTGAATAAGACATCAAAGTCAAAATGGTTGTTTAGGAATGTTGTGAAAGGGATAGCAGATTATGGGAATTGTATTGGCATACCAACAGTAGGAGGCGATATTGAATTTGATAATTCCTTTAAAGACTATTGTTTAGTCGATGTGGCTGCAATAGGACTTGGTAAAAAAAGTCAAATTATATCCAATCATGCAGACGAAGGTGATCTAATAGTCCTAGCAGGTAATCCCACGGGAAAGGATGGTATCAGGGGAGCATCATTTGCCTCAAAATTACTTGATGATGAAGATAGGTCAGCTGTGCAAATTCCTGATCCTTTCTTGGAAAAATTATTGATTGAAGCTACAATCGAGGCTACGCAGAAAAATTGCATTAATGCTACTAAGGATCTTGGAGGAGGAGGATTGTCATGCTGTCTGTCGGAACTATCCGATCTGGTTAATAAAGGATTTGAGGTCGAATTGGCTGCTGTGCATACCAAAATGGCTGATATTACTCCAAATGAGATCATGATTTCAGAGTCTCAAGAAAGAATGATATACGTCATAAATAAAAGCAAGATGTCAACATTTAGTGAAATTTTCGCCAGATATGGTATAACGTTCTCCTTAATTGGTAAAGTACATGGTCAAGATAGCCTCAAAATTCTTCATAATGGAAAGCCTGTCGCTAGTTTATCTTGTAATCTAATGGTTAACGCTCCCCTTGCTAAATGGAAATCAAACAGACCAAATTATTTGGGTAAGCTAAAAACAAAAATCAAATTGAAAAATCCAGACAGTTACAACGATATTTTATTAAGATTGCTTGCGAATCCAAATATTGGTAATAAAGATTGGGTCTACCAACAATATGATCACGAAGTTGGATTAAGAACGATAATAAAACCGGGTGCCAATGCATCCGTCATAAGAGTAAATAATAACAAGTTTGTGTCTATTAAATTAGATGGAAATTCTAAACAGTGCTATCTTGATCCTTATCAAGGAATGTTAGGATGCTTATCTGAGTCATGTAGAAATATTGCATGTACTGGAGCGCAACCCATTGGTATCATGGATCACCTACAATTCGGAAGCCCTGAGAATCCATACATCTATTGGACTTTCATAAAATCGATAAAGGCAATTATAGATTTTTGCAACTATATGAAAATTCCAGTTGTTGGTGGCAAAGTGAGCTTTTATAATGAAACAATGAATTCGCCAATTAAACCGTCACCAGTGATTGGTACTATTGGACTTATTAAAGACCAAACTCACATAACTAACAATATACCAAATGCAGGAAATAAGTTATTCATTTTAGGTCAAACAAGAGAAGAATTGGGTGGGTCTGAATACTTGGAGTTAGTTGACCGCGCACAATATGGAAGAGTACCCAAGGTTAGTTTGAAATCCGATCTTGAAAATAGATCAGCTGTCCTAGATTTGATAGAAAAAGGACTAATAGACTTTGTACACGATTGTTCTAAGGGCGGAATTGGAACGGCATTGGCTGAACTGGCCATCCTTGGAAATATAGGAATAAGTGTAGACTTGAAAAAAATACCAAATAGCTGTACGCGAAATGACTTTTTACTCTTTTCTGAAAGCCACTCCAGATTCCTGATAGGGAGTAGTAATCCGGACAAGCTTAAGAGATTCATGAGAAAAAGAAAATGTAGTTTCTCCGAAATAGGGGAAACTGATTCTACTTTGACTCTAAATATTCACAATTCTGGTAAAGAAGTAATAAATTTATCAATCGAAAAATTGGCTGATAAATATAACACAATGAATAGCACAATGGATGGAATCTAGTCACAAATTTATGTGGAGTAAATTTTAATTAAATCCATCTGGAAGAATTGATAGTTAATGGTTCATGAAAATTGTGGTGTCATTGGTTTTTTTTCACTGAATGGCCATAATGTGATACCTTACGTAATTGATTCCTTAAGGGCATTACAGC
>DATFBL010000133.1:0-11531 GCA_035253865.1 Nitrososphaeraceae archaeon | reverse complement strand
TACTGTATTGGTAGAAAGATCAGTAATATCTTTTATTATATTTGGTATATCCTTATGTGAATACAGAGAATTTAGGAAAAATGAATGTCACATGTTCTCTAAATTGGAAAGCTTTGGCCTTTTAATAATTGGTATAGCGTTATTGGCTACCACAAGTATGATTGGACATGGTGCCTCAAGTCAACAAATAGCCCCCATAATTATGGACTTTGTACATAATTTAACGGCCTCAATATGGATAGGTGGCACATTTTATCTTGCGTTTATTTTTATTCCAAAATTAAGCAAGTCTAAAATGGACTGGCGTTACAAGTTATCTACATTATCCGTCATGATCCCTAGGTATTCCTCTTTGATAGTAACATTATTGGGAGTATTAATTGTTACAGGTCCATTTCTATTGTACGTTCTTGAAGATAATTTGAGTTTGGTTGTTGGTTCATTGTATGGTACGTTTTTGATGATAAAACTGTTCCTTGCAGGATTGATGGTAATTTTAGGAGGCTATAGCACTGTACTTATTTATAATCGGGTTATCAATTTGTTGAAAGTATCTCCAATTGTAAGTAGTAAACCCGGAAATTCTACTCCACCGGAAGAATCACAAATTGAAAGAAAAGCTACGTACACAGTTGCTAACTTTAGAAACGCTCTTGTAATTGAATCAATAATTGGAATTGCATTACTTGTTAGTGTTGGACTCTTGGTAAATACTGGAATACCCGCAAGTGAAGAAGTACAGAATCAATCCCAGCTAGGAACCTCAGAATCAAATCTAATACAACATTATGAATCAACTCGGTTTGTCGATAATAACACACAGGTTGTTATGACGATAAATCCATTCGAAGTTGGAAGTAATAATTTCAAGATTTCGTTCTTGGATATGAATGATAAACCAATTGATGTGCAATCTGCAGCTATAAAATATCGACAAATCGAAAAGTCAATTGGTCCCATAACCGTAGACCTTGAAAAACAATCAACAGGGATATTCACCACTAATGCATCGTTTGGTATTCCTGGCATCTGGGAAATGGAAGTGCAGGGAATTCCAATTAAACAAAATATGTCCAGTATAGTGGCCTTGTTCACTAACTTGCTGGTAAAACCTAACTTTGACGGGTTAATACTAAACGTAACTGATTATCCGATTGCAAATTCTACTATTCAACCATTATATCCTCTTTATGACAAAAACAGAAATGTTATTTGGTTTGGTGATACCATTATTGGAAGCGGTAGAATTTTCGCATTTGACATAAACAGCGGAAATTATGTCGAGCACAAAATAAATGGAACCAGTATTGTAACATTAATGGCACTGGATTCAAAGAATAATCTGTGGTATCTAGATCCACTAACAAAGACTATAGGGAACTATGATCCATCTACAAACATCAACAAGCAATTTGCATTTCCAGGCTATGTTACCCCATCAGGAATTACAATTGATTCAAGTGATAAAATTTGGATAACTTCACCAGCATCGGGAGAGGTTATGATTTTTGATCCACAAATTGGGAATGTAACTCTCAAATTGCCTATCAGTGAGAATGAAGGACGCCCATTTGCGATTGTCTCAGATCCTATGAATAACCTAATATGGATCACTGACGAGGCCGGAAAGTTAGTCAAAATTGATCCTGCTAATAATTATTCTATAAATGAGTACTCACCTGGCGATAATCAATCATTACAGAGTCCTACTGCTTTGTTAATTGATAAATCAACAGGTCAAATATACATCTCACAACATGACGGGCATAGAGTAACTTCTTTTGATCCTCTGACAAGAACATTTACTGACTTGCCAATAATTAATGAATCGGGTTTGCCATTTGGAATGGCATTTGATAAATATGGCAATCTGTGGGTAGCTGAACATACAATAAACAAGATTGCGGTATTGGATACTCAAAAATCAAAGGTTAGAGAGGTAACGCTTGAAACTTCCGCACCATTTGTACAATGGCTTACCTCAGATTCAAATGGGAATGTATGGTTCGCAGAACAACGAGGAAACTCCATTGGGATGATAGAACCACAGGCAGGACCTATGACTGCGCAGTCGATGCAGAAATCATATGATATTTCCGATCAAGTTACATCAAATGGCCAGTTGAGTATAAGTTATCAGAATTTTATTGCGCCAGCTATTCTTATTATAATTGTCTTAAGTGCCTTTATGTATGCAAGGAGTGTCTCCCAGCTCAAGTATAATATCGCAAATTTGGCAGAATAAGATTTGTCATGGCCATACGACCTGAACACTTGTGGGCCCTATACTATTCAATTTTTTTATAATAGATCTGTCATTTCTTAAACTATACAATATGTAGTGATTATTTTAATAATCTTCCATCAAGACTATAGAAATCAGTGCTTAATACTTTACCATCTGTATTATTTATTTTAATTTGTAGGTACCCATGATCTTTGTTGTTTATAAAAGACCAATCAGGATGTGCAGTAAAATCATAAAGGTTCCTTCCTCCTGCTCCAGAGATAAACCATTTGCCATTACTAGACTCCGCCATTAAGTGATTGTGCGCTGCAATCTCAAAGACCTGAACGTTCTTTGTAATATTGCCAATAATTGTGGAGAACATTTGCACTGTCAGATTCTCTGGATCATGATCCGACCCGGGTGGAGTATGTGCAGGTTTATGAGCCACCAACATGACATTTTTGATTCCATTCATGAAACTGGAATTTGTCACTAAAAAACGCCCCCAATCAGATTGTATAGTAATATTTCCATTTGTGTTTAAACCAATAATTAAAGTAGAATTATTTGCAAGTTTACGATACCAGTGATCACCACAATACCTCAGTGCTTGTGTTAATACTTTTAGATCGCCATTTTCTTCTGAGTCATGATTACCTATTACACAGGCTAATTTATCAGCATTTTTGAAATCACTATATGTTAAGGTAAAATTGGTTAAATCTCGCTTATAACATAGATCACCTAAAGCAATAAACAACGTGGGATTATCATCCTTAATGCGATCATGTAATTTACTAGAACATTCTATATCACCAACAGCATCAATTATTGTTACATTACTAATTTTGTTTTCTACTCCGCCTGATAAAGTAGGAAAATTATTGGTCTTATTGTTGGTAATTGTTTGTGAAAATCCATTGAGGGTTATTGTTGTGGTAATTGAAATAGTCATGAGTAAAAAAAAGATCAAAAGTCGAATTTTAGCCATATCTAGGAAATGACATAATTACGATAAAAATAAAATCTTTTCTATGATCTTGCGAGGTATGAACTGACACGGTTTATTTAATGTAAAAATGATGTTCCTTTTCATTATAACCCAAGTCCGTTAACCTTAAGACCTCAAAGTCATTGTCATATAGGTATTTCATCTCCCTATCGAACAGTTCCTTAGACGTATCATAAGAATTATCTATATCTATGTTGTGATAGCCCAAAATTGGAATAGCCACTATTTTTCCAGCTTTTTCATTGTATGCTGTTTGGCTATTGACCAAATTGACAAATTCAGAAAATAGCATGTTCGATATTTGAATTCCATGCGGAGCCAGATTGGGATACTGATTATTTAATTGAGAATGATATCTGTCATGAGACCACTCCCTTATTGCATATTTATGGGTGCGGGTTGGAATACCCTGGTCGGTATAAGGATTGCAATCATATTGATATTTGTAACTCTTTGTTTTAAAACCGTGATTTACCCAACCATCGCAGTTTAAGAACATTAGTCTTGAATGGCCTGATAATCCGTACTCAAAGTATTCTGATATAGTCTTTAGGATTGTAGAATTTTCTGCGCCTCTATTTGATGGAATTTGAAAGTAAACTGGACTAAAACCTTGGTTTTCCAGACATTCCTTTGAACCTTTGACTTCCGACTCCAACCCATCTGAAGTTAAATTCCGGAGATATCGGTGCTGCATACCATGCGATTCTATGTCATGACCATCCTTGTCTAAAGTTTTTATCTCATCCCAACTCATTGCAATTTCAGATTGGTGTAGAACCTCCTTTCCATCTTGAAGTTTATAATAGATATTATCATTTATGAAACTACAAATAATAAAAAAAGAGGCCTTGAATCCATATTTGTCTAAAATAGGTTTGGCGTTTGCAAATTGGGTCTTATCTCCTCTATCGAAAATAATAACAACGGCTTTTTCAGTTTTTGAACTGACGTTTTTGCTTATGTTAGGGATTTCTTTGTAACTTGATTTATTATTGGCTTCAGTAGAAGTAAAGTTGCTTTTCAAACCAGTATTATAGTAATTTGATTCAGCATAAAGATAATTTACTGAAATGAATACCGACCAAATTAGACTTACAAGCGTTAAAACTTTAGCAGATATAAAACAAGCTCCCATACAGATTCACCGGATATTCAAACCTTAAATCAAAAAAACATGAATATAAGCATTCAGTAACGGGAATTCACAAAAATTCAATATAAAATGTCTACACAATTTGGAAAAACTATATATTCAATAGTCAAAAGATCTCTGTAGATTATAAATTTGCCTTCACCAATTGTTGTTGTAGTTCTGCTCCTTTTCAGTTTATCAACTGCTAGTGTTCTGTTTTTGATAACTATTTACGATCCTATTGCTTATGCAGCAAGGGCCAAAGTTGCCGATTCTAACCCGACATTAACTGATCCCAATTTGCAAGTTGAACAGTATGTCAGCGGTCTTCGGGCACCAACTTCAATGATATTCTTGGGTCCAAACGATATTTTAGTTACTCAAAAGAATGATGGTACGGTTGTCAGAATAGTAAATGGGACGAAGGTGATACAGCCACTTGTTACGGCGCCTGTCGCAAGTAAAGACGAAAGAGGATTACTGGGTATAGCAGCATCACACGATACGATTAACAATCAAACCAATGTATTTTTGTATTTTACAGAGAAGGGCACTACCAAGGGGGAAATACTGGGAAACAGAGTTTACAAATATGAACTCGATGAAAATGCCTCTAAATTGTTGAGCCCGAAACTTGTACTAGATCTTCCTTGGGAACCAGGCCCAGGACATAACGGGGGAGTTTTGAAAGTAGGACCAGATCAGAATATATATTTGGCTATAGGAGATGTGACAAGAACAGAATTCAATGGAAGTCAAGTTTATGAAACCCAGGCCCAGAATATTCAAAGCGCAAAAAAACCTGACGGAAGAGCAGGAATTCTAAGAATAACTCAGGATGGCAAGCCAGTGGGCGACGGGATAATCGATAATACAGATCCTCTGAATCTTTATTTTGCTTATGGCATCAAAAATAGTTTCGGGTTTGATTTTGATCCTGTTACGGGAAACTTATGGGACACGGAAAACGGTCCTGCTTATGGGGATGAAATAAATTTAGTCGAGCCCGGCTTTAATAGTGGATGGAAAAAAATACATGGTATATGGAACGTAAACAGTACGCTGGGAAAGCAAGGAATTGCATCGGATAATCCTGAAGGGTTGGTCAATTTTGGAAATAGTGGCAAATACAGTGCTCCAGAGTTTACATGGGATTTTTCGGTCGCACCTACAGCAATAAAATTTTTAAATACAGATAAGTTCGGATCTGAATATGAAAACGATATCCTAGTAGGAGATATAAAATATGGTAATATTTATTACTTTGATTTAAGTGAGGATAGGAAATCCTTGAATTTAAGTGAGAGTTTGAATGACAAAGTGGCTAATACGCGAGAAGAATTATCAGGCGCCGTTTTCGCACATGGATTCGGAGGTATTACCGACATAGAAGTTGGACCTAATGGCGATCTTTTTGTTCTTGTATTTGATAAGGTGGATGGAAGAATATATCGAATTTACTGATAAGTGAGACTTGGCATAATATCAAATTAATGATGTCTGATGATAATCGTACGCGTTACTCACATATGTGCATCCATCTCACATAGGCATTGGTTCCTTCTTTCATAGGATAAGTACCAATCGGTACATGATATTGCTTTTATGAAAATATCTAAATGAGGCAATAAAACATGCAAGGATTAATAACTGATGTAGGGGTATTTTGATTGTTGTTATTATCTATAACGCACTTAATTGGTATTATGCTAATTATATCCGCGCTTTGCATCGATTCTCTATTTATTTCTCTGGTAAATGCTAGTAATGGTAATTCTTTCTGTTACGATCAAATTGGAGATGGTAACCATTGTTTTAGAACAGAAAGGAATTGCCAACAGATGCAAAAGCATGATCAAATAGCAGAAAGTCCATGTTATCCTAAAGAGTAAAGTATAAACCTATACTTGAATTCCTTAACTCGTGCAAACCTTTCTGATTACCTTTTTTCCACTAGAAGGGTCGTACATGCCAATTTCTGTCACAGATGAGTTTGCTTTTATTGGCCACTTCTACTCTGTGAACTCATGATATTTGCTATTTGCCATTACGTCATTTTCTCGCTCAATTTCGCACGAATCTTGGGTTTCAAAATAAATGAAATCCTCCATATCTTCATCATAACAATAAAGGGTTGGCGTATCAGCAGAAACAATTCCGGTTACAACTGTAGCAAACATCACCGCTGAGATTAGCCAAATGATATTATAACACTCAATATTGAATTAATCAGAACATAAAATTAATATCTCTAATTAGAAATTAGATATTCTAAATTACTATAATATCGTTAATTCACTCCAATTAGAATCACTGGTTTATTGTTTTTGATCCTTTACACCTTCTCGGGCACCTATCTAGCACAATCACTATGGATGTACCAATCAATTTAAATTTGGTATAGGCACCATTATTATCGTGCAGTCACAGAGAAGATATAGTGTGCTCGACAATAAACTGAAGATCTTCGCCCTCACTACGATTATAGTTTCTTCTCTTATTATACCCTTAATCGTGCCTCATGTTTCCCACCAGTCGATGATATATCATATTATCATTCATATTGTCAGTCTGAATATTGCTGTTTTTCTTGGACTGATTTCAATTTTTGCATACTTGAAAAATAGCAACAATAGGATGTTGCTTATGGCACTAGGATTTGTGACTCTTGCTATTGTAGAGGGAATCATGTTGCTGTCTTCTACTGGAAATCTTGATAGTGTAATCTTACCGGCTGTTAATATAGAGTTACCACATATAGTAATACTTGTAATGTTAACATTGTTTGGTTTGGGGTTGTTAAAAGCAAATTGACAATCAGTCTAGCTTCAATTTATCATAACTCTTCAAATTTGTACATTTTTGATACTTTGCCTAAGGTACAGCAAAAATTGTTGGTGTGTATCGATAAAAATCCTGGAATACGATATAGGGAACTATTAAGAATGATTGACTCATCAAACGGAGTGCTATCATATCACATCAATAAATTAGAAAAAATGGAACTTGTAAATGTGGAAAGAAGATCCAGAATGACTAGGTTATTTCCACGAAATATTTCAGATGACATTGCTGGGATTATGGGTTTCTTGAGAAATCAAACCTCCTATGAAATAATAAAACTTTTGCATGATAGAGGCCCCATCTCTCAACAGGATCTAATAAAATACACTAGGAAGGCAGCCTCCACCATCTCGTGGCATATGAAAAAATTAATGCAAGATAATATCGTTTGCCTAAAGGATAAAAGTACGGTTTGTGAAGTAGGAGTCGATGTAGAAATCCAGATACAACATAAGAAAGTAAATTTGTATGACTTGATAAATAGAAATATTGTAAACGGTCTGATTTACAAGACCAATAACTATATTGACAGCACCATAAATAACTATTCTGAAATAATGGATTCTTATTAGATGGTCTGACAGTGAATTCTGTTGCAAAGATACATAAGTATTGAGGAAGCCTTCTTGTATTATGGATCCTCTAACTGAGAAACCCGAAAGGATTGCATTCATTGCATACAACATTGGAGTCTATGAATCAATACAAAAATTTGCTTCTTTGATCCTTAGTGGGAAGATAAATAATAGTCTTGACACAGACAAAATAGCCCAATTATTATCAGAGACATTAACATTTTACGATGCGGAGCTGATTTCACAACTAATTAATGTACTTATAAAAACCAATCCCAAATCCACTATAACAAGAATTGATACCAATGAAGTAAATTATGTAGTAGATCAACTCAGAGCATGTGGAGTTTCATTACCGTAAGTAGTTACGCGGTACCTACCCAATTTGCTTTTAGTATTCTGAAAAATAAAAGTAGCATTTATCTATTCCTAGTGGCAATTATGAAATATATTCATAAAGATTTTTCTTGCCTGTGCATTGGGATTATAACAATATGATATATCATACCGCATTAGAATAATTCATACCTATAGCTTAGTCCGTCTTAAATATGATTTACAAACAATCTATGTTATGGAATCACTTGGAATTATTGAAATGTTAGGATGGTATGTAGTTGGTTTTTCAACAACAATACTCACTCTTCAGATAGTATCAAAACTGAATATAAGGCGAAGAAAAGAAAAGAGAATCGCATATTTGGGATCTGCATATGCTTCCCTCAAATGAGGAAAAATGCTGACAGCTATCTAAAATCAATGTTGTAATATGGATGCATCTAAAAGGCTAACGGTGTTATGTAGCAGAGAGAATGGGAAGATAACGCGGTATCATGAAAAATTGCGAATCCTAGATAACGGTGTGGAGCACTACTTTGTAGAAGTGACTAGTAGTGATGGGATTCAATATGGTTTACAGGCCTACGGGAAGGAAGCGGTGTTGCTATTTAAGGAAACAATGAAAACTCTCGGAAAGAGTACTTGAGCTGCAAAATACTAATATCGATTCCTTTCATTGGCTTTCGTTTTCAGAAGTCTCTTTAGCCAGATCCAATGAAATAGAATTAATACAATAGCGCTTGTGGGTAGGGCGAGGACCATCATCAAAAACATGTCCCAGATGTGATCCGCATTTCTTACAGTTAATCTCAACTCTTTCCATTCCATAGCTATGATCCGAAAGATATTCTACATTTTCTTCTATAGTCTGATAGAAACTCGGCCAACCTGTACCCGAATCAAATTTGGTATCTGATTTAAATAATGCATTTCCACAGCAGACACATTTGTAGACTCCTTTGTCCTTTGAATAATAGTACTTTCCTGAAAAAGGCATTTCCGTACCCTTCTTACGGCACACCTCATACTGTTCTGGTGTAAGTCTTTTTTTCCAATCTTCATCTGTCATATCCTTGATTTCCTTACCCTCCTTTTCCATGTTCATTCTTGAAAATCAATGGTATATAAAAAATAATTGTAAACTGAGTCGAACTACTCACGAATAGACGATTATGATGACTTTCTGACTTATCTATTACAAGAGACGTAGATTCTACAATACAGTCAAGTTGACCATATTCGACTATGACATTTTATATCGGGGAACAAGATCATGACTTTGTGGGCTGGTAGTTCAGTGGTAGAATGTTTGCTTCGCAAGTAAAAGGTCGTGGGTTCAACTCCCACCCAGTCCACTAGGTAATTTAATACATATCCTTTTCGGAGCAGATTTGAACAGCAAGAAATTGTAAATAATTTGGTAAATAATTGCAGACAACATTCAGCAATTTTGAATCTATTTATTTGTTAAACTTCCAAATATATCGGAACTTAGTAAAAAGAAATGATTGACATAACCATAAGACATCAAGACTAAAAATTCTGTTATACGAATAAAATAATCTTTTCATCTTCCTTGAATACAAAAGAAAAATGTTTGGGCTAAGGCACTACTTCAAGTTGCCCTGACATTACTGGAAGATGGTATGCACAATAGAACGTAAATACCCCTTCTTGATCTGCCGTGAATGTTGCGTTACCATTTTGAGAAAATGCTAGGTCTATATTGACTGAATAAGGATCATCTATGGTGAATGAATGTTTCTCTGTTTGGATATCATCCACATTGTAGAAATTCACATTTACTTTATCACCCTTTTTCACAAGCATTGTATTCATGGAAAATGAGTCTCCTGCAACACCTAATTTATCCTCATTGACATTTTCTATTTCCGATGTAAATATGTGGAAGGTTTTTTCACCAGGCGTCGTTGTGAGTTTCTCCGCTATTGGTTCAGTTCCGTTAGTCATAATTCCTGTGCTTGTTGTAGATGTAACATTTCCACTTTGTGCAAATACTTGAAAATTTGATCCTTGTCCGCTGGCTACTACAGTTGAGACCGAAATACTCAATGCTAGGCTGAAAATTACAGTAACTAAATTGATGTTCATTCGTAACCTAGTTAATCATGAAGTATTTAAAATCTAGTTAGATTCTCCAGCTTGAGAATCATAATTGTAGATGCATCAGTGTCGTTTCTAAATAATATTGATCAATAGACTAAATTAGTTTTAGTTACGTCAATCACTTTGATCAAACTACCTAGGTAGATAAATTATTCTAGATGATTATATGAAATAACTAATCTGTCAAGATTTTCAATTTGCGTTCTTCAAGATATTGTATTCAATAAATTCATTCACATTTCAGAACTAGTTTGATCCATCCAACATTCATAGAATACCTCGAAGTCCAATCGATATGCCTCTTTTTCATTTTTGTTACATTTCTGGCATATGTCATCCATATACTTAGTCACCTTTTTTCACATCATCACATATTGATATAGTGCAAATAGCGAAAATGCACAATCATTACTTCAGAAAGTATCGTTAAAAGCATCGTTCTATTTTCTATTTGGATTTATTTAAATGATGGTTTGTTTCTCTCCGGTGAGAATCATTTATGATTAACCGATGTGAGAAATTTTCCAAACAGGTTTGTAATTGGAGCGTCATATGAACTAAGTATGTTTATCACACAAGTTCAAATCCCCCTATCAATAGAACCAATTATTGTCAAAAATGGGAAATGAATCATTCTAATTAAAATTCAATTGATGAAGGTAGTCGGGTGCGATATATACTAATATTATTGTGAATTATTAATAGACATGGATGTAACATATGATTTTTCAAAAAAAGTTGTGTTGATCACAGGAGGAACCGGTGCTCTCGGACGGATGCTGGTTAAAAAATTTTTAAACTCTGGTGCGGTAACCGTTTCGTCTTTTCACAATGAGAAGGAAGCAGAGAAACTCAAAATAGAAAATTCCAAAGTTGAATTGGTTGAGTTAGATATACTACAAGAAGAACAGTTACTAAAAACGATACCGAAATTAGTTAAAAAATTTGGTACTATCGATGTATTGGTTAACGTAGTAGGGTGATATTTGGGCGGTACAAGCATCAATTGCCTTAGTGAAACAGAATGGGATGCAATGATGAGTCTGAATCTAAAGTCAGCATTTCTAATAAGCAAGCATGTAATCCCCGTGATGGTATCGGGAAAAGGAGGTAATATCGTCCATATATCCTCCAGGACAGGACAAAAGTCCGAAGGAGGGGATTCAGCATATGCCGCATCAAAAGCAGGGCTGATACGTTTTGTAGAATCGGTGGGCAAAGAATTGAAGGATTCTGGGATTAATATCAACTGTATCCTGCCCACAACGA
>DATFBL010000132.1:0-13167 GCA_035253865.1 Nitrososphaeraceae archaeon | reverse complement strand
CGAGTTATTAAAATCAAAGTTTAATCTAGAAATGAATGCGATATATAGATTTGAATTGGAAGATCTTCAGCTTATGGACGTTGAATCAGATGTGCAATCATCAGCCAGTACTTCCGAAGACGACGACGAATAAACCATAAGTTTCAGTTATCTAATATTCTTCTAAAAGAAGCTCCAACGACTGGGTTTACAATAAATGGTATCGTATTCTTTAGCCATATCCCACCTCGCATGTAGAATGGCACAACAATTTCCAATCTATTTGATGTCGATGCTCTTATAATTGCCTTGGAAACAGAACGTGGATCCAGATAGAATCGTTTCTTATTTTTGAACTTATTGCCAAAAGATGGATGTTGAAAAAAGTTTGTATTTACTCCTATAGGGCTTACCACAGTAACTCTGATTCCGGTACCGTACAATTCGTGTTTGAGTGACTCGGAAAATCCAAGTATTGCAAATTTTGACCCACAGTACGCGGCCAAACCAGGTATTCCAAAGCTGGCTGCCAAGGATGCTACATTTATGATATGTCCACTTTTTTCTCTTAACATCGGATTAAGAAATGCCTTAGTACAATATATCATTCCAAGGTAATTTGTTTTGGTAACTTGTTCTATTTCCTCTATTGATTGATCTGCTATTTTTCCCAGCATTCCAACCCCGGCATTATTTACCAATATGTCAACGTGATCATAGACTGAAAGCACGTCCTCGGCCATCTTAGATACTTCGGCTTTGTTAGACACATCACAAGAAAATACCATGGTTTCACATTTATCAGCGATTTCAGATGAAATTTGTGTCATACGTTCTTTGTTTTTAGAAACAAGAATAACTGCTTTCAGATGTTGTTCTGCAAAATCTAAAACAGTCGATCTCCCTATACCGGATGACGCACCTGTTACTAAAACTATTTTCCCTTTCAATTTATTCATTACAAATCCTCATTGGTATAGATTATCATACATTTTCTAATATTTTAGCTATTTATCAAAATTCTTAGATTTAATCTGATTTGCTATAGAGTCCTTACCAATTGTAATCCTCATAAGAGCAATCCACATTACAATAAGAGGCACATGATAGGTAGCAATTCTCCAAGCGATGATTACAGACAATTGAGAGGAATTAAGAACGTCAGTCAAATTCGGAATAGTACTAATATTCGTAATATACGCCCATACACCCAATTCTGCAAGACCGGATCCACCAATCGTAATAGGTAACGTCGATAACGCAGTTGATGCTGAAGTGGCCATAAAGGATTGGAAAAATCCAACATGCTGACCAACAGATTCAGCAAGCACCAAAAATGAAATACCTTGAAAAGCAAAGGCTACAAAAGTTATTGCCATTCCTACGGAAAGGACCTTTACGGAGTGAAATGAAGTAAAATTTTCTCTGCTCATCTTGCAAAGATCTGCTAAGGCTATATTTGTTGAATTTATTATACGATCTGATCTATCCTTTGACAAAAATCTATTTATCAATTTGACAATAAATTCTGGGAGCTGTATGTTCCTATTTGCAGACATTACAACGACAAGAAACCAAAAAGCAAAAGTTGGGATGGCAACTAAGATAACTAAAATACCAATAAAAGAACCACCGCCGAAAATTGCCACACCTCCTGCTATGAATGCCAAAATGCAACCTGCAAAAACATCAGCTATTATTTCTGCGGTAGCAACCCAAGCTGCTTTGCCCGCCGGAACTCCGTTCTTAATCAGCCATGCAATCCTTACTATTTCACCACCAATAAACGAAGGAGTGGTTTGTGTCACAAATTCTCCGGCAATTCTCGCATTCATAGTTTTGAGAGTCGTGCTATAATTTGGACCGATGAAATGCTTAATAAAATACCTAAACCTATATGCCTGTAGCAAGATTCTTACCATAACAGCTGAAACAGAAAGGAGAAATGGCAATGGTCCGACTGAGAAAACATCAGCTGGAGAAACGGGCGTAAACGTAAACAGTATTAAAAATGGAATAAGGCTCACAGCAACTGCAACTAATCTCCATTTCAAGCCTACTCAATGCAAAATAATAGAAGGTCATATAATAATCAATAGAATTAATATATTCACTCTTTGTTTGAAGCTTGATTGGAAACTATTTTTGTTACTGGGACGGCAGGATCTGGAAAATCGCTTCTTACATCCAAACTTGTTCAGTGGTATAAAGATAATAACTTTTATCCGATCTCATTAAATCTTGACCCAGGTGTCATTTCTTTGCCTTATGAACCTAATGTAGATGTAAGAAATTACATCGACATAGAAAAAATAATGTCTGAGCATGGTTTGGGACCAAATGGTGCGCTCATTATGGCTGCAGACATGATAGCTACAAAATTAGACGAAATACAAGAGGAAGTCTATGATCTGAATCCAGATATTGTGATAGCAGATACTCCTGGTCAAATTGAACTTTTTATATTTAGAGCAAGTGGCCCCTATTTTGTTTCTAATTTTCAATCCGACAATAAGATAAACATATTTACATTCGATGGAATTCTCGCGTCATCTTCACCTATCAACTTCATTTCTATTGCTCTAATGGCCACATCTGTAAGACTTCGATTGAATATTTCACAGATAGATGTGATGACAAAAAGAGATCTGGTAATTGATAGGCTGCAAGACATTATCCGATGGTCTGCTAAATCCTCACTGGAAGATTCACTACATAACGAAAAAAACATTGAACATTCAATTCTGAGTAGGGACCTTTTACAGGCTTTGCATAAGAATAAACTGCTGCAAAACCCTATTCTTGTTTCAAGTTTAACAATGAGTGGAATGGTAAATCTTACTGCAGCTCTTTCAAGAGTCCTAAACTTTGGAGAAGAAAAAGGAGATTAGAAATAGAAATGAAAGAATCATTGACTTTTTGTAAAGCAAAGGCGTCATCATCAACAGCAAATCTAGGTCCGGGGTTCGATGTCTTTGGACTAGGACTCGATCTTTTCTATGATACTGTATCTATTAACAAGTTGGCATCTAAGAGTGGCAAAATAAGAATAATATTAGAAAATAATAATAGTAAAGTACCGTCTGTGGTGGAAGAGAATACCGCAAGTCTGTCAGTAATGAAAATGGCTAAAAAATACAAAATCAAAAATGATCTTGATATTAAAATAGCTAAAGGAGTGCCAATAGGACTGGGATTGGGTAGCAGTGCTGCTTCCAGTGCAGCTGCAGTTACTGCATTTAACGAACTTTTTCAATGTAATTTGTCCGAAAATGAATTGTTGGATTTTGCTGCCGAAGGAGAAGTCAGCAGCGCTGGAGTAAAACATTATGATAATGTTGTTGCTTCGCTGTTCGGAGGGTTCGTAATAGTAAGAACATATCCCAAACTTCAGTTTAGTCGAATAAATGCCCCTAAAGATTTGATACTTGTAGTTTGTGTTCCTGAAATGGTAACTCCGGCTAAGAAAACAAAAGTAGCGAGAAGCGTGATACCAAAAACAATATCTATTGAACATCATACAAGAAACTTGGCCAATGCATGTATGATGGTAAGCGGTTTTCAGTATCAGAATACGAAGCTTCTAGCAAGTGGTATCAATGATATCATAGTGGAACCTGCCAGAAAGACCTTCATTCCGAGCTATGATAAGATAAAATCAAATGCATTGCGCTCCGGCGCACTGGCCGTAACTATAAGTGGGGCCGGACCGTCAATGATTGCTTTCGCGAATTCAAGCAATGATGCCCCGAAGATAGGTAAATCTATGGAACATGCATTTGCTGATTGCAAAATTAAGAGTCATGCATACGTTTGTGGGGTCAGTGGAGAAGCTAGAGTCATTGCGAAACACTGATTCTAAATAAAGTGGAAAATAGCCGAAGTTATTTTTTGCTCTTGTTAAGAAAATCAGACATCATCTTTTTCCTATCCTCGTGTGCAAAACACAAGGACCATCCATAAATTTCCAGCCTGAGTCCCGTGTCTAGATCTGCATCCATACCTCTATTTACTAACATTTTGCTTACCTTTACGGCGTTGAAACTATTTTTCGCAATCTGTTTTGCCATCGCAATACACTCATTCATCAGCTTATTGTTAAGTAGTTTTGCTACCTGATTGTTCCTTTCTTTTTGTTTCTCCTTGTCGTCAGTTGTAACTTCAGGTGGTAAATTATCATCTGGGTTCAAGCTAATCATTTTATTTACCAAACCCAATTGAAACGCTTCTTCTGCAGATATCATCCTTCCAGTAAAAACTAATTCTTTGGCCTTTGCAGGTCCGACCAACCTCATCAACCTTTGTGTTCCTCCCCATCCAGGTGGAATTCCTATTGTTACTTCAGGCTGTCCGAGTTTTGCATTGCTGGAGGCTATTCTGATATCGCATACCATAGCTAGTTCGCAGCCGCCTCCCAGTGCATATCCGTTAATTGCTCCTATCACTGGCTTTTCCAAACGCTCGATTTTGTTCAAGACAGACTGAGCTGAAGAAGCATATTTTTCTGCAGTAATTGGATCGATGTCGACCATGTATGAAATATCTGCACCAGCGCAAAAGGATTTTTCACCAGCCCCCGTTATTATTATAACTTTAATAGTTTCGTCAGCACCAACCTGGTCCACTGTTTGAGAAAGTTCTGATATGACGTCAGTATTCATGGCGTTTAGTGCTTCAGGCCTATTGATTCGAAGTATAGCGACTTCTCCTTGAGGTTCAAGTTGAATATATTTCAGATTAGACATTGAGAAAAGTGGCAACTGCGTTCAATTAAATCTTGTTCTGAGAAAAAGCCTATAATTCAAAAGTTACAAGATATCAGTCTACTTCAAAGCAAAAATTAAGAAAAAATTGATTGAAAGTAAGAATCAGGCGCCGGCCATTCCGTTTCTTAATTCAACGGCCTTGTGATCGTCATTTTCATTAGCCATTGATTCAGCAGCTGCTTTGTGCATCTCAGACATTGCGCATCCCATTTGTGCTTCAGGTTTACCTCTTCTCATGATACCGCGGTACAAACCAGCTTCAAGCGTTTGTCCGTGGGCTTTTTCCCATTCTTCAACTGGTATGCTGTATTTCTTTTGGATTCTATCTCTGTACCATTCTGGAATTACATTAAATGCACAGAATGGAACAATTCTCAAGTCAGGTGTCAAATAGTGAATATCACATCTCTGAAGTCTCTCTAGATCTTCGTTATATTTGTCCTGGAAGTGCATCATTCCTAAGAACAGAGAACGAACATGCCATGAACCTACTGAGTCAAAATTACGCTTCAACAAGATGCTCGAGAACATCTTTGCAAGATTCAAGCCATGAGGCTGTTTGTCTCTATCAACGAATTGATTTAGTTTTCTAATTACTTGTAACATTGCATAATACCTGTTTGCACCTGATCTTATCTCTTCAGCTTTTTCTTCAAAGTATTCCAAAACACCTTTAAGATCAACGAATGATGTTAATGGAATTAATTTCTTGGTTTGAGTATCTTCAAATACGTAAGTTCCAGCACCACAAGCAAAGTGAATTGAGAGTTCGTATTTTGGTTTCTTGCTAAATGCTTCGATTACATTTGTTAGTGGCATACATGATGGAACTGGGAACCAATCATCCATTGAAATTTCCCCATTAGTTTGCTCTTGTATTCTTTCTATACAGTCTGGAATGGTAATTCTATATTTTTCTCGCTCTTTCTTGCCCATTCTACCGGTTAATGAAACAGGTTGGAAGTTGACAGCGTGAACAACATCAAGATGTTTTTGAGCATATCTAATGATTGGACCTAACTCATGATCATTAATTGACTTTATTACGGTAGGAACGAAAACTACAGTAGTTCCACATTTTCTGGCAGATTCCAGAGCATAAGGAACTTCCCAGTGATTCTTTGGATTAGTTCTGGGAGTAACACCATCAAATGATAAGTAGAGATTGCTTACACCGGCATTTCTTACCTGACGCATTGTCTCTGGGGAAAGCGCCAATTTAATACCATTAGTATTCATTTGCACATGGTCAACTCCTTCTTCTTTCATAATTCTGATGATATCTGCAATGTCATCTCTCAACATTGGTTCACCACCAGTAATTTGGATTGAATTTCCAGCGATTGGTTTTTCTGCCTTTAGAGTTTTCATCATTGCTCGAACTTGTTCATGAGTGGGTTCATATAGGTAAGCACCCTCTAATCCCTTCTTAACATAAAAGAAGCAGTACCAACAGGTCAGATCACATCTATTGGTGACTATCATGTTAGCTAGTCCGGAATGCGAAAGGTGATTAGTGCATAAACCGCAATTGGTCGGGCATGCGCACTTGTCAACCATTACGTTTGGAGCATGTGCACCCTTGCCATCCATCCAATACGTGCTGAATTTATTGTACATCTTGTACGAACCAAAGTACAATTCTTCACATTCGCCGTGTGTAGGACAGGTCTTGGTCATGAAGACTTTACCTTCTCTTTCAAAAACTTCAGCGTCAAGAATCATGTTGCAATCTGGACAGATACTCTGAGTAAATCGTATAGTTTTCTTGTCTGTATTTATTTTACTTACGGTACGGTTAGATATTTGTATTAATTCCACTTAATTTCACCTAGGTATTCATGTCGACTTTGTATATTTCCTATATAAATATAATGTAACTAATAATATGGTGATTAGTTTGGTTAAAGTCGCGAGATTAAATAGTCCATCTAGAATATATAGTATGTTTCTGTTATCCTGATTTAACGCTATTATGAGTTTATCTGATAAGACCAAAAAAGCGATGGAAGAGATAGGTTTGGGAAGTTATGAAATAAAGGTCTACATTTCATTGCTTGAAAACGGGTCAATGGCAGCTTCTGAAATAAGTAAGAAATCAAACGTGCCATATTCAAAGATATACGAGGTTCTAAATTCTTTGGAAGAGAGAGGTTGGATCGAATCTAACAGTTCTAGACCACAGAAATTTTTCCCAAATTCACCGCAAACTGCAGCAGAAATAACTAGAACTTTGATTGAGAAAAAGATGGATTCTAACAACGAGCTGATAATACGAGAGTTGATGCCCATTTATGAGAAAACTGGAATTAAGGAAAGGCCAGAGATATGGGTGGTGATGGGATTGTTTAATATTGCTAACAAAGTTCAAGAAATTATTCAGAACTGTAAGAAGGAATTACTTGTTGCATTACCTCAAGGTGCGGAGAACATTGTTGGCATCATCCAGGCGACGTTGAGAACATTATCAGAGAAAGGTGTAAAAATTGCAGTCCTTGTATCTGACAATACCAGTAAGGAAACCATACTTACAATATCGAGGGTAGCTGAAGTTAGGGTTAAGAACAACATGTTCGGAGGAGGAGTTATTGGTGATATTAACCAAGTTATGATATTGCTTGGAAGTGGAAGAAATGATAAGGGAACTGTAGAGCCAATTGCGATATGGGCCAATCATATCGGTTTGGCAGGATTCGCCAAAGAGTATTTTAGATATTTATGGTCGGACGCATCTTCAAAATAATATTGGATTAGGCTTTGATATTATTCTTATTCTCTACTCGTACAATCTATTTTTAAGTCTCCACAAGGCAAATAGAAAAGGACAAACAATGACGGAATAAGCCCTACTGAAGACAATATGAAGTAGATCTTGAGTTAGGAGTTTGTCCTCCATGAATAATTTAGGTGGATTGATTTTTTTGATATGAAGAATTAAGTCTATGTCAGAAACTTGATAAATAGCAACGAATCCTATGAAGACATTGGTCCTAATAGAAGCTGCGTGTTCTCTGGAAAGTTTTAGGAGGTTTATTATCGTGAGTACATGTAGGTCCTTTATAACAGAAAGTTATATGCATGACTTTGAAATATTTCCTGAGCGCGAGGAAGGTCCGGGAGCAATATACATAGAGGCAGCTGATAAGGTAACTCTAAAAAAAATTCGTGAGATGACGTTTGTAAATGCCAAAGAAGTCCTTGGTATTATCTATTCTTCAAAAAGTGGAAATACAAATCTTAAATGGAGACAAACTAGGAGGAAAAATGGAAAAGTGACTGGAGAGGCATCACCAAATGCTTTAGTGAATCTAGTTGAATCAGGAGTAATAACACAAGAATGGGTAAACAGTTATCTTGAATCGTCAAAGCGTAGTAACGAAATAAATACCGACTCGCACTTGAATTCTGGGTCTACATGACAGTTTGGAATAATACAAATAATGTGTGAATAATAGTTCAGATGATTGTACGTGATTCAAAGCATTCTGAAAAATCTAAGGCAATAATTGCAGAAGACCTGGATGATCTATTTACACTTAGAAGAATTATTGAAATAAACGATACCATTATAACGGACACAACGAGATCCATTAAACAGAAATCAGAGTTTTCGAGACCTGACAAAGGCGAACGAGTAAAAATAAGAATATTACTAAGAATAGAGACAATTAAATTCGATGGTACGGTTGATAGAATAAGGATCGGAGGGACTATTCTAAATAGTGATAACCAGTTAGTCCCTAAAGGTGTTCATCATTCTATATCTATTAAGGTAGATGATATGATAATTTTGGAAAAGAAGCAGTGGAAGAAAATTCAATCAGATATTCTAAAGAATTCTGGCAACGATACAATTTATCTGCTGATTTCAATCGACATTCAGGAAGCCGCTATCGCATTAGTGACTGGTACCCATGTGAAAGTTTTACCGAATATCTATTCTGGTCAGAGTGGAAAAAGATTCCAAGGTTCCAGAACGATAAATGCAAATATTGAAAGTTTCTTTGAGGAAATACTCACAGGGATTAGAAGTGTTACAAATCTGCACTCGCAAAAGCAGCTGCTGATACTATTTGGTCCCGGAGAGACTAAGCGAAGATTTTTCAACTACCTTACTAAAGAATTTGATGATAAAATTATAGTGTTAGAAGGAATAGATGTTGCTGGCGAGGATGGAATTTTTGTGTCTTTACGATCTACATCACTAAAGGAATTACTAAAAGCAAGTAAGATAGGAATCGTATCATCTTTACTCGACAAATTAATCTATCTTATCCACCGAAGCGAGCCTAAATATGCCATAGGAGTTAATGAAGTGAGAAATGCAGTAGACAATAAATCGATAGAAAGCTTGATTTATTCTAATTCTATTCTAGAAAAACTAGATGAAGTTGAATTCATCGATTTATTGAATTCTACGGAAGCTGTTGGAGCAAAAATATATGGAGTAGATGCTTCTACTGACATCGGACTCCGGGTTTCTTCCTTGGGTGGAATAGTAGGACTTCTCAGATTCGCAATAAGGTAGTTTCGTGATAGGTATGTATTAGATTAGATAATGATACCTAACCAATCAACCACCTTAGGTAATTTTTGTCGACACTATCCATTTTGACCTCAACAATTTCAGGAAGTTCATAAGGGTGAACTTTCTTTAGTTCTTTCTTTAGTTTGTTGGATGATACAGTTTTGAAAAAACAGAGGTATTCGTTATCATATTGTACCTTGTTTTTCCAGTAATAGAATGAATTTATTTTAATAATGTTCACACACGCACAAAGCTTTTTTGAAACCATTTTTTTTGCTATGTTGTTTGCAGATTTTCTAGACTGAAATGTGGAAATTATTATGGATCCTCTGTTTAGAGACCTTCCTAATTTTGTTTCCATCATTTGTTCTCTTCAGTGTATACTTGACAGTTACAAATTAAGGAATTAGAAAAGAACCTACTCGGTGTTTTCTCCAATTGATGTTCTAGAATTCCTATTAAAATTACCCATAGGTACATCTGGAAAATTATCTGTAACCCTTTGTTCGGCCACTATGCTTGCTTCTGCAAGAATGTTATTAATGTCTCCACCAGAAGGATTTAGAGCAAAGCCAATGTCAGAAGTGCTATTGGCGTTTACCATAATATCACTAAATACATCATTTATTTCCCCCAGCTCGGAATCAACATTTGGCATTAATCCAGTAATCCCTGTTTTTACTTTGGAAAGAGTACCAACTGCTGGTTTCAATGCAGTGAGTGCATCTCCGATATCTATAGTAGATTCTAGTCTCATGTGAACTTGTTCCAGGGACATTTTCAATTGTGAAATAGTCTTGATTGTTCTCCTAACCTGCGAAAGTTCATTTGATAACATCTTACTCTGCTGGCTATCATGATTTTGTAAATGAGAAACAATTTGATTAAAAAGGGTTCTATCTTTTGATTTTAATTTCTCCAAAAGGACGTCTAATTTTTGTGTTTGAATCCCTAGTCTGTTCTTAGCCGTCTCCATAGTAGGTTTAAGAGGTTTCTGAGACCTCAACGATTCTCTAATCCTTTCAGATGTGTCCTTTTTAGCCTCCTTATTCCACTGGTTTGAAAAGCTAGTCATAAGATCTAAACTAATCAATAGACGTTAAATTAAAGTGTCATATTTCAATAACCTGCTTGTAATATTTTCTAAACATGTTAACACTTACTACTAGTATTTTTTTCTATTATTCTCTCTCAACTCTATAGCAGTTAAAAGAAAATGACCAGGTCGCTTCTTGTCTTGGTTATATTTAGAAAATTGAAGATAACCATAAACTCAAAGATGTTGTAAGTGCGTCATACAATCATCCATGCATTAAGAAAATACAGAGCAAACCGATTATATTGAAATGGATAGATATTATCTGACCCAACTGACCTATCTGACGTCATGACAAGTAGAAAAAGTTCACACGGATATTACTGGTAACGAAGTAACTAATAGAAATGTCATAGACAAGAAATGTCAAATGGATAAATTTATTTGTTAAAACACGTCAGATACGCCAGGTACACCAGATAACACATTCCACGAACCGGATAAACTGCAAGGATTTGATTATGCTCTCCTAACTATTCATCGAGCTTGTCATTGATGCCGATAGCTCAGAATTAAGTTCTGGAGATTGACAATCGACTTTGTTGTAATCTTTACTAATATTTCCGTTTCAATATTTTCACCCAATTTCACCAAGCGGGTTCTAGGATTCTCCATCCAAGATGTTAATAATAATTCGTTGAACCGAACTTCAATAGGGAAATAAATTCTTGGTTGGCAGAATATTTGCGTATTGCTTCGAGTGTAGCAGAAAAAACCTTAAGCGTCATTAGGTCATGGTTATTAGCAATAATAATGTCGCTTCTTTCTTAGCGGCTACTTTTGTTCTAATCAATTGTTCATCGGTATCAAAATTTTGAATAAAATTTTTTTTATAGACTTTAGAGTTTAGATTTAAGGTTCCAACCGTCCTCGTTTGACACTCATTGCCTAAGTTCCTCAAAATGTTATTGAAAGAAGTAATTTGCTCTTTTTCTGAGCCCATAATACAGTGTTTGGTGTACTAGTGTAGACTTATACTAGGACCCCTGGATACGTTATGTTGCATACGATTTTTAGTAATCTTCTTTCATATTTTTTGGAAGCGTGGACATACCAAAGCTAGATTAATTCAACAAGACCCCGCACTCATTAAAAGCATATTAACTATAAATCAATTAATAAAACTTTTCTGATATAGAAATAAATCAGAAGAAACACATAATGCTTTGTGTAGCCTCGTGTAGACTTATACTAACTTCAAAAAAGCCGTTATGTTTTTTTAGGATTAAATCAACCGAACACATTAGGGCATCCGCTAATATCAATCCGAGAACAAGTCGTAGCCATTTTCCGGTTGCTTTGGCTTCTTGGGTGAATCATAGCCAATAAAGGGAATCTCATCTGACATTGTAATTAATTCTTCACCCTCTTCTTCATCCGGTATCAATGCATTTGGTATCAGGTCTTTTTTAGGCACACGCCGTTTTATCCTGTACGATAAATCTGGCATTGTCTTGATTTTTTCACCTTTCTCTATGTCCGGTCTGAGAACTGCCTGCTGAACCTTTTTGGCATTCTCAGCAGCCCATATGTTATATTCTTCCTGTTTCTTTTTTAGTGCAGAATGGTCTTCAAACACCACCCGTTCACCATCTTTGTTATTGAGAATAAACTGGTTTCCGTAAATTCCCAAGTGTGGAAATGATGTGGTCTTGATACCCATGTCTTTTTGGACATTCTGGATGGCCTTGGCATATTTTTCAATCCTTTTTAGATTATTCTCATTCCAAGACTTATGATATGCCCACCATAATTTCCTCATAACGTTAAAGCACTGACTGATGGAATAACCTGATGGACAAATCAACGCTTGTTGCTCTTTTCTATTATACAAGTCCAAAAATCCAAATCTGGTGGAATAAATTGACAATTTTTCTAATCCTCTTTTTTGTCGTTTATACGGTTTACTGGATTTTATCCATTTTTTAATTTTTTTCTTGTAAACGCCTATGTCGCCATGTTTATTCTTCACATATTTTTGATTGACCGTATAAATTCGCAAGTGCATTTATGACTATAAAGGTATGTGATTATCACTCTTTTATGTCTTAATAAAAAATCTAAATACTAATTTATATAACGCTCAATAAAAAATTTTGAATTCATAATGTCACAACTAAATGTGAAATAAGTAATTTTCATTGTACTTAATAGAGTATCGACTGAATTAAAAACGTTGGACCAATATCAGGACCTCTTATAACGAATCAAAATCACTCACATTATTCTGAAATGAAAAATTTTAGACAGAAAGGTTATGACAGGGAAAATCATGATGTTAAGAATATACGTAATGATTAAATGGGGATTATAGGAAGTAATCGTCCGTGGTAAATAGCTGTCGGACAAACGATATCAGATGTCATTTGCAGAAATGCTCAAGATTTTAAAGATGGCGGCATACAAAATTATCTCGGCAAAAAAGTTGTAGAAACTCTTAATAACATTTCAATGTCCTAATGAAAAATGATTACATCTAATCGAATTAGCATTAGATTAGATGTATGTTAATAATGGTTCATTTGTTTGATACAACTTGTTGTCTCAAGCTAGATTGAAATCCCATTTTGGTACTGATATCGTCACGCATCCCTTCCGGCCCATACCGATACAAGTGCCTTCTCTAAAAACAACAAATAAAATTTAATTGTATTTGCTGCGCAGTAAATTGTATTGTCAGTGTTTATAGGTTGCTCTGGTTGGAGTTATTCTGATTCTTTTGAGAGAGGAGGATGGGTCAAGGCATTTTATCCAGATGCACAAACAAAAAAATTGCAATATTATGCTCAATTTTTCGA
>DATFBL010000131.1:0-32592 GCA_035253865.1 Nitrososphaeraceae archaeon | reverse complement strand
AAATTTCAGCTGCAAGCATTTTTGTACCATCAATTTCATTATCAACTACTCTTGTTTTCAAATCCACTGCCTTTACATTCTTTGAAACTGAGTTGGCCAGTTTGAGCAGGGATTCCTTATTTTTTGAAATTACTTGCATGGTTTTTTTGATATCTGAAAGGTTGATTATCTGAATCTGGCCCCTCATCATAGAACTCTTAGCTGAGGCCTTGAATCCTCCTTTAGATCGGGCAAGTTTTGCTGCGTGGCTTGCGGCTGCAATGACGGAGGGTTCTTCGATGGCCATAGGAACAAGATACTCTTTCCCATTGATTACAAAATTTATTGCAATGCCAAAAGGCAGTGAAAAACTTCCAATAGCATTTTCTACCATCTTGTCAATTTTTTCAAAGGATAATGGTTGATTAACAACAGTAGAAATTTCATTTTGTGCAATACCGCTTTTTGATGCTAATGACGATAATCTTTCTTCAAGACTCATCTGGTAGAATTTCTTTTCTGTCATTGATAGGACTACTATGATCTAGTAAGCCTTAATATTTTGTCATCATTCTTTTGAGGTAATGCCCTTCCATCGGTATTACTGGTAAGAACAAAGATTGATCCATCCCCTGATTCGATAACATCTGCAATACGGCCATAACCAACAAGAATGGTACTTTGACTAGCTGTTTCAAAGTCAATTTCTCTCAAGTGGGATCCCTTTAGAGTAGCTACAATCAGATGGTGCTTATATCCTAACTTGTCTGAAGATGCAAAGATAATTCCTGAAGGCTCAAGTGATGGATTGAAACATAGTAATGGAGCAGTGTTCTCGCCGTTACTATTGCATTCTTCGTTGGGCCATCCATAATTGTTTCCTGATATCACCAGATTTATTTCATCATTGCCAGCTGCTCCTTGATCAGAAACATAAAGCTCCCCACTTTCAATACTCCATGCCAAACCTTGAGCATTCCTGAAACCAGATGCATACACACTTGAATTTGAAAACGGATTGTCTTGCGGAATAGTTCCATCTTCATTAACACGAAGAATTTTTCCAGCAAGAGAGTCTGGATCTTGAGACAATTCTGGAATTGAGGCATCTCCAGTTGAAACATATAGTTTCCCGTCTGGACCAAACTTTATCCGACCGCCGTCACGATACTCGCCTCCAGGAATACCGTCAATAATCGTCTTTGAATCAATTATCTTGTTATTGCTTTCTTGAAGCATCAGGACTTTATTATAAAGTCCGGTGTTGTTTGAATAAGTGTAATATACATAGAACATATGATTCTGAGTGAAATTTGGGTGCAATTCAAGTCCAAGCAATCCCGCATCCCCGATATTTTCAACTTTAATATCTCCAACTGGCTCTTCTAAAAGGGTACCATTTTCAACGACTCTAATACTTCCTTTTTTCTCAGTAATGAAAATTCTTCCGTCACTAGAAACATCGACGGCCCTAGGAGCTTGTAATCCCTGTGCAATAATTTCTACTCCCTTTGAACTTGTTAGATTGGCCGAATCTGATACTGGAGAGGGTAATGGCACCAAGGTTTCAGAAGGGGAATATATCATGGTAATTATACTGACAATTATGACAATTACCGAAGGGATAACATATCTCATTAGTTGTCCTCTTTCCATGCGCTTGCATTGAACTTGATTTTTTATAATTCTATTCAATTTACAATCAATTAATCAATTAATCAATTATTGCCATTATTCTATTATTCATTAGAAGTCAATGGGATATTTATAACGCAGATGAGGAGATTTGAACTCCTGCTCGCCCGAAGGCGAATCGGCTTTCTTTCGACCTGGCTCAAGGCCGACGCATTATTGTGTTCTTAAATCTAAATTTAAGAAGACCACTCTGCCACATCTGCTTGAATCTCTTGGACTATTTCTTATTTTTATATGTTTAAATGCGTCCGAAATCTATGAGACGTTTTAATTATAAATGGCGTATTATCTTGTATATTCGTACATTATTAGTCAAGTGAATCGTTGATGATACCAATAAATAAACCACAAATAGACGAAGATGAACGACAAGAAATCCTCAAGGTACTAGATGACGGAATTTTAACCTCAGCGTCTTATTCTGGAGGCAAAAGAGTTCAGGAATTTGAAAAATCATTAGCCGAATTCTTGCGTGTAAAACATGCGATAGCAGTAAATTCTGGAACTGCCGCACTGCATGCTTCAATTCTTGCTGCAGGTATCAAGGAAGGTGATGAGATTCTCATACCATCATTTACTTTTGTTGCAACTGCCAATTCAGTGGCATGTACGGGTGCCAAGCCTGTCTTTGTGGATATTCAAAAAGATACTTACTGCATGAATCCTCAACATTTGCAGTCCAAAATTACCGATAAGACAAGAGCGATAATTCCAGTTCATTTATACGGACACCCTGCAAATATGGATGAAATTCTGGAATTAGCAACCAAAAAATCCTTGATAGTAATCGAAGATGCCTGTCAATCACTGGGATCTACATTCGACGGAAAACACACAGGGACTATAGGTCAAATCGGTTGTTTTAGCATGTATGCAGCCAAAGTCATGACCGCAGGTGAGGGTGGGGCGATTACAACAAGTAGCGACGAGTTTGCAGAAAAGCTGCGAATGATTCGAAATCATGGTATGGTGGAAGGCTATGACACACGAATTGTCGGCTTCAACATGAGACTACCCGAAATTTCTGCGGCAATTGCCAAAACACAAATGAAAAAATTACAATCAATGTTGGACAAAAGGGCATCCAACGCAAAGAAACTAGGGCAAAGGCTAGGCAATAAAATTGGTGATAAAAATATTGTTCTGCCCCATGAAAATCAGAGGGCAAAATACAATTGGTATCTTTATACGGTGGCCCTTAATGAATTTCGTGACAAAGCAAGAAAGATTCTAAACGATAACGGAATTGGCGCTACAGTTTATTACGATCCACCCGTTCACCAAACTCCATTCTATTCAAAGTTTCATAGTGGAGGACTTGAGATAACAGAGTGGGCCTCAAAAAGTGTCCTTTCATTGCCAGTGCATCCCTCTGTTACAGAGACTGACTTGGATATGATGGCAAGTACTATTGAAAAAGCCATAAAGTCGTAAAAATCGGAATTCTTCAGTCATAGCGGCATAGTCTAAACTTAGGCTTTAACACACATATGGTTTATATAATATTCAGACAAAGATCAAAACGATAAACATGCCTATAGATCCAGACTTTCCAAAAAATCATCAAGTCTCTGGCAAGATACAACTAGCAGATGCCGAACATTTCCATTACATGTGGGGTCCAGGAAAAGCTGCTGAAGCTGCAGAAAACGAAGAAGTAAAAGCAGCATATGCCGCAAGGGGTGAACAAATAGTACCTCTTGGTGTGAGCGGTACTATGGTAGCAGTCGATTGGGATTCATGTGTGGCCGACGGTGCATGTATTGAAGCATGTCCGGTGCAGGTATTTCAGTGGTATAGAACAGAATTTGATGTTCCTGCTTCAGAGGCAAAGAATCAGCCGACATGGAAGGGTACAGGTAGTAGCGTCAAAGAAGAACGAAAAGACTACACTGACAAAGCAGATCCAATTCGTGAGCATGATTGTATTTGGTGTATGGCCTGTGTATCGGTTTGTCCTCCACAAGCTGTAAAAGTAGATCAATCCTCACTTGAATTTCATGAAAAGGCTTCAGGAACTTTTAATGAAGCATTGTCAAAAGGTAGTGCTCCTCCACCACACGCACATTAGGTATTCTTACCTCATTTTTTCCAAACCTATATTTTTATTATTTCCTGTTACTTTTTAATATCCCAATAACGAAGTTCTCCTGACTACGAAACTTGATTATTTCAGATTCCTACATGGGAATATTTCTTCCGCGTGACTTTCCCAATAGAGTTCTAAGTTTTATAAACGGTAAGAGTAACCTTCCAATAACTCAAAAAGATGAAATAATTGCTACATTTTACATATTTGGTAAAGATCATAAAGTCAATGGAGAGTTAGAAATTACCAATGCTAAAGACATTGCAAGAAAAACGATGGAGCAACTTGCAAGACAGATTAAGGTTTTAGCAAGTAATCCAATGAGCATGAACCAAGAATTATTGAGAGAAAATTTCAACAAGAGATCGATGCAAATCTTGATAGATTCTAATACCAAAAATGACAACAAAATAGGCTCTGATATAACAAAAAGAATATCAAGAGACCCAACTATCCTATCAGATTGTTACGCATGGCATATAGTCTACTATAAACAAGATTATTTTTTCAAGCTATTCAATCCTCTTAGAGGTACTGATCTTCCTCCAGAGCTGGTAGACCAATTAGAAGGGCGGATGCTTATGCTGGGATTTAATGTGAAAAATTCTGCAAATTTGATGTACGAAGATCCAATAATACCATTCTTCGAGTGGATGAGTGAATGGACAAAGTAATCAAGACCTAAAGTTACACAGTTATGATGTGTTCATCACAGCATAATGGTGCCGTCATGACAAAGAACATTAAAGCCCTCGTCATAGCATTAAGTATGGTTAACGTGGATAAATCGTACGAAACTCTCCTGTCTAGAATTCAGGGAGATTTAGTTAATGCTTCAAAGAAAGATTCAGCAAGACTTGAGATCCCCAAGCCTCAAATCATTTGGGTAGGACAGAGGACAATTTTTAGAAATTTTATGGAATTTCCCAAGGCATTAAGGAGAGAGCCTGAAAAACTGTTACTTTATTTGAATAAGGAACTTGCATCTGCAGGCTATATTGCCGGAGAAAGAGTTATTTTTCTTGGTCGAAAGGAACCATCGTCTTTTGGAGCACTTATGGAAAGGTACGTTAAGGATTACGTCATTTGTCCAGTCTGTCAGAGTCCTGATACAAGGACAGAGAAAGCGAAAAAACTAGGATTCCTGGTATGCGAGGCATGTGGTGCAAGGTCATCTATCAAAGGCAACTACGCCTAGAATTTATTTTAGTTCAAAAATACAATTGCTAATTAGGATTGATTGCCGCAGAAAAATAACACTTGATATAATTGAAAAGAGCAAACAACTTTGTTTTTTCTTTCAACGTATTATTGATAGTAGCCATAATATCCTATCCCGAGTCCTTTTCTGAATTCAATGACCTCACAATAGAAGAACAGAATATTTTACAGGTATGCTGTACCTGGGGGTATAGTCTTGAAGATGGTGTATTAACATTTCATGTCAACAAAAGTGAACACTTATCGATGGGAGATGTAGTAAAAAAATCATTTGATCAATGGGCCCTGAAACTAGGAAAAGTGAATTTTTCGGAGGCGCAAAATGCATCAAATGCGGATGTTTTAATTTCATTCGAAGTTAAGGGTGAACAAACTGTTGGTCAAACTACTAACGTTCTGAATGACAAAGGTTTCATAAAAAGGGTAAACATAAGAATTTCTTTAAATTTTAATGAAGTGAGAATAGCGGAAGATACTCTAAATCTTGTATTAACACACGAGATAGGACATGCTCTTGGATTAGGACATTCAAACTTTCATGATCTAATGAATCCCATAGTCAATTATCAAAATAAAGTCATTACCAATTGTGAGATTGATGCAGTATTGCTTGCCAACAACTGGAAATTAGTAGAAAATCTACAAGAACCAAAAAAACCAGAATTACCAATAGAAAAAACTGTCAATTGTATTTCAAACTAAATTTAACAGAATAGTCTCTTGAAATAAAAGTAAATGAGCAAATATGATTTAATTACTATTTTGAGGCCCGAGAAAGTCAACATTGTAAAATTTGAATAATTGTATACAATTAGGATAACAAAGAATATTTGTCAGGTTGATGGATAATAGCCTGATACTTGCTAAATAGGTTCAGAGAAAAAATAACTCCTATTACAACTCTAATAGGAAATAATTTCGGTTCACTTGGTCTATCCCCTACCTTTTGGAGTATGATTGGTTTTGCGTTTGCTATACTATCATCTATATTCTTTGGCCTTACGAATTATTTGAATCAACAAGGCTTGGAGTTTCCCTGGCAAGTAATTGGAAGTATCATGCTGTTGATTTCAGGATTTTTTGATATTGTGGATGGAAGTGTGGCTCGTGTCATGAAGAAAACTACAACGAGAGGTGCATTTCTTGATTCTAATTTTGATAAAGTTTCGGAATCTCTAATTTTCATAGCCATAGCAATAGGTGGATTGTCAAATCCGATATTGGCAATGATTGCTTTATCCACTTCTATTTTGGTGAGCTATCTCAGGGCTAGAGCAGAATCCCTTGGCATAGAGTTGAAAGGAATAGGAATTGGGGAAAGAGCCGAAAGACTACTTATATTGGCGATTTGTGGATTAATTCCAGTTACTGGATCCATTCAGTGGGGAGTGATAATTATTATCTTGATCTCTGCCTTCTCTTTTATCCAGAGATTTATGTATGTTTTAAAAAGAATATAACAGGATTGTATGTCTTAACCGAGTCTTCCTGTCCTTCTACGTTCCATTTCTGATCTAACTTTAACTATTCCTCTATGCACAGCACAGGAAACGCAATAGAATTTAACATCCGTAACCGGTGCGATATAAGCTCCCTGAGCTCTCAATTCTTTTGCCAAAGTAGGTTCTACCAATGTAATTCTGCCGGTAACTTTTTTTGCCTTATCTCTCGGTACCATGGCTCCGCATTGGCTACAATGTACTGTTCCAGAACTTCCTTTCCCACCTTTTGTTCGTCCTCTGCTTGTCCTTTTCTTCGGCACGACTGAATTACTATCTCTTCTTCTTTTAAATCTTCTGATGCCCTGATGTCCTCATATCAACATTTATCAAAGTATTGGAATTAATGATGATATTCAACGATGAAGGCTGCTATACTTTCAAACATTGTCGTAGACGAGATTATCTTACGAGATCTAAAGTCAAGTCAGAGTCTAGGTGGACCTGTAGCCTATTGTGGTATTACTGCAAGAAAATTTGGATTTGATACAACACTCTTTACTCATTTTGGAAATGATCTTGACCCTGAATATTTTGAATATCTAAAAAACCAGGGAGCTTCATTCAATAATCTTCAACCTTCAAATCTTCCAACAACTCGGTTCGTCTTGAAGAACTTTGAAAATGATCGTGAATTGACTCTGCAATCAAAGTGTAGTGCCATTGATATTGAAGAAATAAAAAATGTAAAGGCAAATTGCTGGATAGTTAGTCCTGTTTTTGATGAAGTACCCATTGATATTCTAAAATATTTAGGTTCATCCCCCAATGAAAACCAATTTGTCATGTTGGACCCGCAGGGTTACACAAGAATTGTTGATTCGAAAGGAAGAGTCTCTATAAGAAAAAAAGTGGATATGCCAGTCCACAAAGTAAATGGAATAAAGCTAGATAGCCAGGAAATTTCCTGCTTTACAAATGGTCTGCAAGGAATGGAAGGCATGAAAAAAATTCGTTCTATTTATGAAATCGATTATGTGTTATACACGCAAGACCAGGTTATTCATCTTCTTGAAGAGGGAAAACATTACTGGATAAACATACCCAGACATGAAACTCCTGATTCCACAGGATTGGGTGATATTGTAGCATCATCTTTTGCTTGCACCATGGTAAAAGAAAAAGATTCAGTATGGGCATTTTGCTTTGCTGCTGGGGCACTCACCGCGGCTTTACAGACTAAAGAGGTTGGAATTAAGAAGATACCTTCAAAATCAGCTATTGAACAAAACGCTACATATTATTACAATACAATGAATTTTGAAATAATATCATCATAAATCAGGTTTAAATCTGAGTGTCTGCTGACTTTTAACAACTACAATGAAAGTGGCTATCTCAAGTTTAGGCTCAAGAGACGATAGTCTAATTGGCAAGATCAAGAAAATTTTAGACGATGAAAATATTGATTCAGAGGTAATAAAACGATCCGACAAAATGACGACTTCAAATGTAGATATGGTAATTACTGCAGGCGGAGATAGGGCAATACTTGATTATTCACATGATGTAAAGGAATTCTCTGTACCAGTCCTGGGAATATATGAATCAGATTCAACAGGATTCTTGGGACAAATTGATGTGACTGATTTAAAAAAATCTATAAGCAGGATAAAAAGGGGTGATTACGAAATTGATAATGTATGCCGACTTTCTGTTAATGTAGATGGTAAAGAAGTTGAACCTGTTCTAAACGATATTTCGCTTTTTCCTAGAAAAAGTGCTACTCTTATGGAATATATTTTAAAGATTAATGGGAATGATCTCTGGCATGATAACAGCGATGGCGTAATCATTTCCACACCAATTGGATCTACAGCCTATTGTATGTCTGCAGGAGGGCCAATGGTCTTGCAAAAATCTCAGGTCTTTGTAATAGTTCCTGTAAATTCTATGGACAATACTCGTAGACCTCTAATAGTTCCTAATACGGATAAATTAGAAATTGAAGATATACTCTGTAGGTATCTCTGTGAAGTAATACTAGATGGAGGAAAGAGGGTAGCTGTTAGGAAAAATATTGTGTGTGAAAAACACGAATTTCCAGCAAAATTTGTGAAATTAATCAAGGATTCACCTATGGACATTATCGCTAAAAAGGTAAAATTAGCAGAAGACTTACTTGATATGCCTCCGAGTGCCAAGTTGATATTAAAGACACTTGAATATGAAGGTGAGTTGAGTCAAAAAGACCTGAGTAAAAGAACGATGCTCCCAGAGAGAACTATAAGATTGTCATTGAGTCACTTAATTCAACGCGGATATGTCAGGAAAAAGACATCTTTGCGGGATGCCAGACAAAAGACCTACGAGTTAAATCTAAAGCTCTAATACGATACAATACGAATAAGATTTAGATACAAGAAGTTATGAACGCTTCAAATGCTTCTTCGGGTTTGCCTGGTATACTGCTAAATTCCGAATGATACTGAACAGCGAAAAAGAACTTGTTTGATGGAAACTCAAGAATTTCTATCCTTCTTCCTTCATCAGAATGTCCTGACAACACCATGCCGTTTTCTTCGATGGCCTGTCTGTAATCCTGATTAAATTCATACCTGTGTCTGTGTCTCCTCCCAATCTTCTTATTTTGGTATATGGAACTGGCCACCGTCTTTGGAACTATTGTTATATCATGTTTTCCCAGTCTCATCGTACCTCCAAGGTCAACAGCATGCTCCTGTTCGGGCATGAATTTTACCAATGAGTTATTATTGTGGTTAAATTCCTGAGAGCTGGCGTCGACAATTCCGCATTTATTTCTTGCAAACTCTATTAGCGAAAGTTGAAATCCAAAACAGATTCCTAAAAATGGTATATCCTTTTGTCTCGCATAATTAATAGAATTAATTATTCCCTCACTTCCTCTAGCTCCAAATCCTCCAGGGACAAGTATTCCATCAAACTTGTTGAGGAATTTCACTTCATCTTTACTACCATTCTCAAATCTTTCAGAATCAATCCACTCTACACTTAATTTCTTGCCCAGTTTTGCCGATGAATGCAATAGCGCTTGATAAACACTCACATAGCTATCTGGCAAATTCACATATTTGCCAACAATACCAATGTTTACATTTCCCGAAAAGTTAGAGAATGAATTTGCTACTTTTTTCCAATTAGTCCATCTTATGTTACGGTTTTTTAGATCAAGCTTGTCAGAGATTACATCAATAATCCCTTGATCTTTCAATATTTGGGGAACGTCATAAATAGAAGAACAATCATGGCTTGAAATAACGCACTGCTCTCTGATACTAGCAAACATAGAAATCTTGTGCCTTGCTTCTTTGTTCAGTGGCTTTTGACATCGGACTGCAAGTATATACGGGTGAATTCCAATCCTCCGAAGTTCCTGAACACTGTGTTGTGTAGGTTTTGTTTTTTGTTCGCCAACCACATCTAAAATTGGAGCAAGCGTTACGTGTATGAATAGAGTTTCAGTATCCCCTTCTTCTAATTCCATTTGTCTGAAGGATTCTAGAAATGGTAGACTTTCAATGTCCCCTACTGTACCACCACATTCTACAACTAAGACATCATAACCTTTAGCTAGGTTCTTTAAACTGCTTTTTATGACGTCGGTTACATGAGGTATTATCTGGACACATTGACCCAGGTACCTGCCTTCTCTTTCGGCCCTTATCACATCTGAATAGATCCTTCCAGTAGTAATATTGTGCCATTTTGTCATGGGTGTGTTAAGAAATCTTTCGTAATTTCCCATATCCATATCGCATTCTCCGCCGTCATCTGTAACAAATACTTCTCCATGTGCAGTAGGATTCATTGTCCCTGCATCATAATTTACATACGGATCAATCTTTGTGCAGGTCACTCTTAAATCGGTTAACTGTAATAGCTTTGCAACAGAAGAAGCAACTATTCCTTTTCCAAGACCTGACATTACTCCTCCAGTGATAAAGATATACTTGGGAAATTTGCTGCCGGGTTTGCTATGTCTGTACTGCACATTAGAGTTTATTTTCTCACCTTTTTAATCGTTTTCAGAATATCTTGTCCTGTAATTTGAAAGCGAGTCAAAGCCAGCAACAAGATTAGAATTCTTTAGAATCTTTGTATCAGATTAATTTCAGGCTTGTCCAATATATCCTACGTTAGCGAAAAAACCCAGGATAGCGTTCACATATTCATTGTCTTTATTAAGAAGATACATAGTATTTGCCATTTTCTTTTCTTTGATCCAATCAATACTGCGTAGATCCTTAAGATTTCGTTTAATATCTTCTCGCTTTAATCCAGTTCTTTTATGGAGAACATAAATAGTTACCATCTTATTTTCTTCAGCCAGGGCTTTTAGTATCTTGATTTTTCCTATTGTTCCTATTCCATTTTCAATGATGGTCTTGCTATCATAATTCATTATTTTTTATTTATCTGCTGTTCTAATAAAGGTTCTAATTCAAATAATGACGTAATGTTCATTCCTATTTCCTTTAGTGATTTCATTTCAATTATTTTTCTATCTAAAAGATCGTTCATGCAGTCCTCGAATTCAAATTTCTTAACTTTGTATTCTTCTGCCAATTCAAGCGCATATGCCCGAATTTCCTTCAGCTCGACATATTGCTTTTTTCTCTTACTTTGTACTTTTAGTATGGCCATTAGGGTAAGCAAATGACTCTTGGGAAGTTCTTTCAAATCCTCCATTGTAATTGATGGTCTGTTATGACCGTGGACTTTACGAATTTGTTCTAATGTTATTCTATCGCTTCCGTTTGTCTCGGCCAGATTCCCTGAGTATAGCAATAGATCAAGCGCATACCTAACATCCCCACCTTGGGAAGATGTTGTAATTAATGACACTTCATCAATTATGTCAGTTCCTACAACTTTAGGATTGAATGATTCTGAAGATCTAGTAATTAGAATATCACTTATTTGCTCTACTGAATAAGGTAAAAATTCTATCGGTATTCTTCCCAGAGTACTCAACTCTGAGCTATCAATTTTATCATGGAAATCTGTACTCCTGGCTATGAATACCACACCGATAACATTACAATGCTTGGACAGATCAAATTCGTTCAGACGAGTAAAGTCATAGATTATACCGCTGTCTTTGTTTGAACGTAACAGGAATTCTATTTCATCCAAAATAATCAAAGTGTATAATTTGTTTTCATACAAGTATGAGAGAAGATATCTCAACATCTCTTCTGCACTAAGTCCCTGTGACGGCAATTCCGGAGCAATCTTTTCTAGTAGAAACCGATAAACTGCATATTTGTTCCCACCCTGTAATTTTAGATTTATGTATGCAACCTTGAGTGTTAATCCAGCTTTTGTAAATTCACTTTCTAACAAATTTGAAAATTTTATTATTGTGGATGTTTTTCCTATTCCTGACCTACCTATTATTTGTGGGGTAGAAAACAAGAATTCATCTGGTTTGATGTACGAGTCTTTGAACATCGTCAGCAACAGCGACATTTCTTTTTCTCTATGGTGAAGCTCATTTGGTATGTATCTTGCTGACAGCTTTGACCTATCAAGGAATATCTTACTTTCTGACAATTCTCAAGTAGATTGATAGCATGATCATAATATATTTATTAATTTACCTAAAGGAGCTCTTCAAAAACATTCGTGTATTTATCGAGCAAAATCGCTACCAGCTAGACGATTTACTATCGTAGATTGTCCATATTCAATTTACATCTGATCTAGTAATACCGTCGGTGTTCTGCTCAAATTTCACTGTTACAGTTTGTAAGTACTGTGACTCCAACTCTTTTAAGGTATGTTAAGTGTTAAACAGTATGCCGAGAATATCATATCTAGATTTTTCTGCCGATGACATAGAACGTGCAGTAAACTTTTACACCAAAGTATTTGGTTGGCAGATCAATAAATGGGACGGCCCCTTGGAATACTGGGAAATCAAAACAGGTGAAACAAATGAACTTGGAATTGATGGAGGGTTGTCTAAGCGTGAAAGGATTGGTCAGTGGATTACTCCTTTCATAAATGTTTCATCAGTGGATCAATATATTGACAAAATAGAGTCCGGCAGCGGAAAAATTTTTCAGCCTAAAACAGCGATATCTAAAATTGGTTACACCTTGCTCTTTAAGGACACTGAAAGTAATACAATTGGATTGTTCGAGGAGAATAAAGAAGCTAAATAATTACTAAAGAATATGAGGAAAGAATATCCAGTTAAACAGAAAGACTATGAACGAATCATAAAAGATTTTAAATCAATTAAATTTTCTTGTATAAGATGCGGCTCGAAGAACATTAAAGTAATGGATGCTGATTCGCATCCCGATGGAATCAAGGTTCACGGAGTTCCTCCGGTCAGTACTTCCAAGGATATCGGAATAACGTTCTCCGTAGTGGGAATCCTAATTTGTATGAAGTGTAATCATAGGTTTCACGTAAAAATATTTGACCAAGGTATGAGAAATACGAATCTCTATTTTGACAACAGTTTATAGTTAAAGCAATTCTTAAGGAGTAATCCATCAAGTTATCTATTAATGGAATTAAATTTGTATTTTCTTGAATACTTTATAGAGTATTATTGTTCAAGGAGCAGAAGTCAATTGCAAAAACAGCTATCAAACTCGATTCATTCATGGAAGAGGCCGCAAGTTGTGGTCATCTATCCATTTTTTGTTAATTAAATATTTGATATGATTGAGCAAGTAATGCTTAGTCACCAAAAATTCTTAAATAAAGTAGATCTAAGAGGGAAATCATGCGCGACCGGAGGGAAGGATTTGAGTGTATTTGTTTGCTATGGCAATCATTACCACAACACTAATCATAGTAAATTCTGCAACGCCTAGTTACGGAAAAAAGTCCAATTGGAAACACCAAGTGAATCATTGACAATTCCTGCATGCGGAGACAAGGAGGTCATAATCACAGGAGTTGCCAATTTTGCATTTGAAGAAAAGACTGATGGTAATGTGCTATCAACCGCAGAAATGAAATACCACAACATTCAGGCTATTGGTGTTTCGTCGGGAACTGAATATAATATCCATGAAAAAGAGAAGGGGATTATAGAACAAGAAGGAGGCGATACTACATTTAGCACAGCAATAAAAGGTTCGTTTATCTCCAAAGGTAGTGATGTAAACACTCTCATTAAGATACGGCCTGTGACCTCCATTGATGAAAATGGAAATGTTGAAACTATCGTAGACGATGCAGATGTCAAATGCACTGGTTAATCGTAAACAAATAGACACAAAAGTTCGAACTCACTTAGATTGCTTATGCGGCAGAATACAGTTATATGATTAAAAATAAGATTACATTCTGATGTGACTTTGAGTAAATTTTTTTCAAGAGAAACTGGACTTAAAACACTGGCCGATAATTCCTTCAAAGCGGTAGATGAGGGTGTGTATGACGCAGATAAATATGACTATGCTAGTCATACTGTGATTTCTCTTAGAAAAGTAATCCTGACATGTCCTTATGTTCCAATAATTTCAGAGATAAAATTCTCATCGCCATCAAAAGGTAAAATTCTTGATCAATCCAAGATAAAACCCAAGGACTTGGCAATACAAATGACTAATTCTGGTTCTGTTGGGATTTCTGTTCTTACTCAACCTTACTTGTTTGACGGTTCTATTGATAACCTAGCTTCCATTAGAAAGAGTGTTAGCGTACCACTACTGATGAAAGATATCATTGTAAGCGAAGCTCAAATAGATGCAGCAAGAAAAATAGGGGCAGACTGCATCTTATTGATAAAAGCTATATTTGATAAAGGATTTGCCGAAGGAAGCCTCGAGAAATTTACAGATTTCGCGATCAAAAAAGGACTAGAAGTGATTACTGAGGTCCACTCAGAAGATGAATTTAAAGATGTGTTGAAAAATAATAACAAAAAACAGCTCATTGGTATTAATAATAGAAATTTGAGTACCCTTGAAGTAGATATCAATGTTACTATTGAACTGCTACAAAAATTTGATAAACAAAACAATATTGTTATCAGCGAAAGTGGGATATCCAAATCAGATGAGATAAAGAAATTAAGATCAATTGGGGTTGATGCATTTCTTGTTGGAACCAGTATCATGGAGTCTGGAAACGTTTTTGAAAAGATAAAGGAGTTATGTCATGCTTAGAGTTTACATTGTATTTTTTGTGAGCGTGCCATTATGACAAAGTTTCGAGAGTTTCCAATAAAGGGAAAATTTGGAAAATACGGTGGAAAATATATTCCCGAGACCTTAGTTCCTGCCATAAATGAACTAGAGGAAGCATACGGAAAAATAAGAAATGATCCAGACTTCAAGGAGGAACTTGATTATTATCTCCAGAATTATGCCGGTAGGCCTACTCCGCTTTTTTATGCTAAAAATCTGACTGAATATGTAGGTGGCGCAAGGATTTTTCTAAAGAGAGAAGATCTTTTGCATGGGGGAGCACACAAAACCAATAACTGTTTGGGCCAATGTCTCTTGGCCAAAAGGATGGGCAAAAAAAGAATTATTGCTGAAACAGGCGCTGGTCAACATGGAGTGGGAACAGCCATGGCAGCAGCTGTTCTTGGATTAAAGGCAGAAATTTACATGGGATCAATAGATATCGAACGACAAAAATTGAATTTATTTAGAATGGAATTATTAGGAGCTAAAGTACACTCTGTAGATTCGGGAACAAAAACGTTGAAAGACGCCATAAATGAAGCGTTACGTGATTGGATAACAAACGTCAAAGACACATACTACCTAATAGGCTCTGTAGTAGGACCACATCCATATCCTATGATGGTAAGGGATTTTCAAAGTGTAATTGGTGAGGAAATCAAATATCAGTTAAAGAAATATACTAAAAGATCTCCAGATGCCCTTATTTGTTGTGTAGGTGGAGGTAGTAATGCCATGGGTACTTTCTTTCCATTTCTAGATGACAAAGATGTATCATTATATGGAGTTGAAGCAGGCGGAATGGGTGTCAAAACAGGGAAGCATTCGGCCACACTCAAAGAAGGATCAGAAGGAATTCTACATGGGATGAGAACTTATTTATTGCAAGATGAGTTTGGGCAGATAAATGACACGCACAGTATTTCAGCCGGATTGGACTATCCGGGTGTTGGCCCTGAACATGTCCAGTTAAAAGATTTGGAACGTGCAAAATATGTTACCTGTAATGATAATGAAGCACTGGATACATTCTTCAAGCTTTCAAAACTGGAAGGGATAATACCGGCATTGGAATCATGCCATGCAGTTTCTCACGCGATGAAGTTGGCAAGAAAAATGAAGAGAGATGAAAATATTGTTGTTACCCTGTCTGGTAGAGGAGATAAAGACATTGATCAAGTCATGAAGTATAGAAAAAAATACATTGGCAGGTAATAACAAGTGTATTATTTGCAGAACAATAGAATTGAGAAAAAATTCAACCAATTAAAGTCAAAGAAGCAAAAAGGTCTCATATGCTACATTATGGGAGGTTATCCTAATCCAGCAGCTTGTGAGAAAATAATTTACTCAATTGTTGAAGGGGGAGCTGATATTATTGAAATAGGAATTCCTTTTTCAGACCCAATCGCGGACGGACCAGTAATACAAGAAGCCTCGTTCAGGGCGCTACAGAAGGGAGTTACTCCACAAATATGTCTGAATTTGATAAGAGAGACGAGAAAAAGATATCCAGATCTTCCGATAGTAATTATGACATATTCTAATATTTTACAAAAAAATGGATTTAGGAAATTCATGGAGATGGCAAAGGAGGCAGGTTCAGATGGATTTATCTTGCCTGATATGACTATTGATGAATCAAAGAAATATTTAGAATATTCAAAGAATCTTGAACTAGCATCCATCTTTCTAGTAGCACCAAATACATCAAACTTGAGAATTAAAAAAACACTGGCTGTTTCTACGGGCTTTGTCTACGTAGTTTCAGTTTATGGTACCACTGGGACGAGAAATTCTTTTGATAAGTATACTCTTACTGCTATTAAGAACATTAGGAAATTAAGCTCCAACAAAAAAAATATTTCTGTAGGATTTGGAATAAGCACTCCTCAACATGTAAAACTCATTTCAGACTATGGATCTGATGCTGTAATAGTTGGAAGCGCCATAATCAAGATGATAGATGCCAATAAAGACGATAGTATCATTCAATTACAAAGTAAATTAAGAAAATACGTTAAATCATTAAAGGCTGCATGCACCAATTAATAGTAACAAAGATTTTTTAGTTTGTAATAATCCCACTAAAGTCGGTTGAAAAGAACATGTTGTTTAGACTGACTTGGTATTTTTTACCATTTCTCTCTACAACAATTTCAATGTCATCTAAGGAATCAGAAATCTGACCATCTACTAGTTTTGCTATCACGACATGAACGGATTCATGTGAAATCAATGCACTCATAAATTCTTCAATCCTGTCAAAATCATTCCTACTTAATTTTGCGCTTTCCTTGGACTGAACAATGAGCATACTTTCAGCTTCATAAGTAAAGTAACCTGGTACATCGTCTGTGGCACAGGAGAGGATAAAATCGTTTATTGTCATTTATCTCTAAAATCTTATCTTATCTATAGTATAAAATATTCTGCATCAGGGTGATGAACTACAATGGCAGCAGTAGAGTATTCAGGAGTTATCTGACCTGCTGAAGTAAGCCCTATTCCACACTTCGTCGGATCAATTAATTTCCATACTAAATAATGCTGCATGGTATCAGGACAACTTGGATATCCCCAGCTATATCTAAGACCCCTGTTTTTGTCAATATTTAATTCCTCTCTAATTTTGTAATGGACCCATTCGGCAAGCGCTTCAGCTGTTTCTACCGCTAATCCATGAAGATAATAGGCGTCTGTATAATTATTCGTTGAATTTAGCTCTTCAATTTTAGAAACAGTTTTCTGACCGACGGAAACTACTTGAAAGCCCACAGTATCCTGTTTGCCAAAGTAATCTGTAATGCACAAATGTTTTGGTTTTGAAGATCGTGGAAATTCAAAAACAACTTCACCTTGTTTGTTAGATTCAACAACAAGGTTGTTACCTTGATTGTTACACTTAAAGTAGGAATATACAACACTTGGTGAGAAGAGCTCCTCATCTATTACTTTCTTTTTCCATTGTTTTAATAATAATTCTGGATCACCGATCTTTGACGCAGATTTTCCTCTTATACCCCACGAGAGAACAAAAAGGGATTTTTTATTCAAATAGCTCCAAACTTTTTCAAGATCAATTTCTGAAGGTTTTAGTATTATTGGTGTATCTAAATGAGGTGCGACTGGTGGTGATACGGGTATAATCTTGTTAACTGGTGAGTCTATATCGGTTTTAGTACTAGCTGTCTTCGTTTCATCAAACTTTGTGATTTTGCTAATCCACTCTTCAACGAATTTATCTCTTTCTGGAGATTTCAATTTGTTCATAACATTTAGACCATCAAAGGCTGTTTTACAATAGAATACTCCGGCCTTGTACACCTCATCTCCTTTTGCAATTCGACTAATGTAGTTACTATTGATTGCAGCACCTCCACATAAAGCAGGTATCTTAAGATCAAGTTCTCTGGCTTTTTCTATGAAAAACTGCATTTGTTTTGAGGTAGAAACTAGTAGAGCAGACAAACCAACCGCGTCAGCTTGTACTTCTCTAATCTTATCTATGATTTGTTGAATTGGAACTTGTTTACCAAGATCGTAAACCGTATATCCATTATTTACAAAAATTGTTTTTACTAGATTTTTACCAATATCATGGACGTCACCATAAACAGTACATAGAACTAGTTTACCCTTGCTTACTCCTTGTTTTTTGATTAGGTATTTCTCCAGTTCCGATACTGCAGATTTCATACATTCTGCTGATTTCAGTACAAATGGCAAAATTAACTCACCTGCCCCAAACTTATCACCCACTTCCTTCATTGCCGGAAGTAATACTTCATTAAGAGTTTCAACTGCTGCGTCATGTGCTAATTCCGGATGCCTTCTTAGATTATCCTCTTTCTGAATATTTTCGACATTTTCACTTAATTTTTTCTCAAGTTTGTTCGCAATTGCACCGACTACGTCGGCTTCGATTCCATCCTTTATTCGGTTTACTATACGATAGTAACAGCGCCTATCAAAACTCCAATCCTTATTAATTTCTTCCAGTCTTTGTTCGTTCTTAGTTACTATGACATTCTTATTCTCAAAATAATAAATTAGATCTGAAAGTGCATTTGCGTGTTTATTGAAAATTAGATCCTCTGCAAGCTTGATTTGTTCCTCTTTTATCTCACCTATGGGAATTATGTCTTTTGCGTTTATAATTACGGTATCAAGTCCTGCTTTTAGAGCATGATACAGGAATACCGAATTGATTATTTTTCTGGCGTTAGGTGGAAGGCCAAAGCTTATGTTGCTTAATCCAAGGGTGGTAAAACAGCCTGGTATTTCTTTCTTCACCAAAGATATGCCCCTCAAGGTTTCAACTGCAGAATTGGCATATTCCTGCTCGCCTGTTGCTAACGTGAAAGTAAGTACATCAAAAATATACTGCCATGGCTTTAATCCATATTTCTTTCCTGTATCAAACAGTAACTTGGCTACCTTAATTTTTTCATCAGATGTCTTGGCCATTCCATTTGGTCCAATACACATGGAAATCGCTGGAATGCCGAATCTTGCCATTAATGGAGCAAGAGAATGGAAACGAGAGCCATCTCCTTCGAGGTTTATTGAATTAATGATTGGTCTTCCAGGAATTTGACTAATTGCATGGGTAATCACTTTAGGGTCTGTAGAATCAATTACTAAAGGGGCATCGATCTCCAGGCTTAATCTTTTGACCAATTTTTTCATAAATCCAAGTTCGTCGGATCTTTCGGTTGTTGCTACACAGACATCAATACAGTGCGCACCATGATTTACTTGTTCTCTACCAAGATCTATTAGGCCATCAAAATCATCTGACAATACTAACCTCTTTGCTTTTTTTGAACCCTGTGTGTTTAGACGTTCGCCTATTATTAGAGGTGGAGGAATTTGAACTAAATCTACAGCCTTTAGCGCTGAACTTACTCGGGGTACATGTTTTAAGTCCATTTAGTGGTGATATTGTCAATTGATTGTTTGTGAATTATAAGTTATACGATTTTAGTATACTCTTGAGTTCTTTTATGTGTTCTGGGGTTGTTCCACAGCAGCCACCTATCATTCTCACTCTCTTGTATTTTCGCAAGAAGTCTCCTAGATGATGAGACATATCTTTTGAAGTCATCTTGTAAACTGCATTACCGCCTTCGTTAACTGGCATTCCTGCATTTGGCATGACAAGTAGGGGCAATTCATTTTGTTCGTCTAACCATCTTATACTTGATTCCATTTCAGCAGGTCCAGTGGAGCAATTCAATCCAAAAACTGATATCCCCATATCACTTACGGTAGTATAAGCTGACTGGACGTTTGTCCCAAGCAGCATCTTGCCGTACTTATCTAAAGTTACATTAGATATTATTGGTACCTTTTTACCAATTTTTTCCATCGCATTGACCGATCCAAGTATAGCCAGTTTAACTTCCAAGATATCTTGGCTTGTTTCTATAAGTAGAACATCGACGCCTCCTGATATTAGTCCCTGTGCTTGTAAATCGAAAGCATCAACAATTGTGTTCAGAGGAACATTTCCTAGATCAGGATCATTTGAGCTAGGCAAGTATCCTGTGGGGCCCATTGATCCAACCACAAATTTCTTTCCATCTGAAAATTGTTTTACTACGTTATTTGCAAGCTCTGCTGCGGATTTATTTATTGATATGGTTTGATCACCAAATCCATATTCCTGGAGTTTTATTTGGTTACTGCCAAAGGTATTTGTTTCAATGCAATCAGAACCAGCTTCCAAATAACTCCTATGTATGTTTGCTATCCATTCAGGCCTAGACAACACAAGTCCGTCATTGAAACCATCTTTATTATTTGGAAAATCTTCTGGTCTTGGTTTAAGTTTCTGTATTTCAGTTCCCATCGCGCCATCAAATAAGAGTATGTGGTTCTGGATTTCTTCTAGGAAGGAATTGGTCATTTTAGATCGGATTATATTTGTTTATGATATTTATCTACATATATTGTTTGAGAAAATTCAATTGACACTTTATTTATTCTATTTCATAATCCTCACATTAAACCAAAATTTACACAACTAGTTCATATAAGGAACTATAATTAGACATTACGGGGGCCCATAGTTCAGTTTGGATAGAATGGCTGCCTGCGGAGCAGTTGGTCGAGGGTTCAAATCCCTCTGGACCCGTACCGATATTGGTGCTTTTCTGGCATTTCACAAATATAGCGAATGTGAAATTGAAGAAACGGAATTAAACCAACACGACATTATTTCTAAATTCTATGAGAGCTCTTAAGAAAAAGGATGGATACAAGACAAGAGCAGAAATTCTTTAGTTTTATTGGAATTTCAAGAAAAAAATTAGAACAAAGAGCAAGATACTATGACAAAAGCTAAAATTGACGCAAATTGGGATTTTCCGTTATTTTGAAATTTGTTTACTTTCAACGGGAACGAGTTGATAAAAAGAAATTATCGGGGCAACAGTGAGAAATTATAAAAAGCATAAAATTATTTTGCGAAATGGCAGAATCCCACGGTATTTGATCTACATTCCCCAAGTCTTGAATAACTCTTATAAACTAGTTCTTCTTAGCTTTGGGAATGTCGAGATTCAGAAGAAACGAAAAAGTGGTTACCTTAGGCAGGTTTGCTTTAGGATTAACCGTTATGTTAGGAATACTAATCGCACCGCTAGCCTTCGCGCAAGAGGCTGCACTCACACCAGCCGCACAATTATCGCATACTTTATCAATTCAACCAACTGATACCAAGCCAGTATATGTTAATTTGAACTCTAACGATTACATCAATGGTGGTATTACACACAGTAGCACTAGAAACGCAGCTGATGTGATTGTCAATGAAGCTGGAACCTACCTAATCGTAGCAGCAGGTCAGGTGGGAAAAACTTCAGGTAATACCACTTGTAATGTTGACTTGTGGCTTAGACAAAATGGTGAATTTGTAGCAAATAGTAATACTCGCGCTTCAGTCAATACAGTTAATGATACCATTGTCCTCGTATCGCAAGCAATTATGCCATTGAGTGCGAATGATACCATCAATACAATAATGTCCGTATCTGCTACCGGTCAAGGTTGCGGTCTTATTAATACTACACCGTCTGGTGAGCCCAATATTCCTGCCATCATATTCTCCATTGTAAAGATAGGGATCTGATAGATCGTTCAGATTAACATTGGATCATTAAAAGGCAACTTAGGTGGAGCCCTAGTTTCATTTCTTTAGCAATCGCTACTAGGACCACTCTTTATGACAAGTACCGGTACTTTAGGTCTATTATTCTACTTTTTTTTGTGTCTCCGTTGTGTAACTTATTAGTATATGTAGTCTCTATGTTCGTTAATCTTTAATAATATTATATTTTGTGGTGCTTATGTAGATAGCAAATGTTAAGGCGGGGAATAATATCACGTAGGTTGACCATAGTTGCATTAATCGGAGTGGCCGCAATCTTGGGCGGTTACCTTATTTATTCACAGATTCAATTCAGTAATCAGTCATACAAAATTGAGAACTTTAACGCCTTATGGAACCAATCACTACAAGATCTTCGCAGTGGAAACACATCGATCATCGAATATTGTAATAACCGGGTTCATGATGAGAAGCTTTGCGATCAATTTAACAAACTACAATACATAAAGTAACGTAGTAAGGACATCAAATGCATGGTTTATCCTTACAGTCCTTTTTTGGGATTTTAGTAGTTTGAGTTCTATGTTTCCTTACTGATTTTCACCCACGTTGTGCTTCTTGGTAATCTGTCTCTTTCTAATAATAACTTTACCTACCATGACTTTTCTTTTGGAGATGATTAATTCTTCTGCATAAAGGGGGAATTCTGTCTGCATCTCCGAATCAGGACCAAACAATGGCACCCAATTGTATTCCGCACTATTTTCCTTATGATGTTCTACTGAGACTACATCAAGAATCCTATCTTTAATTTCGGTTAGGGCTTCTTCGACGCCAAACCTTAACTCTTGATCGTTGAGAAAAACTTTCTCATAACAAACGGGAACTTCTATCTTTGTTTTTTTCGTGATCCATTTTTTCTCAATTGACACTATATCATGCATGTCCTTCTTATCGACCAGTTTCTGATGCTGGGTAGGAGGAAGAGAGACGTGTTTTGAATCCGGTTTGCCGTTATTGTCGACTAATGGTCCGGCTAGCTGTTTTATGGAACTAATGGTTTCATCCGTAGTATCTTTTACAGTATTGGCCAGTTTCGAAGTCAATGAGATAATTGAATTTTCCTTTACAAAATAGGCTGGTCGTACTATGTGCATAAATTCTCTCGGTAGCTTCGGAGGAATTATCCTTGTTTTGTCAATTTCTTCATTCTTCTCTTTCTGTTCAGAGCTTTCATCAGATGCCTTACTGTGATTAACCGCTTTTTCTGATTTCTTACTGAAATCGCTGTTTTGGTCTTCTATCACGATAGATACTATGCAATATCGTTTATTAAATTACTATAGAGATTATAACTGATATAATCAATAAGGCCTTTACAATTAGCAGATTGGAAACAGACATCCAATGGGATCAAGTCGCAAAAAAGAAAGCAAAGAGTATCGATGAATTTGATTTGGGTGAAATTCAAGAGGTTGCATCTGAATATGTTGTTACACATAATGTACATGAGAAAAAAATGTTCCAAATACCTAAAAGAATGGCAAGAAGTTTCGATGGCAACAATATTGTTTTCGATTTATCAGAATCTGACGCAAAATCGTTGTATGTTATCGGAAAGGAATCAGATCACCTATCCAATGCCTCAGGTACCGCTAAACCAACGAGATCACATAATAATCCACGTAGGTTGCAACCCCGTGTCATAAAGGAGTCAATAAAGCAAACGAAGAGACAAAATATAGAACTTACCCATGAAGAACTGGTCATTGAACAAAAGCGTTTGTCAAAACCTCAAGAAATCAATGTACAGGACTCAAATTCAGTCGTAATAAAGATACCGTTAAAAAGTGAGGAGATAGAAACTGATAAGAATTCTAGTACCAATGGCAATTAGATACATGAAAAAGTCCAATAGAAAGCTAGTTTTTTCAATACTAATAAGATAGTTTATGATTTCTTACACTGTTACTTTCTAGCTAATCAATTTATTTCTATGTTTTTGTTCATCCAAGTTAAGATCATGCATTATTTATCATTCCGCATTGTGATTACTAGTTTCATCACTCAAGCTTTGATAACTACTATAAGAATCAAGTAATTTCTATAAATTCACGATTCTCAGTTTTGGATCTTAATTCTTGCTACGTTAGTTGGGGCAAAGATAACTCAATTACATAAACATGATATTTGATTTGTATCGTTGACACAGAGACAAAAAATAGTTGATAGCTATGAAATATTATGCTAAATGATTCGATTGTATTGATGAAAGACTTGTGTGAAGTATGTAATAAGAACCAAAAGGAAGTTTATCAACTTGATTTGGAGGTATGCTATAATTGTTGGATGAACGAAACTAATCCTGACGTTGCTCATTGAAATTGCTAGAAAAATAAGATAGAAAAAATAATGAATTGTTTCCTTTGCATATATTGAATTTACTGATTAAATATCACAATTATCAAAATCAAGAATAAGAAAATTCATAATGTAATCTAAAATGACTTTATGATGCCAACGTATATTTTTATGAGAGTCAGTTTATTGTTTCTTAATTCTATTTAGTTTTAAATGATTTTTTGAGCTTTATCTTCTCGGTCCCTGTCAATCTACGTTCAATTTCATTAACCATCCAATCATGTGATAGTGTTATACCCGTCAGGATATCAAGTTCAGCAGTCTTTACCCCATCAAAAGACTCTATTTTTCTTAGAATTGAATCTACCGTGAATATATCCTGACTGAACATGATCAATACAATCAAATTATCGGGACTTGTCACAGGAGCTTGGAGAAGAAGATTTCCTGAAAGTTCCCGGTAGATTGAATCAAGAATATATTGATATAGTGTTTCTTTAACTGAAATCACTATAACGAATTGTATATAACCTCTAGTAGATGCGGGGTTGACCAATACTGAAAATTGGACTAAATTATTATTTTTCATCATTTCTAGTCTTCTACTTACAGTTTTTGCAGAAATCGAAAGTTTTTTTGCAATTTCAGATATATGCATACGTGGATTTGGTAACAAACATTTTATTATTTTAAAGTCCAATTCTTTGGGTCCCTTCTGGACAAAGGGTCGACTTACAAACATACTCTGCATGATCGCAGGTTTCAACGAATCGATTAGCAGAGGAATTTTATCTTCAGATCCAGTTTTTACTACTAACGAAAATACAGAGGTTCCTCCTATTTGTCTAACATGCAAGAACAAATCTCCTAAAAGATTAAGTCGGTCTATGATATTTTCTGTTAACTCATTAAATCGCATTTTCAATATACATTCGGTGCCATACCCTAGTACTGCAGGATTAACATACACAAAAAATTTCTCAATCACACCATTAGAGACCATTTTGACGACTCTTGCTCTAACGCTTTTTGTAGTAAGACCAACAACTGAACCGATATTTCTATACGAAACTCTGCAATCCTTAGCAAGAACTTGAATTATCTTTAGGTCAATCTTGTCTAAGATAGGCTGTTGCATGAAACCTGGTTATCAATAACACCCATTTATAAAAGGTTGTTGTCTAATTCAGGGGTCAAGTAAATAAATAAGATATAAATTAATGACACCTATTACCTAAATCACAAAAGAAAATTCATGCGACGAGATGATCGATGTTCAAACAATCCCAACACAACACAATCATTGGGTCAGTTTTCATCCAATATATGTCTCATTACGACTAATTATAGACATGTTTACTTTAATAATGCCCGATATATAGAGGGTTATTGCCCTATTTACTTTAATATTTCCAAATATTACTTGCAAAATATTGAATGAAATCCTCAGATGACAACGATGAATCAACTAAACCGAATAATAGTGACTTGATCGCTTTGGAAGTAAGGAATCTTTCTAAATTCTGGGATTCCCAGGCAGGCAGAGTAATTGGAGTTTCAAACATTTCTTTTAATGTTAGAAAAGGAGAATTCGTGTCGATTGTTGGTCCATCGGGAAGTGGGAAAAGTACGTTACTAAATATGTTAGGCGCACTAGAACGGCCAAGCGCTGGTCAGGTCTTTATCAACGGGCTTGATGTCTTTTCCATGAACGATTCTCAAGCGGCCACATTGAGAAACAAATCCATTGGATTTATTTTTCAATCCTATAATTTAATCAATAGAACAAATGTGCTAAAAAATGTAGAATTTCCGGCAATAATAGGAGGAATGAATAAATCTGAAAGAAGGATGAGAGCAACGAAATTGCTAAAGTTCTTGGGATTAAAATCTAAAATAAAATCTAAACCCTTTAACTTGAGCGGTGGAGAGCAACAAAGGGTGGCAATTGCAAGATCTCTAATGAATAATCCTGCCATCATACTTGCAGATGAGCCAACTGGGAATCTGGATACGAAAACAGGCGCTGATGTTTTTGAATTGTTAAAGCTTCTATCAAATAAGTTTAAGAGAACAATAATAATGGTAACCCACAATCACGAATTGGCAGCAAACACAGATAGGTCTATTCATATCATAGATGGAAAAATTGAAAAAGAAGTAAAAAACTTTGGGGCTTGAATATGATCTTCAATCGATATAATTTCATTTGCTCTGCTGATTGCTCAAGGATTCTTCTCTTATTGGTATGCGTGAGCTTGTTTCTAAACGGTACTATTCTAAATCCATATTCTACAATTATTTCATTTGTATTCGCCGACTCTGAGGTCAAAAATGATAACAAGGATAATGAGGTTTCCTCCGATAGTAATGAGGAGGAAAAATCATCCGAAAAGAATTCAAATAGTAAAGACAATGAATCAACAGAAAAATCAGATGGACAATACGATCCACCAAAACAAGATGGTCCACCAAAACAAGACGATTCAACAAATGAAGAATCTCCTCCAGATCAAAAGCAAAATCCACCAATAGACGAAGAGCCGCCAAAAGAACCACCTGAGGAGGAACCGCCAGAACAAGAACCGCAGCCACCTGTTATAATTACAAATACTGTAACTGCTCCTGCAGTTAGTTCACCAACTAGCGATGAAGATGATGATGACGATGAAAATGAGGGTCCTACTAAATTTGGATTTATAGATTCCTTTTTCACAGATCAAACTGCTCAGGGATCGGTAATCGCTGGAACTACATCTGGTTCTTCAACCACACAAGAAATACCACCAGTAACAAAACGAGAAGTTGAACCAGGCGAAGGAGACTCTATACTGGCTATTGTATTAATTAACCGAGGCTTTTCTGACGTCACCAGTATAAGAGCTTCACTTGATTTTCCATCAGGGTTTTCATCAAACGTAACTCCAAAAAGTATCGATAATGATACATCGTTAGCTAGCTATAATGGTCTTGTAGAAGCCGGCCAAACGTTTACCTTATACTTTCCAGTAAATATCTCAAAGGATACTCAAGTGGGTAAGGAATATTCTGCTTCTCTGAACATTGATTACTTTAATATCGCAGAGAAGGACGAAGAAAATATGAGGGACCGCTCGATAAAAATTCCGTTTAAGCTTAGCGGAAAGGTCATTTTGGACACCATATCTTTTTCATCCTCTGAATCCTTAGATTCTGTTAATGAGACGTTGTCCGCTAAGAATTCGATGGTTTCAGACGTCGTAAACTTAGTTCCAGGGGAACCTAATATAGTGCAGACACTCGTTAAGAATGAGGGTTCTGCCCCAGCTACTGGAGTTATTGTGGAAGTTTCATCCAGAAATCAGCAGGATCAATTCGATGATAACAATCTGATCCCTACGACTAGTAATAACGGTAATAGTTCCTCAACTACAGTACAGCAATCTACTGTCATCCCATTAATTAGTGCAGGAATCACAACATTTAATGTAGGAACAATTCCCGCAGGTGAGAGTGTTCAGATAAATCCCGTGATATTTGCCAGTAATTCTGTAGGTAGTATACTTGAAAACATAGATCTTAGGATATCATACAATAATGCATATGGTTACAAAAAGTCATTAGACAAATCAATGGGAGTTCACATCCTGCCATCTTCTCCGCAATCTGGACTGACGCTTTCCTCTTCGGTTACTACTAAGACCGCTAACAATATGCCTGTCTTATCAGAGAATTCTAACCAAAATAATGGAGATTATGATTTGATTAGTACTGATAACCTTGGGGCTAACAGACAAAATCTAACATACCCGACAACTCAAGTTAGCCAATTCACTTCAGAAGACAATTCATTTATGCCAAACGATGCAGAAAGTAACAATAACTCTAGTATTGACACTAGTTTTGATACATCCTCAGATAAGAACACAGTTTCCCTTATTGCAGGCAGAGTGGATGAATTGAATTTCAACATTACCAATACAAAGGATAATCCAATTATGGATGCTGTAGTCTCCCTTGATTCAGAGTCCAGCTCAATAAAGATTATTGGAGCTTCAAAATGGAATTTGAATACAATAGATCCACATACAACTCAGCAATTTCATACTACAGTCTTTGCTTCGAAATCTTTGATTAATAGTCCAGTATCCTTTAAGATATCAATACAATATTTGGATGATAATCAGGCCAAGTCTGATTCTTTTAATTTAGGAGCCAATGTTATAGGCGATATCACTCTAAATATTAATGATCTTGCCATCAATTACATAGGTGGTAACCCAAACCTAGTTGGGAACATTTTGAATAAAGGAAATACTCTCGCATTATTCACTACAATTGAAATATTGACTTCATCTAATGCAGCTAATCAAAGTGAAGGACAATTACCAGCATCCATACAAACATCAGAAAAAAAGACAAATCTGGTCCCAGCCTCGACGTTCCCCCAATATCTTGGCGACTTGGAGGAGAATTCTCCGCTTCCATTTAGTATTCCCTTGGCAATAAATAATAACACAGCGTCTGGAATATACCCTGTATCATTAAAAGTAACATATAGTGATGATCTGAGAAACAGTTATTCTGTTATTAATAATGGAACTGTAGAATTTATTTCTCCTATCACCACAACTAATAATGGACAGGAATTTTTTGGTAACAATAATTTATTACTTATTGTAATTATATTAGCTATAGCAGGAGCAATTGTTCTAATTATTGTTAGAAGATTAAGATCACACAAAAATATAGGAGGTCAGAACATGCAGTCAGTGCGTAAGGGAGGAGACAGTGGTAATGATAATCACAAAGGTAACATTGATGACATTGAATCAATTCTGGGCGGTGAAGATTCCAATTTCAAAGAGAATTTTCAGAAAAAATAGTGAGGTGCCTGTATCGTGAACATTAAGGAAATTTTTATTCTGTCTTTTGATGCCTTGAAAGAAAGAAAGACCAAATCTATATTGACTATAATTATGGTAATGGTCGGTAGCAGTTTGATGATCGCTGTTGGAGGTATCAGTGCTGGATTCGGAGGTTTTTTCAATAAACAGCTAAGTAATCTAGCGGCCAATATCATTTTCATAAATCCTGCCCAAGTGCAACAAGGCGGAGGAGGACCAGTTGTTGGTCCACCGCCGACTCCAAAAATAACGTTAAACGCAGCAGTAGAAAACAGATTAAAATCCTTACCATTCGTTGATGATGTGATTCCATCATATCAGGCTCAAGTGATTTTGGAATCTCAAGGGGATTCAAAAGAGTATCAAGTATTCTCAATGGATCCTCAAAAACTAACAGTACTTTCTCCTACCATAGAATTTGTAGAAGGATCCTCTATACAGCAAAATGATCCATCGGCCATAATCATTTCAAATGATTTGGCAAACCCCCCTGGTGAGCCTGCTCCATTCTTAAAATTATTTCAAACCGTAAAGGCTACATACACTTTTGTGGATCCTACAACCGGAAAAAGGGAACAAGAATCAAAAAGTTTTGTTGTAAGAGGAATAATAAAACAAACCGGAAATCCAAATATTGATAATTCAGCAGTAATTGACACCGAAGTAGGGAACGCACTATTTCACAAATCAGGAAAATTTGATTCGCTAATTGTGGTAGGCAGATCAGGAATTTATGTGGACGCAATAGAACAAGAAATAAGAAAACTCTATGGTAACGATATTGGAATAACAACAGTAAAGGCAATCATTAAAACTGTGCAAGAGTTTACAGGAGGAATAAGTGCGTTTCTTTTGAGCATAGCAATAGTGTCTTTAGTTGTTGGTGCAGTCGGAATCATTACAACCCTGTATACTTCGGTCATTGAAAGGACACGAGAAATCGGAACAATGAAAGCAATCGGTGCAAAAGGTAGACACATACTTGCATTGTTTTTGACGGAGGCATTGATGATTGGAATTTTTGGAGCAACATGTGGAATACTGGGTGGGATTGTTGGTGCATATGTATTGAGTGCTGGATTTGGTGGTAACGATGGAGGATCGAGTAACTCACAAATAGCTCCCATTTTTCTTACCGTTGACATGATGAGGGTATGGTTAATTTCAACCGCACTTAGCTTATTAGCCGGTTTGTTTCCTGCATTAAAAGCATCAAGGCTACTACCAATAGTGGCATTAAAAAGAGAATAGACTTGATTTCTGTCTATAGGAACCATCAGGTCGTCTATCTGTATTCCTGCCCACAATCTCCGATGATTTCATAAAGATTATTTGAATTCGTACTTATTTCATCAATAGATGCACGATCCGACGCATCTAAATTGAAATTGAATACATTATTGTTTTCATCAATGTGATCAGCTATGCCGAGCCTAGCGCCAATAATCACACCGGCAACTGTTTCTTTGGAAAGAATGTAGTCAGTAGCTACATTTGAAATACTTACGTTATGTTTCTTTGCAATATTATCCATGACCAACAAAAGCCTTTGAAATAAGTTCCAATCCCCCCAACTGTCTATCATTTTTTTGTATTTTTGTAAACTTAATGTATTTAAATCAATAATAGATGGTTCTGGTTTTCCCAAATATTTTTCAGACAATAATCCTCCACAAAGTGTTCCATAGGTAAGCAAGCTGATATTATGTTTTCTACAAAATGGTATCATCTTAACTTCCGGCCTCCTGTCAATTATAGAAAATTGTACCTGGTTTGATGCAATCATCAGATCTGATTGAGTAATTATCTGCAAATGTTCAGTATCAAAATTTGTTAAACCGAGATGCTTGATACTCCCCTTGTTCTTGAGATCTGATAAATAATTTAAAGCATCCATGTAATATGGATTATTGTAATCCCACCAATGAAATTGAAGCAAGTCCAAAGAGCTTACATCCATTCTACGCATTGCCGCTTCTACGCTATTATCAGTCATGGAACGTGTGATTCTGCTTGGTTGTGGTACCCATTTGGTAAAGGCCCGAATCTTGTCCAGTTCCACTTTACCTTTCTCTCGTGATAATCTGCGTCTAAATTCGCCTATAAAACTCTCGGCCGGACCATAGATATCAGCTAGGTCCCAAGTAGTAAATCCCGCATCATGATATCTTTGCATATCTGCCATTGCCAGTTCATTATCGATATGTCCATGCCCGCCTGCAACCTGCCACATACCATTGACTATTCTACAGATAGTCAAGTCGGGTGCTAGTTGGTAATACTTTTTATTCATGATATTCATTGAAAACTGTAATATTTTTGTTTTACAATTCGAACCCGTTCAAATAATTGAAAACGGAAAACAATAACTGGTTATTTTCAAAATTCCAATCTCCAAATTTCATTGAGTATAGAAACAAGTCATCTGGTTAATTTTATTACATTGAAGAAAATTTCCTTTAACCCGGAATTTCAATTATTTTAATCTTTCCTAGATTGTGATAAACTAGAAGCTCATATTAAGTATTAATTTCATTAATTTATCATTGGTCAAAACTAAGGATCTATTACTCCGATTGGAAATCAATATTGAAATTCCTCAGGATATAATTTCAGATAAGAAACGATTAGATTCAGTCCAGCAGGGTATTTTAAAAGCAATATCAAAGGGTCCATATGAAGAGGGACTGTCATTCAAAATTTTATCTGCATATTTTGGTTGATGTTTACTGAAGGTGAATACACTTTGTTTTGGGATTACATATATGCAAAAATATAGAACATGTAATGTCGTTTCGGAAAATTGATTACCATATTTTCCATTGTGAATGATAGATATTACTGACATTTAGTATTGCATTGCAAGAGATTTCTAAATTTAGGACTTAACTTTCAATGGGTGCTATATTACCATATGAAGTCTCAATATCATTCATTACACTTATGCACATATTAATCTCCTGTTCCATCGAAAGGAAATCTGAGTGAGGATCAGCTGAATTCGGTGTCATTATTTTTATTGTATTTTTTAGGCCTTCTACATAACATTCCAATGCGCTTAAAATAGTTTTCCTTATCTTACCATAATGGAAGATGGTATTTCCAGTTTTAAAGTCTAGAACAGTCCCCTTCCTTGTTATATATTCAATTAATTCTTCTGCAAAATATGATTCCGTTATCAAATTCGCCTTTACAAATTCAATATTAATTTGGAAGATATTGAATTCTAAAACTGATTTATTTAATATGGTTGCATAATGATTCAATGCGTTCCTTACCAGATCCATCTTCCATGCGCAATGATCCATTAATCTTGTGTTGGTACTCAAGACTTAATACCATTTAGTCCCGCACTAGCCAGACATTTTGTTTAGACTCAAGACAATAATTCATTCATACAATATGTTATACAATATGTTATGTTACTATGATATAGCTATTTTCCTGCGCTTGATAATGCTATCTTATTTTCGACCTTTTAATTTTTTCTTGTAACAACATGCATCCTTGAATTAGAGTTTCGGGTCTTGGTGGACATCCAGGTACATATACGTCAACAGGTACTATTCCATCTACACCAGGTAGCACATTATAAGAATCA
>DATFBL010000130.1:0-18568 GCA_035253865.1 Nitrososphaeraceae archaeon | reverse complement strand
TACCAACAATCTCCAAGTCGGAAACTGAACAAGTTGTAGTAAACTTAACTTGATACATATTTTTCTCTGGTAATATTAAAAACTGGGCGTCACTGAATTTGAGATTTACTTCCGTACCATGACTAGCAAGTGTTGATTGTTGTAAGATTGGAAAAAATGCACTAAGGACGACTAGCAAAACTAGCACAACAAAATACCATGCATCTTTTCTGCCTAGATAGCGAACTGTTATTAGATATATTGGTTATACTAATTGGTAATGATAAAAACAAAATCAATGACCATAGGAATTGTGGCCATTGGAATTCTATCTATGCTTATAATCGGTACATCACCTTTAACATTGCAACTTGCTGCTCAAGAATCCGAACAGAAATTCACCGCCAAGTTGTCTGGAAAAGAAGAAGTTCCGCCCAATGAGTCACCTTCAACCGGATTAGCCTGGGTAAAAATTACAGACGATCAGTTAGGATATGAGGTAAATGTTACGGACATGGACAAAGTTAATGCAGCTCATATCCATCTTGGAGAGACTGGAAAGAACGGCCCCGTTATTCTTACTCTGTTTCAGGGAGGGCCGACTGAACAAGTAAATGGAACTGTAGGAGAAGCAAATGTCACCGCATCTAACTTGGACGGACCCATGAAAGGAAAAGCGATAACTGATTTGGTTACTGCAATGAAGAACGGTACGACGTATGTAAATGTGCATACGACAGACTTTCCTAATGGGGAAATTAGAGGACAGTTAATGGATCCAAGCTTAGCAGCATCCATGAGTGCTTCGGCCAACCAAACTGCTTCTGAGTTCGGAAAAAACGCTAGTGAAGTCGGAGGTGAAATATTAAACAAGACTGGAGAAGCTGCTCAAAAAATAGGAGCTGGAGCCGCAGAGGTTTTTGCCAATATAACTGGAGAAATAAAACAGGGTGTGAGTGGCAACAGCAGCACTAAGTAAGATCAAACACTTCATATTATTCTCCTCCATTCCACTGCACTAAATGTGCAGATGTCGATTTGGCTACTACATCCTTGTGTTTATCACAATAATAATACGTACCGCTAGTTGTGAGATACTTTTCACTTCGGGTATTTTCATCAATAACGGCTATCCATTTAGCATCTGCATAACAGTTAACGTGACTGCACTTTAGGGTCATTTCTTGTTATTATCCTCTTTTATTCTCAAGGTCAAATTCTTTGCCTGGATAATAAAGATTAATTTCGATTCACATTATTTTAATTATACAATAATAAGGCCTGTGACCAAACTAGCCGAAATTAGAGCAGATGTTATCATTGTCCACTTTTCAAATTCATAGCAAAGACTCATTATATATTTAGCTACCACACTGACTGCAAGGTTCTGTAAATCCTTCTAGCCATTCACCGAGTGCCCGGAGTCATATTATCAAACCTAAATCTAAATTCTTAACCTGTAAATTTTGTGGAATAGAAACCGTTGGCATCTTGTATGTTACCGTAAAGATAACTGCAATAAATTACTTCCAGAAAATCAATCCATCCTGACGTGAAAAGAACAACTATCTTAGGAAGAGAAAAACTTATCCCCCACTGATGCCTGCATCAAAAGAGAGAACAAGTTGAACTATATAACCGAATGAATGAAGTAAAACAATCATTGGATATCTAGTCCAGTCACTATGGTATTTTGAATAAATTACCTTTTATTTTTTGTAACTCTTCGTGCATGAGGAATAACCAAAACTACGTCCATGCTGGGCATCTTGGATTTAATTAGCTTCTCGGTGTTCAGTAACATAATTTCTACCTCATTTAGGGATTTATCGCCATCCATGTCAAGATGAATTTCAGCCCGCGAAATGATACCTGTTTGGCGTAACTTGACTGATCTTACAATAGCGTCTCCTTCGAACTTTTGCTCCACGAGTTTTTTCATATAACCTGCACTTGCAGGATTGTACCACGCATCAACTAATATCAAAGTAGATTGTTTAAGCGAAACATATGCCACCGAGAATATGAATCCTGCAATTATCATTCCACCTATAGCGTCAGCCTGCAGGAATCCAAACTGCGTTGCTATCAATACACTCAAGAAACCCAATACCGATGCTGATCCGTCCTTAATCGAATTTTTAGCATCTGTTTTTAGTGATAGTAAGTTGTATTTATTTGCAATGTGTCGCATTTGGAATGCCCTGTGTAAGGAGATTCCCCCAGCGATACCAAGTATTATCATAGTAAGTAACGGATGTTGAATTTCTCTTGGATGGACAAATCCCTCATAAGAATGGTATGCAATAAAGGCCCCTATGGCAATCATTCCAATCGAGGCAACCATTGCAGCAAAACTCTCTACTTTATGGTAACCGAATTGAAACTTTCTATCAGCGGGTCGCGTGGCAAACCTCAAGCCTATCAATACTATAAAAGATATCATGGCATCTGACATTGAATCAATTCCATCAGCGGTAGCTACCACGCTCCCACTGAAGTATCCCGTAAGCAACTCTGCAATTCCTATACTTACGAGAGTTATAACTGAAATTTTTGCTATTCTTTGACCTGCACGGAACCCTTCATTTACCAGAGCAGCATAGGAACCTTTGTAATCGGAAGTTTTTGTAACAAGTGGTTTCCCGGGTATATCCTCTGAATTTGTTTTGTCCAAAAGTTTCAGTTATATAATTATACGCTTGATAATTATTAAGGATTCTAAAAGCCCAATAACCTTTATCGAAAATGAATATTTACAATCTTTAATTCTTATTAGCATGGGTTCTGGTAGTATCCATTTATCGTTTTGAGTATCAAATTTTTCATTGTTATCGTATACCTTGGTAAGATCCTCTCCTCCTAACACAAAACGATATCATAACTACTGATAGGAGGGTTTTTTCTGTTAGTGGAATACTGTAAATACTGTAAACGAAATCATTTGCATTGTTCGCTCCTGTTTCTATTGTTTATTCTTTCCACACTTTGCCCTTTTAAGTTATGTTGTGCATTATATTGACATGGGAGACGATAAGAAAAAGGAAACAAAAATCGAAAAGAAAGATGAATTTGGGGACACGATAGAAAAAACAGAAATTGAAGAAAAAGAAGAAGACGACTGACCCAAATAATCTAACTTTTTCAACCATATTTGACTTTTACTTATTAAAGATTCGTAGAAATTAATCAGGATTCATTATGAAATCCTTCGCCGACCTGTTCTGGTTTGGATTTCTCCCTGTCAATAATCCTCTTCACAATAACAGCTTCTTCTAATCTCTTTTCGCTTTCATATCTACCTCGCAAGATAGTGAGTGCCTTTAGCTTAGACCAGTCCTGGTCCTTGGCCAGTTTCTGGGCCATTTTTTCAATTTCTTGTTCGCTATCCAATATATCTAATCATATTACATGATTATTTAATTTGGCGTTTCGGACGCTCTCCTGAATGTCAGTGGTAGTCAAATAGGTTAAGGGGGACTCGGTTGAAAAACTAGAACTCTTTTAATGTTATTTGGCAATTTTACTATTATGAGCTATAAGCTTAACTCTTTAAGGCAGGGCTTTCATAATTTGACACCTTGTCTAGTTGTTAAAGATGCCAATAAAGCAATAGAATTTTACACCAAAGTCTTTGGAGCAAAGGAAAATTATCGCAACCAAGCCCCCGATAACAAGAGCGTCATGTATGCGGAGCTCACTATTGGTGATTCGAAATTGATTCTATCAGACGAGTTTCCCGATATGGACTCTCTATCTCCGCTAACAGTTGGTAAAAGTTCCGTCTCACTTTATCTGTATGTGGATGATGCCGATCAAACCTTTGAAAGAGCAGTTTCTGAAGGATCAAATGTCATTGTGCATATGACAGACGCGTACTGGGGAGACAGATGGGGACAATTACGAGATCCATTTGGACATATTTGGTCGATCGCGACCCATAAGAAAGACGTCGCCCCCGAAGAAATGGAAAAAGCTGCGAAAGAAGAAATACGCTAATGAACAAATACATATTAATTTACCTAGAGTTGATAATGTGTTAATTCAATTAATAGTAATTTGAATACAGCATTAGTAACGGAAGGCGGATGCGATATTGGCAGGCAAATGGCTAACTTATTGTCCAAGAAGGTTTTTTGATTTGATATTTGTTCGAAGAGAACGTAATATACACTTTTCACCAATATGGTGTAGGATTATCCTGATGCAAAATCGAAATTATACAGTTTAGAAAATAATATACATAGATTGCTAAGCGATGTACGAACAATTAGAAGGAAATTAGAGTCGGAAGTATTTCTTAGATATATAGAACTTACTCAAACGAACAAGAGTCCAATTTTAGAACCGATAGCATCGTGGGTACCGATGGGCCCGCAATATTGATAGTTCCATTTTGCGATTTCAAAGGATTTGAGATATTTTTTTAGAATTGAAAATTTCTCGTGTCAATCATAAGACTATCCGCATCGAGCTTATTTTTGGCATAGTCTAACGCAAATTTCAATGAATGTTCAGATGTGCTTTTTCTTGGAGCGATCTCGTCATTGATTTTTTCCCTTCTGTCGTCGTATCGCTCCATTAATATTTAGTAGACGTAATCACATTATTTACCGATGGAGCCGAAGATTCGTTACATGGATGAAGCGGATTTGGAGGAAGCGGACAGGATACTTAGACTATCGTTTGACACATTTCTTGAGTTAGAGATCCCTAGGAGTTTCTTCGGCGATAAGGACTACGTCCGTACGCGATTCAGAGCCGACCCTACATTGGCCTTAGCCGCAGAAATTGACGGAAATTTCGTTGGATCAAACTTTATCGCAAATTGGGGCAGTGTAGGAATATTTGGGCCACTCACAATCCATCCTGACTATTGGGACAAAGGCATTGCAAAACGTTTGTTACATGAGACAATGGCAATCTTTAAAGAACTAAAAACTAAACACATTGGCCTGTTCACTTTCTCTCACAGTCCTAAACATATCCACCTTTACCAAAAGTACGACTTTTGGCCTAGGTTTCTTACCGCAGTTATGTCAAAACCTGTCAAGCCAGAGTACGCAGAGAAAGAGGGCCAAGATAACATAAGTTGGACAAAATATTCTGACATCCAAAAAGAGCAAGCATCAGAGGTTCTTGACAATTGTTCTTCTCTAACAGATTCGATATATGATGGGTTAGATCTCAAGATTGAAATACAGTCTGTGGCAAATCAGAAACTTGGAGATACAATTCTCTTGACTGATAACAAAAGTAACAAGTTAGTAGGTCTAGCCGTCTGTCACTGTGGACCAAAAACCGAGGCTGGAAGCAATTCATGCTATGTAAAGTTTGGTTCGGTTACTGCAAGTGGGAACAGGTCCGAATCTGATAATTTTAATGACCTTATTAAGTACTGTGAACATTTTGCGGCCTCCCAGAGACTATCCGAACTTGTTGCTGGAGTAAATTTAGGCAACTTGGCGGCCTACAGGAAAATGATTTCCATGGGGTTCAGGACTGAATTCCAAGGCGTTATGATGACTAAAAATAACGATTCAGGGTATCATATTGACAACGTCTATGCAATAGATGATTGGAGATAGATTTAAGGTAAATTATCATAGGCTAAAGGGATGTCAAAGAAATTAAAGTATTGGATTATATTATTATAAAAAAAATTAAGCGTGGCTAGATTAATTTTTATTAATCTTAACAATGCTGCGCTTATTCTCGTCTTTCTCTCGAAAAATCTCTTAGGTTGTCTCTTGCAGCGTTTTCGAATGTATTTGCTACGTTAGCATTTAGTCGTGAAAATTCTTTTGAGTTGTCTCTTGCATGCTGTATCGTATTTTTCCATGCATCCATTGATGCAAATAGTGCGTTATTTGCTAATCTTGTTGCGGCTATTGTATTGTCTGCAATGTTGCTTACTGCTCTTGCATAATTCTCTGTGACTCGTTGTGGAGAACCCCAATATGACAAATATGAATTTTGTACATTTTCAATGTAAGGAACCCATAATGATTGCATTGAATGGATAACCTCTTTTTGAGATTCTAGAAAACTATCTGCAATGTCTTTTGTTGCTTGAATAGTTTCTTGTTGATATTCATTAATGGCCTTTGTAAACCGTGGAATTTCCTTTACTGCTTCATCTGTGGTCTTTCTAACTGTTGATTTTGTTTCGTCGAGAGCGATATTGATTGTTTCTGTGTCTTTTTCTTTTCTATTTGATGCCATACTATCATATTAGTCAACATGGCATATATACCTTGGTAACAATTGGTTTTTATTACCACTAAATGCCTCAAGATATAAACCTTTGGATAATAATATGAGAATCCTCTTTTAGAACCGATAGCATCTAGTATCAACTGTGGCTAGCGCTATTATCAGCACTCATCCCGACGTATTGTTAATTGATTGCATGATTGCCAACGTAGATTCTCAATTTACTTTTTTTTAACTTCTAAGTTTTCGCACGTCTTTAAGCTTCTCGGATTGATCCTCAATGGACATATAAGGAATTTGCATCACCATAGGCAAATCTCTTAACGATTTGTGATTAATTATCGTTTTTAATCCTTCAACTCCAAGTCCTATATATTCATGACTGTCAAAATATGAACCAATCTCCATTTTAGAATCGTTTAAATGAATAAACTTTATGGTATCAAGTCCAACTGTTTTGTCAAATTCTTCAATAAATTTAAGGCACGTATCAGTAGTTCGGAGGTCATATCCTGATACAAATGCATGACATGTATCTAGACAAATACCGTATCCCTCTGTAGGTAACTTGTCAAGAATTTCTCGCAGTTTTTCAAGCCTTATTCCTAAGTTATTTCTGGTTCCCCAACCGTTTTGAAGTAAAACAGTAACATCTAATTTTTTCTGATATGCGGATTTGAAGCCATCAACTGCCTTTTGACAGCTTTTTAGAATCTGGTTTATACCATTATCCTTGCCGAGACCCATATCAGATCCTAAATCTATTACAAGATATTCAATGCCAAGTTTGGAAGTCCGTATTAATTCATTGGTAAAAGAGTATACCGATTTTTCATACAATTCACTATCTGGACCGGACAGGTTAACCAAAAATGGCATATGCACAGCAACAGAATTTTTTGATATTCCACTATTTTCAGATTGGTTTTGAATAGTTCTACATCAGTTTCCGCAAGATCCGTAGAGTGCCATTGCCTAGGACTACGTGTAAATATCTGAAAAGCTGTGCACCCTATGTCGACAGCGTTTGTAACTGAGTTTTGAATGCCTCCTGCTATAGAAACATGGAAGCCAATTCTAAAAGTCAATTAGTCAGATATTATAAAAAACAATATTAAACATTTGTCCGTTCAATATCGAAAAATGAATGTGTTAATACTCATAAGGATCTTTAATATCATGTTGAGCAAATACATGATATGTTCATGCGGCAATAGAGATATTATCAATCCCGAATATGGTGAAACGATGGAACGTTACATGGCACGAAAGATATGTCGTAGTTGTAATACGAGAGGCAATTGGAAGGAGGAGAAAGAGGATAAAGTATAATTCAAATAGTCAGATATAAACCTCAAAGTAACAAGACTTAAAATTGCTAGGGACTTATCGATATTAGGTAAAAATGAGTATCCTGACAACGGCATTGGTAACAGGAGGTGGGCGGGGTATAGGAAAGGAGACTGCTATCTTGTTATCCAGGAAAGGAATGAATCTGATCATTTGTTCTAGGACCGAAGAAGAGGTAGATTCTACGGTGAAGGAAATTAAATCATTTGGTAACAATAAGATCCTTGGAAGAAAATGTGATGTAAGTGTCTCTTCCCAAGTAAATAGCCTTGTAACTGAAGCATTGGAAATTTATGGACGAGTTGATGTATTGATAAATAATGCTGGAATTACATATGTCAGAAAGCTAGTTGATACTACTGAAGAGCAATGGGATCGGACACTTGACATTAACTTAAAGGGAGCTTTCCTATTATGCAAGGCAATCGTTCCACACATGATTGAAAATAACTGTGGAGTTGTCATTAATGTGAGCTCGGGTGCAGGCAAAGTAGGATTTGAGGATATATCGGCATATTGTGCGAGTAAATTTGGAATGATTGGCTTAACAGAAAGTTTAGCGCGGGAAGTTGCTAATTACAATATTAGGGCGATGACAATACTTCCTGGAGAAGTAGCAACAAAAATGCAAGAAGCTGTCGACGCAAGATATTATGAATTGAACAAGCACAAAATGCTTCATCCTAGTACGGTCGCAGAAAAAATTGAAGAAATGATATTTCATGATAAGGAATACCGAAACGGAATAGCAGTGGATCTTCCTAATTGAAAAACAATTTACAAAACCTTGGATAAACCGTGATGCTCTTGCACCATTAGAACTCTGGAGTAGCTTGATTGCAAAAGTTAGATAGCAGGGGAGTATAATCCTAATGCGTGGTGGCTACGAATCCCCAAAACCGAACTGTTCAGAAAACTTTAAAGCTTTCTAATACATTCTTACGCATAGAATCGCAATTCAGAACCTATAGCGTCGTGGGTGCTGACGCATTAGAACGATGTTTGTCCTGTAATATTCGACAAGACGTTACTATCGAATTCCTCTATCATAAACTCAGTAAAGCATACTTTACAAAATTCGGAGTCAGCAACCAAACGTTGTTCCATAATAGAGTCGGACGTATTGTAAGATTTTTGACATAAGATACAAATGTTCATAATAATATAACGTCAACTAGCTATCTAAAGGTATGTATTGAAGAAATTGTCTCAGATTTGACTCACAAGCCAGTTGGGCTAGAGTACAGGACTCCGGTACGAATAATAATCAATACAAAATCCAAAATGCAAAATCCTAAATAATTTGTTCGTGTGTCTATAATCTGTCAATGGTTCCTCAACGCCAACTCTTAAAACGAGAATCCTCTGTTCGTGCAATTCTAAGTAGTCAAAAAAGGAAGTTAATCATTCCCATTATTGAGCAACTTAATCACCATGACCCGGTTAGTACTATCTCTCAACAATCAAATCACGATTTGTCTATTTCTCAAATTATACGTACTTGTGGAAAACAATTTAGACAAATTAGAAAACAATATACTGACGGACATGAAGGAAGATGTGTTATGGGTGTCATAATGTCTTATTATGGTTGGGATGGAAAATGCATTAGCAACGCTGAAAGAAGATTATATGCTGCTTTAACAGCATTGAGGCGGGCAGGCATCAACAAGGAGCAATTGATAGAAATGAATGATTCTGGTGCTACGTTCGATGAGATTGCCGATTATCTTGACAATATTAGGAACCGCTAGAGTTTCCAGAAATAATCATTGAAATTATAAGTTGATGGTTGCCCGCATGAAATACAAATTTCATTGTTACTTTGAATAGTAAAGTTTTTCAGCCCTTCCTCATTGGCAGTTTGTACTAATTTAGATGGGAATTCTTGCCCGCATTTTTTACATTTAACCACGACGACCATATAATAGTGTAAGACGATATTCTAATTAAGAGTTGTAAATCAAAGTCCAAGCTATCGTTGCCAATTTAACAGTTATTGCCACCTGTTTTCTGTATTCAATCTGTTTTGTATCGAGTTTTATAAGAATAAATTGCATTAACCTAATGTCCCACATTACGATATAGAATACTAGAGTTTACTATATACAGGAATGATGAAAAAGCAAAAAAACAAAAAAAACTAGTATTGAGGTTCAGATGAACCTGAACTACCTTGTGATGCACTTCCTGGAACTTGCGCAGTAGCAGGTGATGTCTGATTTGTCGTCTGATTACCGGTCTGGTTTCCCTGAGTTAAATTCTGTCCAGAAGCACTTGTCGTGAATAGACTGCCAGACGCTATTCCAATTGTTAGTACCAAAACTGCAATGGCAATTCCAATTTGTATTTTGTTCGACATTATTGAGCTATGGATTCTATACCATAAAGAAGTTAGATCATTTGTTGTTATTATCATTACCAAGGCAAGGAAGTTAAGGAAGAAATATAAGGCATCGTTACTTGACCAGCCAATACCTTTTGCGTCCAGGACTCAAATTCCCGAGCTCTTATTGTAAACACCACAATCTTGTAACTTGTCATAGGCTTTATGAGGCTTATAGGAAGTTGTCCCTAGTCGTGATGGAATCAAATCTAGATACAATTTGTTACCAATGATGTGAATTTCGTAACTATTTACGCTATCTCCTCGCCGGTGCGGTGATTTCCCATTAAAAACATTATATTTCCATCCGTGCCAAGGACATGTCACTACACTTTTTTCCAAAGTTCCCTGATTGAGTGGGCCTCCCTTGTGTGCACAGACATTAGAAATTGCATAAAAATTATCGTCTACATTAAAAACTGCAATATCCTGCTTGCTTTTGTCATGAGAAATAGAAAAGGCTTTTGATCCACCTTTTTGTATCTCGGTTTTCAAACAAAGATAACGCAGGCTTGAAGGATGCTTGCGTTTAGTTACAAATCTTTTCATGATATCTTATGCACTTCATACATCATAAGGAACTCTTGGTAACTGGGCCCCTAATTTGTTAATATCCTGTGAATTCTTCAATCTTTATTCGTTCAGATGGAACATGCAAAGTATGGTCAAGTATTTGTTTCATGGCCTTTACCATAGGAGGAGGACCACATATGTAGAATATTGAATTTTCGAAGTCGACCGGCTGAAGATATTTTTTCAACATTACTTCGTCTATCTTCCTTTTGATCCTTTCCACTTCTCGACCGACGTTTCCTTTTCTGTAACAGTATGAATGATTTTTAAATCCTGGTTAATTTTTGTGCAGTTGTCAAATTCTGTTTTATATAATATATTTTTTTGATTTTTGTTTGAATCAAACATAAAAATTCTAACAGGAAGGTTCTTATCTGTCGCATATTTTATCATGCTTCTAAAAGGCGTAACACCTATACCTCCTGATAGAAATATCGCAGGCATTGAATAGTCTTCATGGAGAGTAAATTTTCCCTCTGGCCCACGAACTTTGACTACTTCTCCTTGCTGTAATGAATCTAGTCTCTTCTTATAAGGACTGTCTCTTATCCTTGTGCTAATTAGTATAAAATCTTCAGTTGGTGATGAAGCAATTGTAAAATGTCGTATTGGTCCTTTTGGATCATCATTTACGTTACCAATATCGAAGAACGCAAATTGACCAGCAGTGTACTCAATTCTGTTTGATTCATCCTTTTCTTGCCTGCTAAACTTGAATGTCATAATGTCTGTTCCCTCGAGTGCTTGTCTTTCTTGCAGTAACAAATTGTATACAGCTGATTCTGCTACCTTAGTTACCTGCTGAGCTCCCTGTTTTCCAGAATCTAATCTAATCATAATGTCATCTCCCTCAATTTTAATTTGATAGGTTGCCTGTGGCTCACTAGCAGGAGGAGCTTTGACCTCTCCAGTTCGCACATCGAATTTTGATTGGTGCCAAGGACACTCTACTTCGTAACCTTCAAGTTTACCATCAGCAAGAGGGCCTCCTTCGTGAGTACAAGTATTATAGATAGCAAAGTATTTACCTTCAATATTGGAGATACAAATTTTCTGACCGTCAATTTGTACCTCTTTCATCTGAGAATGCAGAATATCCTTCCTACTTGCGACCTTAACAAAAGCACCTTCGCTCATCTAAACCAATCTATCAATATTTTGAACAACAAGTAATAAATTAATTACAATAGGTTTACGTTGGGTTGACCATAGTTGTAACTTCTGAAACTGTAGAATAATCTTTCTCCCATTATACCATATTGGGAAATCTGTCATTTCGATGAGTCCTACTGAAACCAGATTACATAGGAGAAAAAAATTAGATGTCCCAAGTCTAATCAACATCTCTTATTGGTATCTAATTTTCAAACAAAATTTTGGCCTTTTCTTTTCCTACCAACAATTCACTACGAGGAATCTTAAGATGTGTCATTCTGATACGAATATCAACGTATTGAGTAAACACATCTCTAAACTTCATTAAATCTAACGAAAGACAAGAATCAACACAGCAACCCGCATCCGTCCTAAATGGCACTTGCTCAATAAGTCTTCTTGACAGACGTGACAAAGCAAATCCTTGATGCAATACCGGAATTATGGCATCGGAATTTTTTACTTTCGATAGTAACGCTTCGAAGTGCGCTATCTTAAACCAACGGTAGCCTTCATATGTCGCTGTGCGGGGGGGATCTGGAGGCAAGAAAGCCGAGATGTTAGTATCGATATTGGTGTCATCACGGCCGTTGTTATTGCACCAGCCAGATATGGAATCATATGATTCGTCATAATTTATTATTGCATTAACATTTTCTTGAGTCACTATAAGATCGTCGGGCAGGATCATAAAATGAGTATAGTCGCTTTGCAGAAAGAACTCTCTTGCTTTGTTGTATGCTTCATCTTGTGGAAAATATTTAATCCATAGTTTAGAGATCCCGTTTATCTTTTCGATGGCCTTGTAAAACTCTGGGATACTACGCGGATTGAAGATTACTAATAAGGGCTTCACTGCTATCGTCGCTAATATCTAGTTTAGCCAGGTACTTATTTACTATTTCTCGAGATTCGTCAACGGGAGAACATTACATTAAAAACTAAAGTCTTGGAAATAACTATAATTGATAAAAAAATTAAATGGTTGTAGCAAACGATAAGTATGTGTCTGCCAATAGCTTTTCGTTAATGGCACTCAATTTATTACCTGATTGTATGTTTTTTTCCATCTTATCCAGCTCTTCATTTGCCTTTTGCTTATAATATTGCACTGAATTCTCATGGATATTCCGAAGACTTTCACTCAAATTTTTCATCAATTCATTATAATCAGATGATAATTCGTGATTGAGTTCTCCCTCTAGCTTATCTTTCCTTGCAATTAACTCGTCTAAATCATTTGACATATTATTACTACGCATTCGTAACATATAAACATGTCTACCACCACAAAGATAATTTGGTCAATGTATTTTTCCAACACATAGTAAAAGTTGATATATTTCCCTTTACCAGAAAACTCAACCTTATTAACGAACAACCGCAAAAAATAGGTTCATTGGACCACCTATTAAGCAAAAAATGGATTAGCTATTATTAGGTATGTTTATTCTAAGAAAAATATTTGTTATATCAATACATATACAATTAATTTTTGTTTCCAAATACTAGAAAACAATATTAGGGACAAATAAATGTCTGTGACACTAAACACATAGCTAGATATACGATTAATGTGTATTATATACATGCATAACTCTTTTTATGGTAAAAATCCTTGGGGTATTAAACATAGACCAATCCCAGTAGTCCGACCAGTGAATAGATCCAAGGAGCAACTCAAAGAGTTTAGAGACATTCTCTCAAACCCTAGAACATCTCAAGATTCAAAAAAAAGGTTTATGGTTGAGAAAGGAGGAGGTTATTGTTCTGTGTGTGGAGATATAGCAACTCAAATAGTAAGTTATGACATGATTGATGCTACGCTTGTGGAAAAGTATTGTGATACTTGCCTAGCAAGGGGAATTAATTAAAAATTGAATCATGAAGTACAACATGTATCTTTGTTTTCACATCTACAATTTACTGGTTCTTTTAGGCATACAGGGCAAATAATGGCACCACATCCTACGCATGTATTATCTGCCTTATTACATGCCCAATGTAAACAGGCATTAACGTTCATTTCTAGTTATCATATTCGTATCCATACTATATAAAATCATTATACTATTTCTAATAGATAGCTTACTCTAAAGAAAGAGCTAAATACCAAGTAGTAGAACCCCAATACGTGAAAGGTTTGAATCCCGATGAACCCTAAAAGGCAAATAAATCTTGAAGACAAAAATATTATTAGTTTCTCCACCTATATTGATGTGAAGTAAGGTTCTCTATCAAGGAATTTAGAAATTCTAAATTTGACTCATCTGAAAAATCAGATCCGCCCCCACGTCCGAAGACTTGAACAATTTAATCTTTGCATCATGAATCTCCAAGTTCTCAACGGAAATAGACTTTCTCTCTAGAAGTGATTGGAAATATAGTCTTTGCAAAACTTATCTTGCAAATTTCGATAACTGTCTTGTTATACTAATGATGTTTGATACATCACTATAAATAGGAACGAAATTGTATCCAAAAACTATATGGTCAACTTCCATCTTTTTTATTTTTTGAATGTCACCTCCAATCTGTTCTATCGTTCCAGTTAGAGGAAACCTTTGTCCCTGATCAGATTGGCTCGAATCCGTTACATTCGGATAGGCTAATAGTATTACGCGAAATTTATTTGGATCTTTGTTTGCTTTCTTTGCCAAATCTTTTATTGTATTGATAGAATTTTGTAAATAGTCCAGAGGTCCTGCTAGGACTCCCAGCCATCCATTCAAATCATATTTAATTATTCTTGAAAATGTGCCTTGACTGAAGCCTCCCAGGTGTATAGGTATATGTGGTTTCTGAATTGGTTTTGGTCCTATTTTAGATGGAGGAATATTATAGTAATCTCCATTGAATTGTACTTCATCACTTGTCCATATCCTTTTTAGAGTATCAATCATCTCGTCGGCTCTTTTACCTTTGTTCTTAAATGGTATGTTGGAAACATCGTATTCGTCCTTCGACCATCCAAGTCCAAGACCACATATAATTCTCCCTTTGGAAAGAATATCAAGCGTAGCAAAAGCTCTTGCTAGTATGACGGGGTTGTGAAACAGCATATCTATGACTGATGTCCCTAGCGCGATCTTATTGGTAATGGAAGCCACGTAGCTGAGAGATACTAATGGATCCAATACGTTTTGGTATTGTGGTGGAAGGCTCCCATCAGGTGTCGCTGGGTAAGGAGTCTGGGGAGCTAAAGGCGACAAGAGTCTTTCTAAAACCCAAAGAGAATCAAACCCTTCATTTTCTGCTTCTTTGGCCACTTGAGTAATATTTTCCCTCGTAGCTTGTTGCCCTGTGACAGGCAATAAAATACCGACTTTCATGAATAGATCAATATGGTTGTCATTGCTATTAAATAGTTGGAGAGTTTGAAATCCGTGCGATTTTCCTGATGGGAACTGCGTGGACTTAATTTCTGTATCATTAGTCATATCATTAGTCACGACCTCACTAATTTATGAGGACTTTATTAAACTTAAGATTGGCTGAATTTACCTCCAAACAACATTGTGATCACAAATAAAAATATGATAACTTAATTATTCATTTTAATTACATACCTTATGTGGACAAAAACATAATCAAATTAATTAAGAATACAAGAATTGGATATCTAGCTACAGCATCTTCCAATATGCAACCTTATGTGACTCCTGTTGTTTTTGTTCTAGAAAATGAGAATGTCTATGTTCCTCTTGACAAGAAACCGAAGAGTGTCAATATTTTGGAATTAAAGAGAGTAAAGAACATTCAAAAGAACTCAAAGGTTTGCTTTCTTGTTCATCATTATGATGAAGACTGGACAAAACTGTGGTTTGTAATGATAACTGGCTATGCAACTTTGGTGAATGCAACATCAGATACATTAAAGGCAAAAATGAAGACAATTCATAGTAAGTTTCTTAGCAAATATTCTCAATATAACAAAATTAGCGTTGGGAATTTCTACATCAGAATTAGAACTGATAAAGCAGCCTATTGGAATTATATTCAAGTAAAATAAAATTGCTTTAACAAACAGACTAGAGCTTATTACCTTTAAACAAACTAAGTAATCAAAATTTTTGCCATTGTTTATTGTGCTTGGTCATATGGCATTGTTCAGAACAAAAATAATCGTCACACATATGACAATATGTAGGATAGTCCTGGAGCTTTTTGCCGCAGCTTGAACAAGTTACTGACATATCCACTGCTATTATTCAATATCAATATACTTTCGTTGAATAGAAAGTTTGCTGTTAATTGTATAACATTTGAGGATATTTGGTTCTGTGTGAATAATACCCCTCGACTACTAGCTTTTCCTGGAATTGACGAAATATTCTCATTCTGCCATAAACTGAAAAATAGTACCTAGTATTCAGATAATTAAATTTGATAACTTGCTAGGTGGAGCTCATAGCTCTTAAAATATCTGTCGTACTATATTTGATCATGAAAGTTGGAATTATTGGCGTAGGGGATCTAGGCGGAACACTAGGGAGAAGTTGGAGACAGAGAAATCATGAAGTTATGTTTGGAGTCCGCAATCCTCAATCTGATAATGTTCAAAGGCTTAGTCAGATGGATGAAAGCCTAACGTTCGGAGATATCAGTGAAGCTGTCGCATTTGGAGATGTCATTCTTCTTGCTATACCCTGGACTTCTGTTGAAGAAACAGTACGCCGATCAGGGAACTTGTCCGGTAAGATATTGATTGATCCTACTAACCCCCTAACCCCAGATCTGAAGGGACTAGCTCTGGAGAAAACTTCTGTAGCTGAAAGGGTCGCACAATTGGCAAAAGGTGCCAAGGTTGTGAAGGCCTTTAACGCAATAGGAGCCAAGACATTAAATAATTTGATATTCGGTTCTGATAGAGCAGACCTCTTCATTTGCGGTGATGATAGTCACTCCAAGCGAGTCGTAGGGGAGTTGGCAAACGATATTGGATTTGATGTTGTTGACGTTGGATCTCTTTCAAACGCTCGAATGCTAGAAAATCTGGCTCTTCTCTGGATAGAGTTAGCATTCAGACAACAATTGGGACCAAATATTGCTTTCAAACTATTAAGAAGGAAGGGAGAATTTTAGTCATAAGTTTGTTAATAATGGAATAGAATCTAGACATAAATACTGTCAAATGATCAGAATCCTAATTTTGAACCGAGAACTTCATGGGTACCGACGGCTTCAGCCCTATTAGCTTGTGGAGATTACTAATATAGGATATTTGGTTCAACCTATGAATATACTAGGTTGACTCATTAAATGCGAAATAAAATTTCTTTTTTAAAAAGGTGCATTTATTATCATTATTAGCTGTTTCTATGGACCGGTCCAATCAAACGGAAAATGCTTACTGGATTTACCAGTTCTCTTCCATTGATAACGGACTTGTGGAACATTTACTTCATCAATCACTGCTCTCCCCCAAGTTGCCACTGCGCCAGGACCTACTTCACTCCCGGGAGCATTGATGGTCTGAACTCGTTTGCCAGGTGGAGTCATTGGACCTGTCAACGCTTCAGCCTTGGCGATTACCTTTCCTGGTATCTCAGCACTCCAATAGCTTAGATCCTCAGCAACTTCAAATTTTATAGGGGCATATTCAAGTCCGCGGATTTTTCCAAATAATTTTGAAAATTTTCCCATGAGTCCTCCAGCCTTCCCAGTAAAAATTATATCCAATGCCTTTCGCTGATCTTCATCAGCTCTCTCGTCAAAAAATAATGCAAGATCTGCTTTCGTTTCACCTGCCCAAATATTCCCCTTGAAGGAATCTATTATCATTATGTTCAATCCATCAAGGCATGTCTCACCATACTGTCCCTTTTTGATATGATATGCCATTACTCCTTCACACTCGCCGTAACTGGGAGTTTGGGCAAATGTACATGGACATGGTATATTGCAGCTGCAAACATCAAACCAATCTCCTGACAGATTCCACTTTGGAATATCCAATTGCTATAAGTAACGATGAGTGGTATTTTAGGATTGTACCCAGAAGTTTATTGAGAAGAGCTAATACCATGCAATTGAACCCTACTACATGCAAGATTCAAATCCCGATGAACTCCAGACGGCAAATAAATCCTGAAGACCAAAAATGTGATTAGTTTCCCACCTATATTGTTGTAAAATAAGGTTCTCTATTGAAGGAATTTAGAAATTCTAAATTTGACTAACCTGGAAAACCAGACCTGCCCAACGTTGAAGAGTCGCCTTAAGTGGTCAAATGTAGCATTAAAAAATATTTACTTCCTTAAATTGGAAACAGAGATGGACTGATCATCACAGACCTTACCGTGTTCCTTACGATCTAAATAATAGTTCGGATCCTATCACATTCGAAATAAAACTAGTTCTATAAAGAGATTTTGTGAAAGATTTTATTAATAACTTCAAATCTCTTTTCAAAGACTAGTGCAATTTGTTCATATCCTATTTTTTTGTAAAAACTATGTGAACCAATTCTATCATTTCTTGATTCGAGTCTTATGCGATAACATTTCTTTCTTTCCGCGATGGATTCACATCTTTGAATCAGTAGTTTACCTATCCCATGATTTCTATACTCCTTAGATACTACTAATTCTGGAATCAGAACTCGCTAAACGATTTATTAAGTCTTTCAAGCAATACATAGGAAACGAGTCCAATTATTTTTGGGTTGAAGATTGCTAAAATTATGCCACGATTGATGTTAGTAGAACTAAACTGGATGTAACTTTTGATGAGTTTCTGGAATTTTTTTAGTTTCGTTCCTGTTTGTCGGTAAAGGCCTGTCTAATTGGGCTAGGAGTTCTATTATACTGTTAATATCAGCTGGATGTAACTTTTGATGAGTTTCTGGAATTTTTTTAGTTTCGTTCCTGTTTGTCGGTAAAGGCCTGTCTAATTGGGCTAGGAGTT
>DATFBL010000129.1:0-26750 GCA_035253865.1 Nitrososphaeraceae archaeon | reverse complement strand
TAACAAGTTTGGATGGTTTCACTTGACTGGTATGGAGTCGGTGTTATTGCATTTTTGGCTGCGTCTTTGGTTGTTGGAACATTAACCTCAAAGCTAGTAAAGAAAAGTAGTAGAAGATATATGGTTGCGGGCAAGAGTCTTCCGCTTTTTTTTGTGGGTACAATGCTGGCTGCCCAAGCAATAGATGGTAATTCTTCTCTTGGTAATGCTTCTCTGGTATATCAATTTGGTATTTGGGCTGGAGCTGCTATCCCTATCGGACTTGCAGTATGCTTGATTCTTACAGGAGCATTTTATGGTAAAAAACTGAACAAGATGTCAATGCTTACTCTTCCTGACTTTTATTACAGAAGGTTCGGAGCAGGAGCGGAAGGTATATCAGGAATACTTATGATGATTAGTTTTATAGTTCTTGTAGCTGGTAACTTTGCTGCTAGTGGATATATCCTTACTGCCGTATTTCATATTGATTTCTTTTGGGCAGTACTTATAGCGGCACTAGTAGTTTTAGTCTACACCTTTGCTGGAGGTCTCTTTTCTTCGGCGTACACAGACATATTCCAAATATATCTAGCAATTGGTGCATTTTGGGCCGCCTTCATATTTTTTGCTGGAGGATTTGCAGGAGTCGATTTCGGTACTATCTTAGGTAATGCACCACCTTCGTATATTGATCTGTCGGGGCTAACTGATATGGGAAATGGGGCGCTCATTAATTGGGCAGGAATTATGGCTTTAGCGTTGGGCGATATAGTAGCGCTTGATTTTATGGAAAGAGTTTTTGCAGCAAAGGATGGCAAGACAGCACGGAGAGGTGCATTCATGGGAGGAGGTTTGACACTTTTTACGGTAATTCCTACAACTATGATGGGTATAATAGCGCTATATTTCCTTCCGAATTTAGTTGATCCATTTACAGCATATCCTGATTTAGCTATAAATCACGTACCATTCGCAATAGGAATTGCGCTATTGATGGGAGTTTTGGGAGCATCAATGTCAACAGCAAACGGAGGATTGCTTGCTATATCAAGTGTCATGTCAAGGAACATCATACAACGAGACATATTGAAGAAATGGTTCAAGAGACCAGGCATGGATGATAGGAAGCTATTGAGAACGACAAGGATTTTTACCATTCCTATGATGGCTGCTGCATTTATTCTTGGGTATTTATTGCCTCAACCTGGTGTCTACCTCATTTTGGCCTTTGATATCGTGTTTGCTGGTGCGTGGGCACCACTTACACTTGGTCTGTTTTGGAGAAAAGCAAATCTTCCAGCTGCAGTCACATCCTTAGTCTTAGGAACGGGCCTTAGATTGTTATTATTCTTTGTTATACCCATAGAACTTGCAGGACTTGATACAATGATACCACCAGTAGTATCATTTGTGGCATTTATAGTAGTGGCGCTAGCAACACAGAAGAAGTATCCTGGAACAGAAAGACATGGAGTCATAGAATATGTACCATCAGAAGAAGATGTAGTAAATGGTGAAGACCTTAAAGGTTATACGAGTCCAAGTGGTTTGAAATTTTCTTGAATTCAAAAATCACCCAAGGTTTGAGTACTTGCCGATACCTCATTTACCTTGGCAGATTTTTTGAAGACAAGATTGCGTGATTAAGCAATTTTGAAGAGGTCTCTAATTTGTTATTACCCAAAAAGCCAGAGATAAAGAATATTGAAGATGTCAAAGAACAAGTTATTAATATGATTTTAAATCAAAAAAAACAGATCAAGTCAAACTTGAAAACGTCTGTTTCGGATGTCCAAAATCTTGTCTCTGAAATTACAGAATTCAATGATAACTGGACAAAAGCTCCTAATATCTACCGAATTGCCTGGATAAGTACTATCTATGAAGATACTGTTAAAAATATCAAATTTAAGGACAATATCGAACTACCCAATTTAGATCATGATTTGGAACTCATTATGAAAATGCTAAATCATATGAGAGAAGAAAAAAAACTTAAAGTATCTAACATGCCACTCTTCATACATCCTGATGAAATTTCTATCGCACAAAAGGAAGGCAGTTTGCCCCATGGAAATATCAACATTATTTCTCAAATTGCAGTAGTGTTTCAGAAAGCAAGAGTAAAATATGTCGGAATAGTTATTGATAGGAACTACCTGTTACTTCAAGATAGACTAATAAATATTTTCTAGTTACTTGTCAAGACGGATGAAGATGAGGTTGACATTTCTATCACATGTTCATATTATTAGTATCTACTGAATATATTAGAGAATCAGAATCCAACCATTGCGACAATCAATAGAATCTGTTTTTAATTCTTACCTAGATATTTGAACTTCTATAGTTGAAACATTTCGCTCCTTGCCATCCTCAGATTGAATTGTTTGTGTCCCTATTTTCACAGGCCCAATTTTGTATCCCATATTGTCCATGCGTTTGACGATAATTTGTGCCACATCTACTGCCCTTGCAATACTTTTTCCTCTGGCCTTTACAATGACATTCGGTTCGCTTGCTAATTGAACTAAGGCTGCTGTAACATAGGTCATCAATGGTTTTTTACCTATCAAAATTACATTACTAGCTCTACCTGGTTCAGCACTCGAAGCCATCTATAATTGCAGAACACAAAATCCTAAATAAAGTTTCTACAACTAAAAAGTTATTCCTATACAATTGAGATATTTGTAGTGAGTAAACTAAGGTAAGCCAAGTTATTATATTTTAGTTTCAATCGTATGATTACTTTCTAAAATAATTTGAGAGAGATGCTGGTGGTATATTTTTGTTTCAACTCCATATCCCACCGGTACTTTTCATGTGAGAATTTTTGCATTTTCTTCTTAGGTAACTAAATTCGTATTATTTTTGATATCATTCTTTAGAATGCTTTAGCAGTATATTCTCTAAATCATCTGGATTGTCCACTATTTCTTGAACTACTTTGACATCATCCACTTCATAACAATGTGTAAGATTTTCTTCATCCTTATAAAAAATATAGACTTTATTATCATAAATGCAGTAATACATTTTATCGACAATCATATTTTCGGGTTTAATCTTTATAGCATCTTTTTCAACTATAACAGGGTATTCCACGCTTATACCATCTATTTGAGAAAATAAATTCTATGCGAAATCATGAAAGGTACTTTTCTTTTTCATTGATAGTTAGCTTGATTCACATACGGCGTCTTTATAGGGCTGCGTTTCCTAAAACAACGAGATCTGATATCCATTGAATTGATTCAGTTATATCAAGCTCAGTTATTTTGATGAAACGTGCCTTTATTGGACCTTCTTTTAAGTCATAAATTTCTGAAGGTGAGTTGGTCCCAGTTGATGAATAATATTCGGCAGGTGTATAATTTTCTCCGTCGTTAGAGAATTCAAGCGTAAAGAATTTGATCTCATTGTCTACGTTAGCAAAGCTGACTTTAAGCCCGCAAATGTTTTGTTCTTGTCCTAGATCCAATGCGGTCCATCTTGGTGTATGAGATTCGGTGGAATTCCCGTTGGTACCGTTTACATTATTGGTATCAGTTTGTACATCCATTATAGGAATTTCATTATATTCGCATGTATTTGTCGACTTTTGTTCGCTATTAACGAAATCTAATTCTTCATTTTGTTGGACATTTGTAGTATCCACTAAATTATCATATTGATTTATCAGATGTTCCTCTGTTGGGGATACTTGGCCAAAACTAGATGAATCAAAATCATCTGATTCAAAACTTTGTGAAGCATCATCATTATTATTGTTATTTAGCATATCTGAACTCACAATATTATTATCAGTACTCATAGCATTGATATTATCCTCAGTACTCATGGTACTAATATTACTTGAATCTAGTGCAACTTCTTTTACTTCTGGCTTATCAACTTCTATCAAGCAAGTATAGGTCACATATTTTCCATCAGGATATATTACTCTGAGTTCTAAAGTATTTGGACCATATACATCCCCAAAACTAAATTGAGTTTTTCCAACTCTGTGAAGCGGAGTCATTTCTGTCGTATCTGCGTCGTAATCAACAAAGAATGCATTAATTTCACGAGGTTTTGTCAGAAAAGTAAAGGAAATAGAATCTTCTGGTGATATCGTAACTTCAGGTTCAAAATCATCAGGTAAATGTGGGAAATTGATTCTTTCCAAGTTTTCATTATCCATAACTACGAATGGAGACATTTCATAGGACTTGTTTTGATAGACCATTTTGGCAACTGGAACATTAACTTCTATTTTGTTACTACTATCAGCATCTGGTTTTTTAGTCTCTGTTGATTTCTCGCTGTTTTCATCGGATTGTGTATCTGTTGATTTCTCGCTGTTTTCATCGGATTGTGCGTTAGCAGTTAACATTATAGAACTTTCGATAGAAGTAATGAGCATCATAATTAAAATTGACGAGAGTAAAACGTATTTCTTATTCCGGTCTAACGATTGTATCAAAACTGGATTCAAATCTTATTGGTAATCTTTTATATATACGGAATGTCGAAAAAATTACTGAAAGGAACAACAAGAAAATAAATTCATTGACTATAAGAAAATACAATAATATGTATGAATCAATTTGTTGTCATTGAATGTTTGCCATTCAAGTATGTAATTATGACTTCATAGGATTAGAGACGTTTGGAATAATTTTTTATTCTTCCAAGAATCAATCTATCAAGTACTATTGACCCAGTGATAATACCATATCAATATAAATTCCAAGGAATTTTATTAGGACATGACGTTAATCGCTTTTAAATTTTACCTACTTTTTTTAAGGTGGTTAAAGATACTAAAAGAAGTACTTTACGCGGAGTCATATTATTTGCCTGTAATCCTGATTATCAAGTTCATAAGTGCTTCTGAATTTGATAATAAACTCGAACGCAACAATGGCAGTTCGTCATTCTACCTAAATTGTGGGCACAATAAGCATGAACATAGTTCCGATGGTTCTAGATGTCACAATGACTTTTGCCCATGTCGGGGATATAGAACAACATTCTTGCAATACGGCTTCAACTCCTAAAATCGGGACCGAACGATTTTTTTCTATTCATTGAAATTTTATATTCTTTAAATTATATTTTAGTACACTGAAAAAACCCTGAAGTGACTCAGGAATTAATGGAAGATGAATTTCTATGGACTTGACTAAACAATCCCTAGACTTATAGTCCTTTAGAAAAAATCTCATGACTCTTTCATCCGGACAGTAGACAAATACTATATTCTCCTTTTTGCCTTTGCACATATGTTTTGCTGCAGACTCCACCGCTGTAACCCAATATGCAAGTTGATCTGGATTATCGGCTAACTTATGAATGGTTTTTAAAATCTGTTCGATACTCTTGTCTACTCCCAAACACCATTTTTGACAAGATTGAAACTTGATAAAAAATTTTACTTATTGAATAATAAGTATGGTGTTGATAAGTATCGCGCTTAAAACTTCGAAAATCTAGTTTAAACGAATTTTATATTTTGTATTCGTTTAACTAAAACCACTATATCTTTCTCAAAGCAACGATCGCAGAAGAATTCGGATAGATTAGGGCAAATTTTTATATTGTTTTCACGGTATACTATAACTTACCATACTTATAGGAGGGCTTTTTTTGGTGTCGAGGAATACTTGTAAACCATTGTTTGCAAATGTTCCCTCCTGTCAGAGTTAATTATTTATTATCTATCATCAATTCAACGACAGCATTGATGTTCGTTCTTATCGAAGCGTTTATTGCATTATAGGGAGTGGCACAGTTAAAGGCTATTCAAACTTTCCGACACATAAACCTAAACCTAATACAATACCTTTGAATTCGTTACTATGAATAGGATTTCATCTGCATTATTAAGCAATGTAGTGCATACTAATAGTACAATGTCAGATTACGAAACAAAAGAAGAAACAGAGGTTGAGGTTGAAGAAGCCAAGTCCGATGTCGAAGAAGGATTGGAAGATGCAGGAGAAGGGCTAGAAGATACAAGCGACAAGGTTCAAGCCGGTGCAAAAGCGGTCGCAAAGAAAATAGCAGATCCAGATAAGGATTTAGGAACCGAGTACGAAAAAGAAAAGATAGAAGAAAAAATGGACTAGAATTAGTCCTTCGTTCATTTTTTCTGATTGTGACTCAATAGATTTAATAAAGAATTTTGAATTTGATTTAATTTAACTTGTTTAAGTAAAATATCTATATTCTTATCACGAAAAATATCATGTTTCGATATTTCTTGATCCAAGAGTTCAACAGCGGTAATAAAGACTATACAAGCCGAAAGAAATTTCTTTAGGATCTCAATTGCACCTCTACTCCGTTCATGTTACCAAGCAATCGGTAATCTATGATGTAGACATTTGGACACTGGATATCAATATATTGCATTATAATGTCGGCATTGAAGTAGGTTCGTATTATTCTGTGACTCTTGCTTGAAAGGTAGTCGTGATATAAGGTTAGAATATCCTCTTCATCAACAAGGATCATCATGATAGTATATTTTTTTTGTTGTTACCATGAATATTCGACCCGGAAACCAATTAGTCGAGTTGATATCCTGAATCATAAAGCGGCCAACATAGTTTATACAGGTTCGTATGAAGTTTTCTCTGAGATTTAATTGGCTATGACTACTGGTACCGGATTCGATTAATCAATCATTTATCGAATTGTCTGATACCTTGTCTAGTTTTCAATTGCGAGACTAATTCCATATTTAGAACTTGGCTGATTTTAGAAATAGTTAAAGAAAAGTAAACTAAGGTAAGTTAAGTTAAATTTTGTATTATAGTCATTCTTACGTTTCTGGAGATTTAAAAGATGGTTGGTGGAACATTATGACACACACCTTTATTTCCATCAGCCGAAATCTCATCGCTTATTTGATATCAATCCTAGTAACTTTCTAACGGAAGTTTCATATCCATATTCTCGCATTATCCAGATCAACGTGGATATGGTATAAACAGGCAGAAAGTCTACAAACGGAATAAATTCAGCAAGATTCATGATTACCGAAACCTTACTTTTAGTTATCGAATACAACAGTCCAGTTATTATAACATCAAACACGTCGCCTATTACTGGTATACTAAATATTGGAGCGGCCAAGTAGTCCAGAGCGTCTGCAATAATGGATATGCCTAGAGCAATGGCAGCAGTTCTAAAGTTAGGTTTTTTTTCTTTATTTGTCTTCTTTATAATCTCAACCATGTGTTCCACTTAGTATTAATTAATCAACGAAAAATAAAAAAAAGTAGAGAATAGTTTGATCTGCATAAATTCTTGTCATCGACTCTTGAAATTATTATCTGAAAAGTATGTTAAACAGGATCGCCTGAACTTCCCTTATTCCTATCCCTTCTTACTGCAGTAGGCTCATGTTGTGAAATGTTTTCTGGAGACATTGGATCTTTTGATTTCTCATTTTCATCAACCATTTCCGCTGCTTCTTCTCGTAGATTTTCTGCAGGCCCTTCAGTATGTGGATCATTTTCTGCTGCACCGATATCTCTTTGATCCTTCTGTGCCTTGTCAAGTTTCCTTTCATCATCTGTCATGGTAATAGCATTAACTCAACAAAGGTTAAGAATATTATAGATCAACAAAAAAATAAAAAAAGGATATCACTTGGAAGCAGCGTTGTCTTTGGCCAACTTCGTACACAAGGCAAGGTGTCGTTTTTCTTCCTTGAGAATGGCTCTGACTTTTGTTCCAAACTTTTTATTTTTTACATCTTTTGCAACACTGACCAGAACTTCATAATGTGTTACTTCTCCTCCTTCTGCCAAACATAGAAACTCTAACGCTTCTTGAGTATCAGGTTCTTCTCCCAGATATGTTTCCATTATTTTAGATGCTTTTTCGACTGTTTCTTCTGCCTTCCCTTCAATATTTTCTTTTTCAAAACCTTCACTGTCTACAAGATCCTCAACTAGATTTTGCATTTTTTCCTCTTGTTTTCCTGCCTCATCTTTCATTTTTGATAGTTTCTTCTTGTGTTGTTCTTCAAGTAAACCACGTGAATCTAATTCCTCGAGAGCCTTTTGTGCTGCCATTTCTAAACCTAGAGCTTCACCTATCTTTTCTTGTATCATTTCTTTATCTGCCATACCCACAGAGAAATGCACACTATTTCTTAATAATGAGTCCGTCTATGCCTACAGAATAGACCCTCCCTTTTTGGTTACTACTGTTTTAAATTCATATTAGTAGAATTTAATCATGTGACTGTATGAAAAATACCGTAAGAAAGGAATGACTGAAACATGGAAAAGATTCGTCGTCCAAGACTAATTTTTTTAATCCAAAGAAATTTGCATTTGAACAGGTATAAGATAATGGGAGCTGTACATTTCACGAAATTACTATATCGGGCCATTAGTCATGTTTGTACGTTTTGGACTCGTCCTTTGTAACTTCGAACCACAGCTTGTCTCCATCAAATCGATTAACCTTATTTTTGGGTAGGTAGAATCTATCCTTGTCAACAACACCCTTTTTCGTTATTACATGTTCTTCGTTTACTTCTTGAACTTCACCCAAGTCGTAGTCATCCAGCCCACGTGCTTCTTTTTTTATTACCTTTTCCCAGTCTATTGTTTCGTTCATATACCTTTTCACAGCAACATTTCATATAAGGATTGATACTGCTTAGAAGGTCCGAAGTCAAAAATAAATATATGGTATTCTAGTAACAATGCTATTTATATTCTATTTAAGGTCCCTCGTGTTTTTATACCTGTCCGAATTGGTGGGTATTCCTCTCATCCTCTCTTTTACCATCCTGACTCTATCAACGGCCGTTGTATTCTCTCCTTCAGGCGGCTCTTCACCATATAGGAATTTATCATGAATTGAATCCTCATCGTTACTTAACCAAAGATATTTACCATCGAAAGCATCTGCCAAATCCTTTGGCACCCAAAACTCCTTTTTTTTAATGGATCCTTTTTCTAGTCTGAAATGATTCTGACTTATTCTTTTTATTCTGCCTAATTTTTTGCCATCATTAGACTTTACTTTTTTATCTTCAAGTTCACTCCATAAAACAGTGGGACCAGCGATATTCTCTTCAGGCATATTCTAATTTGGCCAACATCGGATTTAAGCCTAACTAAGAATACTTCGCGGCTAAATTGTTAAATCTCATATTGCAGAGTAATTAGACAATGACAAAGTTGAAAATTTCCGGGAAAAGGCTAATCGACAAGAAAGTTAAATCCTTCGATGGGAAAGACCTAGGCAAGATTAAAAGCATTACGCCCGAGTATGTTGAATTAAAGGATGGTGGTAAAAGATACTTCGTTCCGAAGGTTCACGTAAAAGAACATGACAAGGACAATCTACATGTATTGTTAATGGAGGAAGAAGTCAAAGAAAAATATCAAAGAGAGGACCCGCCATTGTCCTCAGAAATCCAGGAGGCTGAACGTACTGGAGAAGGATATCAATCATTTCATGAAGTAATACCATTCATGGCAAAAGAACCCGGAGTACAACTTAAAGGAGAAAGAAGCGGCGATGTCTTAAACATTCCATGGGAAGACGTAATACATAAACACGTAAGAACAACGGATGACGTGGATATTGGCGATGTAGATAGAGTCGGAAACCAATTCATTGTAGTGAGAGAAGGGGTTGCAAATATTCACATGTACTATATCCCAAAACAGTATATTACTAATTATGATGGAAGCTCGTTATGGATAGATGTATCAAGTGGACTAGTTAGTGCGAAGTTCGAACGAGAGGACGAACCTACTCAAGAAGAAATTGATATGTTACTTGACGAAGTTCCAGACTAGGATGAATGCTTCAAATTTAATGGTGGGAGCTTTGTCTACGACTTGTTTCCCATCAGTTTTTTCATTACTCACTTAGATACCAGAGTTCTTGCGCTGAAGTGTTAAATAACTTATTGCGGAATGAATTGTTATGGGAGACAAATCCAAAAGGTAAAGAAAGGAGTCAAAAAAAGCCGGTAAGAAAGTTGAAGAATCTCGAAAGAAAGATGAAAGGTAAACGCTCAAGAAAAGAAACCAGAGAACATTAAAAAAGAATTATGTGCTTATAATTTTCAATATTAAAGAAATGAAATCATGCTGTTGTTCTTGTCCCTGCACTGATGAATGTCCTTGTAAGTGTCCTTGTGATTGTAGCAAATGTATTTGGGAGATAAATATTAAATCTAATATTAAATCTAAAAAGGATATTACTACTTTTCATTATTTACTAGAGGGATTGCTGCTTCGTTTAAAGGCTATAATATCAAATGAGGGCTTAAAGAGACTCTGAATATATTCAAGAAAAACTTTCATATTATATGAAGAAATATCGTTAAGTAACGACTACGAGAGAATACATGATTAATGATAAAATGAAGGGATGGCATGAAGATGCATCATACGTGGCAAGTAGTAAAGCAGTAATTTTCATTTTTTATAAGAAAATTATTTATCTTAAACCATCCAAAAGTACTATCAATTAGTATCAATTAAAAAGGATCTTTATATTTAAATAGTTTAGAATCTGTCAATTAATACGCGAGTTTATAATATTAATTTGGTGCTTATTTGAAAGCATTTCTATTATTTCTCCAATCTCTTATGGCCTTCGTCAGTTAAACTGATTTTAGAATTTTCCTTATCGTTACGTATGTATCCTTCCTTTAAAAGAATCTCTACTATATGATCAGTTTGTATTCTATCTACTAATCCAATGTCATCTCCTATTTTGTACATGTCAACAAAATTATCACCCTCAACTGTCACCTCTCCAAGTCTCACTAGGTATCTACCAATTGTATCATTTGACATCGTCGTATATCACTCTGATGATCACCACTGTCATTATATTTTAAATAACTTAAAGTGCATGGCACTGAATTGGACTAATTGATGCGATGAAATATAATATAGAAAACCCTGCTTTAAGAAATAAAATAGAATTGCCTGCTGAAATGAAGATAAAATTGTCTATGATTTTGGTTATAACCGTAGTTGTTTTTTCCAACCTTGGCATTTTTTCCGGTTATGCATTTGGCCAGAAAGATCCCGCCGCCGCACGACCTTTCCCTTTTGACCACCGACAAAATGAGCCTCACATTCTGGACTCTAATTTAAGAATTGAAGAAGTTGTAAGTGGCTTGGAAGCCCCGACAACGATGGCCTTTTTGGGACCAAATGACTTTCTTGTTCTAGAAAAAGACAAAGGAACGGTCCTCCGTGTAACAAATGGAAACGTTTTGGATAAACCTCTCCTTGATGTTGAAGTAGCAAATTCCGTTGAGAGAGGAATGTGTGGTATTGCCGTATCAAAAAACGGTCCGCTCGTGTATGTTTTTCTTTATTTTACTGAAATAGATGGAAAAGATGGCGATGATAGAAAGGGAAAACAACCCGAAGGAAATCGCCTTTATAGGTACGAACTAATTGACAACCAACTTGTGAATCCTGTACTTCTTTTGGATTTACCTGCCGATCCGGGACCAAGACATAATGGAGGAGCAATAGAAATTGGTCCTGATAAGAATATCTATATTCCAGTGGGTGATGTGGACGGTTCGTTCAAGCCATTTTATAGCGCAACAAAAACACAAAATTCGGAGGCGGGAAAAGAGTCTGATGGACGTAGTGGTATTCTAAGGATAACTCAAGAAGGGAAACCGGTGGGAGGTGGCATTCTCGGAGAATCCATGCCGTTAAAACTATACTACGCGTATGGAATTCGGAATAGTTTCGGACTGGCATTCGATCCAATTACAGGCTCTTTATGGGATACAGAAAACGGACCACAAGAAGGAGACGAAATAAATCTAATATATCCGGGATTTAATAGTGGGTGGCATAAGGTTTATGGCTTCTCCTTTAGCCCAAGAAACTTTGATGTAGATGAAATGGTAACATTTGATGATAAAGGAAAATATAACGAACCTAAAATTGTATGGGGAGGAAGCACCGGTTTAACCTCTATTATATTTTTAGATAGCGACCAGTTGGGGACTAAATATAGGAACGATATCTTTGTTGGTGCTGTTCATAGCAGTCGAATATATCATTTTGATCTTAACAGTCAAAGAAATGACCTTGTTATTCCCAGTACTGTTGAAGATAGATTTATTGTGAATTCGCCAACGAGTGTCGACAAAAATATTGTTTTCGCCGACAAATTTGGAGGAATTACGGACTTAACAGTTGGACCGGATGGATACTTGTACGTAGTATCGATTGGGCAGGGCAAGGTATTTAGAATAGTACCTAATTCAGAAGTCAGTCTCCATTTACAAAATGTAGAATCTGGAGAACAGCAATACACAAGTACTGTCAATTTATCTGCGTCTGAAAGTATTGATAATGTGGAAGAACTATCTTCTCTACAGTCTGAAAAACGACAGCAGACGATACCGGCCGATGATTCCGACAAAGAATTGAGCGTCTCAATTGTTCCCTTGAAAGATCCGGTCACAAGAGGTGAATCTCAAAGGATCACAATAACTGTTACTGATTCCACATCGCAACCAATTCCCGGTGCAAAAATAAATGGGATCTTGTTATATCCAGGAGATAATTTTGAGAAAAAATTCAGCGGATTCACAGATTTGAACGGTAGATTTGACTACCCGTGGACTATCGGGGCCAATGGAGACATTGGAACACTTGTAATAGAAGTCGATGTGTCAAACGAAGTGTACCCTTCTGCCTCTGCCGTAGGTTCCTTTGAAATAATTGATTCCTCCTAAGGGACCAGAACTGTAATCAAAAAAGCAAAATTCGATAGTTTTAAGGACTACACTTGAATAAACTTGTAAATAGTGCCATCATAAACTCTCATAAGGTAAGACACTGGATAATGTTGTTTAATTGCCTCTAATCCGATTCTGTGACCCCAATGAAAAGATATTACAAAGAAATTATAGGATTTAGCTAATGAAATAAAAAATGATTCTATCTCTTAGATCTTAACTCTTTTTTAAATAACTCAAGTCATATTTCAAGGCTTCAAATTGTGATTTCTCTATTTGTACCTGTTCTACCTTTCTACGAAGTTTATTTTCTTCATTAATTGTCAAGTTATCGAGTGCTTTCAAGTATTCATTTAACATTTTTTCCTTAGTGGGCCTGTAGTAACACGATGTTAATCCAATCTTATGTCCTAGTAACATTTCTCTTATTCTGGATTAACTTCTGAGTTTACCAATTGTGTTGTAAAGAATTTGCGGAAACCGTGTGTTATGGCAACCTCTTTACGTTTAAATTTATTTGTGCGGTCCTGTCTTACTTCTAGACTGGACATAGAAATAGACTTTTCAAACATGGCCCATAATGACATACCCTTAAAAGGTAAACCTTTCACCTCAGTATTTTTGCTAAACTTTCTTACTATTAGATAAGAATCTTGAGCTATGATTTCACCTTTTTTCTTTCTATACTGCAGATAATCATCAATTATCTTTTTACACTCTGGAGTACAAAAGGTAAAATATTCTTCTTTATCCCCACGATAGATAGTTATTTTGTATAGATTTTTCAAGAGTTCCAAGTCGGATATTTTAATAGTAGACAACGCACCGATTCTGATACCAGTAGAGGCTAGGACAAGGAAGGCGGTCTTTAATCTTAGATCCGCATTTTTCAATATTTCTTGTATTTCTTCATGTCGATAACCTCTATCCCTGTTTAGTTCATTACCTGTCTTTTCATATTTGATAAACTTGGCTATTTTCTTCCAGTTAAGAATGACATCATTCATTAGACAGGCGTGTTTGATAGCCGCTGATATCTGATTTTTATATTGATTTGATGCCTTTAGAGATGATAAATACTTTATAATCAAGTTGGATAACTCTTGCTGTTCTAATGACAGTAGACCTTCTAAGTCCAGGTTACAGTATTTTAGAAACTTAGATACACAATACTCGTATCTCTGTCTTGTAGCAAACGACTTAATCGAACTTGTAAAATTGAAATATACGTCTTGGACTTGCATACCTTACTATGTGAAAAAACGAATGGTAAACAACTATTATTGTACTAGTTTTATTAGAATATCAAGTACTATTGAATGAGAATATTTCCTTAAATGAGATAGAAAAAAGAATAATATTTCATATTGATTTTGACTATTTCTATGCACAATGTGAAGAAATAAGAAAGCCAGAATTAAGAAATATTCCAAGCGTCGTTTGCGTATATTCAGGACGGGAAGAAGATTCAGGTGTCGTCAGCACATGCAATTATGAGGCACGAAAATATGGTGTCAAGGCGGCAATGCCAATTAGATTGGCAAAGTCAAAACTAAAAGATATTCATTCGATATTTCTTCCTACCGACTTGCCCTATTACCGTGAAATATCCACAAAAGCAATGAGAATAATTCAAAACTATGGGGAACTGTTTGAACAAGTCAGTATAGATGAATGTTATATGGATTTTACAAAGATAACGAATTCAGATTATGATGATGCAAAAATTTTTGCTATATCATTACAAAAAAATATCAAAGACCAGATTAAATTAACATGTTCAATTGGAGTAGGACCTAATAAGCTAATAGCAAAAATAGCATCAGGTATCAATAAGCCTAATGGAATAACAGTTGTACGCCAAGAAGATGCCAAACAATTTATCTCAAAATGTAAGATTGAGGATATCCCTGGCGTTGGGCCAAAAACGTCCAAGAAACTGGAATTATTAGGGATAAAATCGATATCCGATATATCAAACAAAAGTATTTTTGAATTAAGAGATTCCCTGGGTTATAAGATTGCAACTTTTCTGATTAATGCGTCAAATGCAATAGATTATTCACAGATAAGAGTACGTGGAACTTCAAAACAAATTGGAAAAATAGTTACCCTAAAAAAAGACACTACATCTTTTGAACAAATAAAATTGACAGTGGAAAATCTTTGTACATCTGTATTTGAAAATTTAGAAAATAAGCGGCAGTCTTTCAGGGTACTCTCTATAATATTAATTCTAGAAAACCTTCAACACATCTCATTTTCCAAAAGCCTAAAACTCTATTCAGCATCCTTTGATGAATTGCACAAGAATTCGCTATCAATCCTCAATGAAATGATTAGTAATAATTCAATTTCTCTTGACAACATTAGAAGAATAGGTGTTGTAGTATCCGACCTAAAGGACAACTCAGGACAGGATTCGTTATTGAATTATTTTGAGAACTAGAATTTAGAAGTAATAATAATGGTGCAATGGTTTCTCTGTCTTAAGAGATCTGGAGACATTTCATAACAATCTACGTAGACAAGAACTTTAATGATCTTTTAACTAGTTCTTCGATGACTTTGTCTGATTTTGATCCAATTATTTTTGCGTTAATGAAATTAGGCTTTCCTCCTCCACTTCCTATATTCTGGTCTTTTCTCAATTCTTCAAAGATTTTAGCACAATCTAAATTCAGATCATCGCTCCTTGCAAAGATAAGGGATGTTATGTCATTATCAATCATATTAACAAGAACAACAATAGTTCTTGATTTAAGTATCTTTTCGCCTGCAAAATTTTGAATAGTTCGCCAATCCATATCATATAGGATTGTAGTAATTAGATTTATGTTCTGGTCATTAATAGTTCGGACTGGCAGATCTATGAGTAACTTATTTGTTAATTTTTTTAAACGATTGTGATATTGTTCTCTTTCATTATATAGCTTCTTTATTGTTGCCTCTACTGTATTGTAATTTGCTCCGATTTGAATACAAATATTATTGATCATTTCTGTTGCTCTAACAGCCTCGTCCATCGCAATCTTGCCAACCATGAACCTGATCTCATAATCGGATCCATTCATTGACATATTAGTTACCAAGAAAAATATACATTCAGATAAATTATTAACATGTTCCATTGAGCATGCAGAAAGATCGTGGTTTTCTATTTCAACAACTGTAATGATGCCTGCATTCTCCAATCTTGTTTCATTAGCCCTCAGCGCAGGGAACACCTTCTTGGCTTCTTGCAGTGAAGAAAATGAGTGATGTAATATTTTTCTACCTTCCAGGATTAGTCCATTAACTTCTTTCTCAGCACTTGTTATCTTTTCAAAATCCAGCTCTACTTCTGATTTTCTTATGAACGCAATATTGTATGGATCCTTATGTTCCACTTTTCTCACGCTTAATGTCCTGTTTAATATTTTTTGTAGCGAACCTATAAAGGCATGCTCTGCAGTATGCGCTGCTCTCGTATCCATATCCATAATCAATTCAAGTTACTAATATAGAGGAGCATTAAGGCATTGATTATTGATGACGCTGCAGGGCTTCCACCCTTTCTTCCTATATTTGTAATAAACTCCACATTAGTCTTTAAAAGTTCAGATTTTGATTCTGCTGCTGATACAAATCCTACGGGTATCCCAATTACAAGTGCAGGCTTTACTACATTTTCATTTATCATCTTGATTACTTCGTACAAAGCTGTTGGAGCATTTCCTATCACAACAACGCCACCATCGATTTCTTTTGAAGAATATCTCATTGCCACTGTGGATCTAGTCTTATTTTCATTTTTGGAAGTTTCAATTACCTCCTTATTTGAAATATTGCATACAAGACTGTTCCCAATTTTTGATACAGATTTCTTGTTTATTCCTGACTGTACCATGTCAACGTCAACAACTATGTGTCTCTTTTTCCTGAACGCTTCAAAAGCATTTTCGATGGCGTTAGTTGAAAAGATAATTCCATTCTTATCGGGTTTTGCAAAATCAAAATCAGCAGTGGCGTGGATTACACGTCTAACTACATTCCATTGTTGTTCGTTGTAATCATGAGTTCCTAACTCAGATTCAATGATTTTCATACTGTTCTCTTCAATTCCAAGCGAAGACTCAGACATATCTCTGGACTTTGCCCTTACTGCTCTTTCCACTATATCATTATTTTCAATCAACTTTTCCTTCTGCCTCTTTTGCCCTTTCAAGTACCAATTCCACGAGCTTTAAATCCACGCCAAAATGTTCCGTAAGATGGACTTGGATATTTTCTAGATTATAGTTTTCCAATGCAGAGTCGATATCTTTTACAACATCTTTTTTTATGTGCGCTCCCTTGTGTAGGAAATAGGGAACGATTAGCACTGTATTAGGATTGCTGGAAATAATCTTATCTATTCCTTTGGCTATACGCGGTTCATCTAATTCGAGAAAACAAAATGTCACACTTCTAAAATCTGGCTTTAGTTTGTTAACCGTATGTACAAACGCAGTTCTAGCACTCCTGTCACTGCTTCCATGACCTATTACGAGTATATCGCACTTGTCATTTGATAATGATATATTATTTTTTTCTCTTGCCGAACGAATCCTATCCCTAATGAGCGATTCAAGAGTAGTATGATAGCTCAGGGGTTTTGTAATTACTACCTTTATCTTCTTATCATAACAAATTCTGGCGGTCTTTTTTACAGAGTCCTTTAACTTCATTCCAGGATACAAGAAATACGGCATTACAGTAATAGAATCTACATTGTTGGAAATGCACTTGTTAATCCCTTCCTCAATGTACGGAGGGATAACTTCAAGAAAGCAGTGATCTACATACGCATATTCACTTCCATCCTTTATCATGGTGCATAATTGAGTAAGCTCTTCTTTTGCCTCCGGCTCCCTACTGCCTCTATCGATTAGTAACAAAGCTTTGTTCATATCAAATATCCACCTTGGAGTAATTTATCCTAGATACAGCAACTGTAAGGTTAGGGGGGAACTTTTGCTTTGTGACTATTAGTTCACCACCTGCGCTGAGAATTGATGAGGCTTCAGATACACTTGATGTTCCTTCGAATTTTTTTACCACATCTGAAGGATTTGGAACCATAATCTTGTCTAACTTTTCTTTGTCATAAAATTCTAAAGGGATTCCATGCTTCTCTGAAAAAGATCCCAAGGAAACAGGAGATTTTCCTCTATTTATGGTAGAGAGATTTCTAATGCTGAGAAAAGACAATCTATTATCCTTCAATACTTTCAATATACCATCCTCTATTTCCTTCTGAGTCGTATCCCAGTGAAAACCCAATCCCACCACAAGACTCTTTGGCCGATAAATTACGGATTTACTAACAATGAGTGGATCTGTAATTATCTTATCAGAAATTATCAAACCTGCTTTGAAATCGTCTGATTTTAATTCATCAATATCGTCTATTATTGTTACATTTTTTGGTAATTCTTTGTTCCACCATTTTGTTTCACCTGAATCCTGATATACACCTATTTTTTCTTCATTAACCATATGTGCGCTAACCTTAGTAACGTTTTCAAAATTTTCAATACGCCACTTAAAATCAGTGCCTAGGAGATCTACTGCTATTGTTTCATTAACATCGGCAGCTGTAGTGATTACAGGAGTTGAATTCAGAATATCTGCAATAGATTTGGTCAATGAGTTGGCTCCTCCCAGATGTCCGGAGAGCGCGCTTATTACAAAGTTTGCTTTATCATCTATAACGATAACTGCCGGATCTGTCTTTTTATCTTTCAAAAGATTTGAAATTAAACGGATTACGGCTCCCAATGAAAAAATGCAAATTATACTTTCATATTCTTTGAAAATCTCCTCAATCATGATTTTTGTATTCTTTTCAAACCAGATAATCCCCTCAGAAGAATCCTTGTGTTTTGATTGCGCATAAATTGATGCAAGCGGAATTTTTTCTTTTATTCTTTTTGATATATTGATTCCATTTTTAGTAATACAGACAATAGCGAGCTTGCTGCTCATGTATTACTTTATAAAATTTATTCAAATAATATACTTTGTGCTAATATGTCATGTCAACCAACATAAAAATTCAAATATTGAATGTTAGAACAATAATGGAGTATTCAATGACATTGACTTTTTTTTGTAAGAGGAATCGTCACACAGAGTGTCCTGGTGAATGGCCAATGGGTGATTCGTGCGGTTCAGATCATGACTGCTCATTTGATGTGAAGATGTCAAAGTGCGAATGCTCATGTCATGTATGAGTATTTTAGCAGAGGCTGTGGAATACAATACGCTGTCCTTGGAACTGGATTAGAATCTAAATCACAGAAAAGGTCTTATCGGGGTCAGAAAATTATGGTTTTCGATCACTTCTATTTCAAACAGCCACCACATCATCATACCCCTAGTAGATTATTATTAATCGATTTCATTAATTCTTTCGCTTTTCGCTTCATAGGATCATTAACCTTGATTAGAACAAGACCTTCTAGTGGTTGACCATAACAGACTAGAGAGTCGTTTGGTGCAAAATAACATGCAGGAAGCGTCAGCAAATCCTCCTCACCAATAACCTGCAAAATTACATCTTTTTCACCTGTCAGGGCATATCGTATCTTGTTAAATGCATCCTTTGTGATAGTTCCTGCGGGATTAATACATGAAATTTTGGTAAAATTCTTTACTTCTAGTTCAATCTTTTTATCATCTATAATCGTATTCTTTTCTTGCCTCCTCTCAACACTGTCAACTATAGCCAGGTCAGGGTAAATATCAAAGGAAACAAGTCTTTCTGTAGAACGGTCACCTACTGTTATTATTTTATGCTTAATGCCCAAAAGTTCTTTTTTAATTTTATTTTCTGTGATATCGTTATCTAGAATTAGCTTTCCTAGTGGCTTTTTAAGTTCTGCAAGAACTTCAGGTGGTATTGACACTTTGTTCTTTTGACTGTTCGTTTTCAGCTTTTTCCTGCTCCTGTAATTCGGAGGCGATAATACTGATTCTACCAGCAACAGTACGAGCAATTTTGTCGAATATTACTGCCTGATTATTATTTGGTTCTGAAATAGTTACTGGATTTCCGCTATCACTTCCTGACATTATTTGTTGATGAAGGGGTATTTCTCCAATGAAAGGAACATTAAACTGATCGCTAACTTTCTGACCTCCACCAGTACCAAAAATATTGATTTTATTATTACAATGTTGACATTCCAAATAACTCATATTTTCTATGACTCCTATGATGGGGACGTTCAATTTGTTAAACATTCCAACTGCCTTCACCGCCACATTCATTGCAACATCTTGTGGAGTGGTAACTATGATTATTCCGGTTATTGGTATTGTCTGTGCCAAAGTCAATGGTGCATCGCCAGTACCGGGCGGCAAGTCAATTATAAGGTAATCAAGATCACCCCAATTTACATCCGTTAAAAACTGTTTTACAATTCCAGCCACAATAGGACCTCTATAGATACCTGCTTGCTGTGATTGTTCGTAAAAGAATCCCATTGAAATGACTTTTACTTCTTGGGCCAAAACGGGTTCTATTTTGTTATCAATCACCTCAGGTGCATTCTTGAGCCCTAGCATAAGTGGAATGCTCGGTCCGTAAATATCAGCGTCCAGTAAACCTACCTTTGCGCCGGTCTTGGCTAATGCCAGAGCAAGATTAACAGATACTGTTGTTTTTCCTACACCTCCTTTACCACTTGCAACTGCAAGAATATTTTTTACGCCAGGTAGCAATTCGTCCATCGAAATCGAACGTCCTTCCATGACCCTAGCAGTTACCTTCAGATCTAGCTCTTTAATTCCCAAGTCCATCATAGAATTACGAACGGACTGTTCTATCTCACTATTAAAAGGACAGGCTGGTGTAGTAAGTTCCAATGTGAATCCAACCTTTCCATCATTAATTGCAAGGTCTTTAATCATGCCCATTGAAACTATGTCTTTATGCAATTCTGGATCTTCAATTGTCTGTAATTTTGCCATGATTTGCTCTATTGAGACCATATTATCGTACACTTCCAAAGAATATTTAAATCATACAATATCACGCACTCTGATATTGAGTTAAGAAATAATGAAAAGGTTCATAAATTGATAATTTAAACAAATTGACAATAAGTAATGTTTGCCATAATACACATGGATGACGTTGTAAGGATCCCTCCCAGTATGATGAAAAAATCTCTCAATGAGACCACGATGGAAATTCTCAAGGAAAAATACGAGAGTATGATAAATCCAGAATTGGGTTACGTTATAATGATTATTGATGCTAAAACAAATAAGGTCGGAAAATTAGTTTCTGGTGACGGTGCCACCTTTCATAAGGTGTCATTTAAGGCCTTAACATTTTATCCTAAAATGCAAGAAATTGTTGAAGGAGAAATAGTCGAAATTACTGATTTTGGTGCGTTTGTAAGAATAGGTCCAACTGATGCATTATTGCACCTTTCTCAAATAACTGATGATTATCTAAAAAGCGATGTCAAGCAAGGGGTAATAGTTGCTAATCAATCAGCCAAATCCCTTAAGATTGGATCAAAGCTGAGAGCAAGGGTTACGGCGATAAGTTTGGGAAAAGGTTCGGCAATGGGTAAAATAGGAATTACCTGCAGACAACCTTTTCTTGGTGCTCTAGAATGGATTGAAGAAGAGATAAAGAAAGCCAAAAACCCTGTGGCCACAAGTAATCAAAAAGAAAAGAAAGGGACAGTGCCAGCTTAATGGCGAAGGAACTTGCGTGCAAAAAATGTAAGGCCATTACTATTGGAAAGGTGTGTCCTGTTTGCAAGTCAACCGAACTATCATCTGATTGGTCAGGTACAATAGTAATATTTGATTCAAAGAATTCTTTGGTTGCCTCAACACTTCAAATTTCTACTCCGTATAAATATGCATTAAAAGTAACTTGACCTTTAAGAGAAAATCAAAGGATCTAAATCAATATTTTAGTTTGCGAGAATCTCTCATTAGATTTCTCAGAGAAGATATAGCCACAGGCGATTTGACCAGTGAATATACAGTAGATAAGAATTTAGAATCCTCATCGGTTATTATTTGTAAATCTGAAAGCGCAGTTGTCGCAGGACTTGAAGAAGCCAGAACAATATTTGACATTTGCAAATGCGATTCAAAAGCTCTGGTCAAAGAGGGAGCCGTTGTAAAAAAAGGTAGCAGGGTTATGACTGTCAAAGGAAATACCAGATCTATTCTAAAATCTGAAAGAACCGCTTTGAATTTGATGATGCGCATGAGTGGGATTGCAACTGATACAAAGAAATATGTAGATATTGTAAGAGCAATCTCAAAAAATATAAAAATAACAGGTACTAGGAAAACTGCACCTGGCCTGAGGTACTTTGATAAGAAAGCAATTGAGTTGGGTGGTGGGCATGCACATAGAAAAACATTGGATGAAATGATACTAATAAAGGATAATCATCTTGCAGTAACCAAATCCATAGGTCAAGCGATATCGATGGCCAGGCAAAAGGCTGGCAAGAATATCCTGATAGAATGCGAGGTTATCGATACAAAATCATCGTTAGAGGCAATAAAAAGTGGTGCTGATATCATCATGCTGGATAACTTTTCTCCTCAACGCGCAGAGAAAACTATTGCCTATTTGAAAAAATCCGGTTTACGAAAAAAAATATTGATAGAAATTTCAGGAGGTGTCAATCTTTCGAATATCAAAGATTATGCATATGCTTTACCAGATATGATATCAATAGGCTCTTTAACCCATTCTAGTAAATCAATTGATTTTTCGATGGAAATGGAAGGTATTTAATTTATCAATTAATTTATCAATTAATTACCAGCTATTACTATCAAAGACTTACTACTAAAGATATCAATTGAATATTTGATTAGGATATCATTAACATTCGTTCTATAGCAATCCTGGCCTTATCTGCAATTTGCTTTGAAACCTTAACTTCATATTGCTTATGTACTAGTGAGTCAACTACTTTATCAATTGTTATCTGTTTCATGTATTTGCAGACAGCATTTTCCTTAACTGGTATAAACAACTTGTCTGGGTTTTCTTTTTTCATTCTATACATGATACCTGTTTCGGTAGCAACAACAAATTGATTGTTCTCTGATTTTCTGGCATGTTGCATCATCCCTTCGGTAGAAAGTATATGTGCTTTCCTAGTTATGTCACCAGAAGCCAGACCGTACAGAGTTGAGGAAGTACAGCCGCATTCAGGATGAATCATGAATTCTGCACTATTGTATTTTTGAAAAATATTATTAATGTCAGCTGCAGTGATACCCGCATGAACATGACATTCTCCTGGCCATACAAACAAATTCTTTCTACCGGTGACCTGACCAACATATGAACCTAGGAACATGTCAGGCAAGAATAAGATTTCCGTATCACGTGGAATGCTGTTTACAACTTTCACCGCATTGGATGAAGTGCAACAATAGTCAGAGAGGGCTTTTACTTCCGCACTGGTATTAACGTAGCTAACAACGACAGCACTGGGATGTTCCTCTTTCCATTTCCTTAATTCATATGAATTTATGGTCGATGCAAGAGAACAGCCGGCTTCAAGATCTGGAATCAAAACGGTCTTTTCAGGGCATAGGATTGAAGCGGTTTCTGCCATGAAATGTACACCACAAAATACGATAGTGTCGGCATCAGTCTTGGCTGCTTCTCTTGATAGTGCCAGTGAATCACCTATAAAATCGGCTATATCTTGAACCTCGGGGACCTGGTAATTGTGTGCCAAAATAATAGCGTTGCGTTCTTTCTTTAGTGCGCTTATCTGATCGAAATGCATCGATTGGACTAGTGTCATTTGATGCGCTTGTTTTACATAATTATAGATTTAAAGTAGTATAATTTAGGATAACATTGCCTATTTCATGGATGATAAGGGCAATACTTGCCACTTTGATAAAACAGCAACAAGTATGATAAATTAGTGTAGAAATAGATATATTATATCAAAGTCAACCTTCTTTCAAATGCCAACTCATGGATCGTTAACAAAGGCAGGAAAAGTAAGGGGTCAAACCCCCAAGATTGAAGGAAAAAAGCGAGTGAGTCCGATATCAAAATTGAGAAACAAGATAAATTTTGTAAAGAGATTTGAAAAGAGGCGCCAGCCTGGACAAAAAAAGCCAGAACGTCAAGGTAGAAGACGCTAATCTGAGAATCATTATTTTCATCCTTCTTAACTTATTTTAGAACTTATTTTTTGGCAACAGTAAATCCAAATATTGACAAGTGTAATAGCACAATATGGAGAAGAAAGTTGCAGTAATAGGCTATGGCAGCATTGGTAAAGAAATTATCTCATCAGCAAGAAGACAAGAGATTCCAAATGCCAAGATTGTAGCAGTATTTGATAACCGCTCTCAAGTTATTAATTCGATCAATCAATATGGCGATGTACAACTATTTTCAGAATTCGATAAATTCTATAATTCTCAAACCTATTCCGATCTAGATGTCATAATAGAGTGCGCTTCAAAGGATGCTGTTAGAGAATACGGTAAAAAAATAATCGAGTCAAAAAAGGACCTGATTGTTTTGAGTGTAGGCGCCTTTTCGGATAAAGAGTATCTGTCAGAATTACAAAAATTGTCGAACTTGAACAACACCAGAATATTGATACCTACTGGTGCCATTGCTGGACTAGATTCAATTAGGAGTGTAAAAAAATATTTGGATAGTTTGTCTATTACGACAACAAAGCATCCCAAATCACTTGCAGGAGCACCGTTCTTTAAAAGTTCAAAAATAAAATTAGAAGATATTAAGAGCCAAACTGTCCTTTTCGAAGGTAAAGCTTCTACTGCGATTGAATTATTTCCTGCTAATGTGAATGTAGCAGTAGCAACTGCATTGGCAGGAGTTGGCATAGAAAAAACTCGCGTGAAAATTATAGCAGATCCATTGATATCAGTGAATAAACATGAAATAGTGGCCAAGGGAAGTTTCGGAGAAATACACATTGTTGTCCATAACATTCCAAGTCCTACAAATCCTAAAACCAGTTACCTGGCATCTCTTTCTGCTATCGAATGTCTGAGAAGCCTGTGTAACGAAAGTTTCAGAATAGGGACCTGATCTGGACAAATTTTGACAGTTTATATGGGGAATATTTATTTGACAAGATTAACTATGAGTTACAACGGATTTAAGACGAACGACATGTTCGGTCCAAAACCAGTAGAAGTAGGAAAGGAATACGACGTACAGATCACGGAATTAAGTAGGAAAGGAGATGGAATAGCAAGGATACAGCGATTTGTGATATTCGTAAAGAATGGAAAGGTAGGCCAAAATACAAAGATAAAGATAATCCAGGTCGGAAATAGATTTGCGACTGCTGAAATTGTCAACGATTCTGAAAGTCAGAGTCAGACTGAGGCAGCACCTGCAAATGCTGATGCCAATACAGAAACAACTACAGAACAGTAACCTGCTACAAGTTACTTTTGAAATTTTTATTATTTTATATTTTTAAAGAAATTAATTTAGTGAATTATTTTTATCTAGTATTATTTTATCAATTACAATTTCTGATTTAGAAAAGTGGATTGAACAATAACATCATAGCTATTATTGCAATTTCCTTTATTATTGTAGGTTCATTGTGGGGAATTGGAAATTTAGTTTCTCAAGATGATACACAATTCTCAAAGAATGAGGGTATCATAATGTTAATGAAAGATAACAAGTTTAATGTTACTAATCCTGATATTGCCGTCAAAATCAATCAGCCATTAAAAATCAGTATAGCAAACCAGGATTTTAGGAAACATGATTTTATTGTCGATGAACTGAATATTAATACAGGTTTTATCTCAAGCGGACAGGATTTTACGACATTGATTGCTTCAGATAAGGCAGGCTCTTATAGATACTATTGTTCAATTCATCCCGGAATCATGGAAGGTAAAATCATGGTCACAAATTGATAATATACCCAAAGGCTATTTCATTAGAATGTTAAATGCTACTTGTGTGATTGCTCTTTACAGACTTGGCCTAACTCTTGAACGAATCGGTTAATTTTTTGTGATACATGCTCTTGCACCCATCAACATTCAATGTGTTGTCTGGTATCACTTTAAGGCGTTTCATTCTCCTTTTATCATATACTGTGCTCAAGAATTTGTAACAAACAGAACAGACTAATTCTGTCTCCATTGCTCATATTTTGTTCTAATAAGGAATTAATCTTTAATGTAATTTAATCCGTTGAGGTTTTATCAACAACGTACTAGATATTCTAATATATTCTCTAAATCCCACTTTCATGATTAGATTTTGAATTGTTTTTTTCTTGATTAAGCCGAAATAGGAATAAACCAACACTTAAAATAGGCAAAAAACTCAGTGTAGAAAAATGGCTGCACGAAAGAATACATCAAGAAAAAAGCGATTGATAAAGAGAGTTAAACAGAACAGACCTGTGCCAGCCTGGGTAATAATTAGAACCCATCGTCATGTTAGAACGAATCCAAAGCGAAGAGCTTGGAGAAGATCGGATGTTAAAGTAGGATAATTAAAGGATTGATAGAAAATGTCTGAAGATAATTCAACAAGAATTTACACGGTGAATCTGGCGAAAGCCTGGGACACTCCAAAATATAGAAGAACGGATAGAGTAATAAACATCATAAAGGAATTTACCGAACGGCATATGCAAACTAATAAGGTAAAGATAGATCAAGATTTGAACAGACATATCTGGTCTAGAGGAAAAACAAATCCTCCAAGGAAGATAAGATTGAGAATGATAAAGGAAGATGATGATACTGTTGTGGTCAGTTCATACATAGAGGAGAAAAGCTCTCTGTCTGAAGAGTCTGTGGAAGAATTGGAAGTGAAGGAAGAGAAAGTAGAAGAAAAGGCAAAAGTACAGGCAGAAAAGCTAGAAGAGAAAGTAGAAGAAAAGGCAAAAGTACAGGCAGAAAAGCTAGAAGAGAAAGTAGAAGAAAAGGCAAAAGTACA
>DATFBL010000128.1:0-12714 GCA_035253865.1 Nitrososphaeraceae archaeon | reverse complement strand
GGGTGAGATGGAGATAGAGGCGAGCCATGATCTAATAACTCAATCTGAATCTAAACCTACTGGAATTTTACAAGCGGCAAAACGAGTCAGGATGATTTTCTCCGTAATGGCCAGTCCGAACAGAATAGATATACTTCGCATACTAAATTCCAAAGGTCCATTAACTTATTCAGAATTGAAATCGTTGGCTGGTTTTAAATCTAAAAAAGAGTCTGGTAAATTTGCTTACCATTTAAGGAAGCTTTTGAGGCAATCTCTTGTGGCATTAAATAAAGCAGAAAGGAGGTATACTATTACCAACCTTGGAAAATTGGTGCTGAGCCTAGCAAGACAAATCGAAGAGAGATCCATTATTGAAAGTGGAAAAATGTATGTACGAACTTCTAGACATTCAATTGAAGAATTTAATTCAAACAGGATAACTCAATCGTTAGTTAGGGAAGCAAACATGCCTCTTGAGCAGGCACAAAAGATTACTGAGGAGGTGGAAAACAAGGTTTACAAATTCCAAACTGTGTATCTTACGTCCTCGCTCATTAGAGAGACCGTGAATTCAATCTTGATTGAGCATGGTTACGAGGAATTTAGATCAAAATTAGCCAGGTTGGGCATTCCGGGATCTGATATCTCCGAGATGTTTAACAATCCTTCATTAAGCAAGAATGGAGTGGAAGGTATTTTGTCGGAAACATCTCTTGCTGTTTTCTCCGAAAACTTGTTGTTCAACATGTTACCCAAAGACATAACCGATATGCATCTTGCCGGTGAACTAAATATTTCCAACACTGGACTTTGGAACCTTATGCCGGATACAATATTTATTGATACACGGAATATCATTGAAAGAGGCCTGGACTTCAAAGGAAAATACTTGAATGTTTCAAGGGTGAAACCGATTCAGACACTAGACGATATCACTGCAGTTTTGCCTGTATTGATTTCGGTCTTAAGCAAGGAAACTTCTGGAGAGGTCATACTTGATAATTTTGTTTCTGCCATTTCAAATAAAATACATGAAAATGATGAAGAGATGGAATCGGCTTTTACCAGGGCATTTATTTCATCATCAATATCCAGATCGTATTCTTTATCAGGTTTTCCAATCATTACATTTCCTATTACAACTGAAGGTGCATCAATTACCAGACCCGTACTGACAGCTTACCTGCGATATTTGGAGCATACGCCTTTACCCACTATAGCGATATCGTTGGTTGGTAATGAACATGAATCACTTAGGGCAAATGCAGATTTGATTGGAGATATCATTAAACATGGAGGTATCTTATCAGTGTCCAAAAACTACAGGAGTCATCTAGGAGTTGTAAAAACTCAATCTGATGAAAAATCAAGTTCAGTTGTAAGCCTACATTCTTTAGCTATTAACCTACCACGGCTAGCCTATCAATCCAATAAGGATGAAACTTATTTCAGAGCTAGATTGGCATTGATGATTAAACCGGCTATCTCCGCATTATTGGCAAGAAAGAACTCTATTCTGGAAATGATAAGAAGGGAAATGCTTCCGATAACTGCCAATATTACACAAATGATGCAGTTAAGCAGAATGAATCTTGTAATCAATTTGACTGGAGTAAGAGAGTCAGTTTACAATATACTGGGACATGAATTCGATGGTGAAGAGATTATCCAAAAAGTGTTGCATACCGCAGTTGAAGTAGCTTCAGACCAAGGAAAGCTGGCAGGAGATGAATCCATACGAATCGCTATGATAACGGATGATAGCAGCACCCGATTAGCTTCTCTGGACTCAGAAAAATACGGGAACATGTATAATCAATCTGGTGATGATACGATGATAAAGTCATACTCTCAGGGGCTTGTCATAAATGGCAGAGATCTACTTACGAATACTGGTCCCATAATAGAATCAAGTAACTTGATCGATAAATTGATAAATGGTGGAGTTTCTGTCAGTGTAGACATTAGTGATCTTACAGACAGTGAAATGAAAGATTGCATTATCAAGTCATTTGATCTTAATTTCTTCAGACCAATCTACAGAAGCAAAATTTGTGGTTCGTGCGGTAGAAGAACCCCCGCGTCATCTGAAGTGTGTCAAAGCTGCGGCTCCACTAATTTTGCGCAGCTATAAAACTGTAATTTTCTGAAGTCAAATTTGACATCCACATTGTGAGCGCCCTACAATGTCATTTTGATCTGGAACTTAGCTTTATTTTTTTGCAAAACAACGGGGTAAAAAAAATAAGAGAAACTAGATGGCATGGATTTTTCTAAAGGTCGTCCACTGTTCCCAAATTGTGTAAATTAAGTAGTCAAAGAGCTTGCCATGAATGAGCTTTTGGATGAAAAAACCTATCGACAAGACAAGTCGAAACTATCGCAGGTTTTTTCCTACAAGGTTTTTCACAATTTTGTCTTTTCGGACTATCAGATAATATAATAACATCGAATCAAATAGTTTAAACCTTGATTGTATTATTATTTAGTAAAATAATATTTTTAAGCTAGGGTCTAGCTGTATAATGCGTTATGGCAAAGGAAATTACCGAAATTGATAATTCTTCAAATTCAAACAAAAAACCAATCGCGCAAATTAGGAAAAGGGATAAAGGACTGGTCGATTTTAATAATTCAAAGATTTCGAATGCCATCTACAAAGCACTAATGGCAGCAGGCAAGGCTGACTACAAGCTTGCTGAAAGATTGTCAGAAAAAGTTGTTCAAAAAATGGACCAACAATTTTCTATTTTAGATACCAACAGAGTTCCTAGCGTTGAAGATGTGCAGGATATGGTGGAATCTATCTTGATTGAAGAGGGTCTTTCAGAGACTGCAAAAGCCTACATACTATACAGGCATGAAAGACGTAAGGTTAGAGATGAAAAGAAGAAGATTCTGAACAAGAAAGATCTGGACGAAGTGGATAAGGCGTTTGACGTCAATTCACTCAGAGTGCTAGCTTCACGCTATTTGTTAAGGGACAATAATAATGAAATTGTTGAGGATCCAAGATCACTTTTTGAACGAGTCGCAATTCTTGTAACAATTCCTGATATGCTCCATGATTCTGAACTATATTCAAGTAGCGAAGTACTGGTTCAAAATATCACTGAAGCTGAAGAATATTACAAGAAATTAGATGATTTTGACTTGAAACTAAAGATTGGAAATCACTATCTTAACAAGTTTCACTTTGAATCAATGATTAGACACTACATTGTCTTGGCAAAAAGTGGACATATGAAAATTAGCTTTAAAGATCTTTTGAGGCATATTGCTGAGGGTCAATTGTCGAAATATTCCGATCGGATTATTGAATATTTTAACTTGATGGTATCGAAGGATTTTCTCCCAAATACACCTACCCTAATGAATGCTGGAGCAAAACTTGGTCAGCTTTCAGCTTGCTTCGTATTAGATATGAAAGACGATATGTCAGGGATAATGAAATCTTCAACTGATGCTGCCATGATATTCAAATCCGGTGGAGGTGTTGGTATTAACTATTCAAATCTTCGCCCCGAAGGAGATATTGTGGCATCAACATCAGGCGTAGCTTCGGGACCGATCTCCTTCATGAGAATTATAGATACGATTACTGACGTGGTAAAACAGGGTGGAAAAAGAAGGGGTGCAAATATGGGAATAATGGAATCATGGCATCCTGATATAGAAAAATTCGTAACAGCCAAAACTAAACCAGGTGTCTTTGAAAACTTTAATGTAAGTGTTGGAATTTGGAGTGACTTCTGGGAATCAATAATTAACGAAAATAATCACAAATACAATCTCAAAAATCCCACAACCCAAGAACCAATTAAGCAGATTGATTCACACCAGCTCCTAGATCTAATAACTTTTAGTGCATGGAAGAGTGCCGAACCAGGTGTAATATTCTTTGATAATATCAACAAGTACAACCCCTGCATTAATGTAAAAGAAGCACCACTTAGAGCAACAAACCCTTGCGGTGAGCAATCACTTTATCCCTATGAGTCATGCAATTTAGGCTCCATTAATTTGGCAAATTTTGTTAAAAGAAATGTTGATGGAAAATATGAATTTGATTGGCAACGTTATGAGCAAGCAATCCGTCTTTCAACCAGACTCCTAGACAACGTCATAGACATGAACAAGTACCCAGTGGAAGAAATTGAGCATAATACAAAACTAACAAGAAGAATAGGCCTAGGAATAATGGGAATAGCTGATCTATTATTTACCTTGGAAATACCTTACAATTCAAAAGAAGGTTACGACTTTATGAACAGGGTAGCAGAGGCACTTTCATACTATAGTATGGAAGAAAGTGTTGCAATTGCTAAGGCTAGAGGCGCATTTCCATTATTTAATCAGACTGATTATGCTGAAGGAAAAATGATACCTGTAGCAGGATACTATGAAATTCCAAAGCGATATCACTCATATGATTGGGATTCACTGGTTGAGAAGATAGAAAAGTATGGAATTAGAAATTCATGGACTAGTACAATAGCACCTACTGGGACCCTTTCAATGATAGCCGACACTTCGAACGGTGTAGAGCCAGTTTTTGCGCTAGTTTTTGAGAAAAGAGTTACTGTAGGGAGGTTCTTTTATACAAATAAGATATTTGAAAATGTACTGAAAGAAAATGGACTTTATAATGATGAAATCTTGACAAAGATTGCCAACAACTATGGCTCAGTAAGAGGGCTCCCCGAAATTCCAGAATGGTTGCAGAAAATTTTTGTCACAGCAATCGATGTACACTGGACCGATCATCTAATGGCTCAGGCAATCTGGCAGAAATGGATCAGCAATGCAATTGCCAAGACTATAAACATGCCTTCAGATGTAACAGTCGAAGACATAAAAGCTGCCTATCTTTTGTCACATGAGTTGGGATTAAAGGGAGTCACGGTGTATAGGGATGGATCAAGACATGAACAGGTATTACATATCACTGGAAATGATAAGGAGAAAAAATTCATAGTGAAACCAAGTGCCTATGTAGTTGACCACATTCATGGTAACATTAAACAAGACTATGTTATGACACAGGTTGAAAAAGTGTTTAGAGATAGCGAACAAGTTGAACCAACAGATAACCCAGTAAACGTTTCTCAAGCAAAGCTAAAAATGAACATGACGGCAACTCCCAATGAGTATATGGAGTATGAAGCATGCCCATCTTGTAGTGCAAGATTAATTATTACTGAAGGATGCAATATGTGCATAGAATGTGGCTTTAGCTCCTGTATGTCAGGTTAATTAAAGTCCGTCCACTTCTTTATTTTTGACGAAACTGAAATTTTATTCTAGACAGAAATAATCCAAGGGTAATTGTTATGTCAAGAATCTAGAGGTCTTTGATTAAGCTTAAATAGATAGTTTCTTATCTCAGTCGACCATAAGAGAAATATTACCATATGATGTTCACATGATGGAGAGTTCAAATATTTGGTGATCCACAAATACGATGTCTATAGAAGTCCAAACGTGGGCTTGTTTACACGGACCAACGATAAAACGCTTTTGCTCCCGTTTGGGTTTGCGGAGACAAAGTCTAAAAAACTAAAGGAGTATTTGGATGTTGAAGAAATAGTTCCTGTTTCTATAGCGGGGACCAGATTGATAGGACCAATGACAGTTATGAATAATAATGGAATATTGTTACCATCAACAGTTTCAGATGAAGAGATGCAAATACTAAAGCAAACGGGATTAAATGTAGAACGATTAAAGAGCAAATTTACTGCGATTGGTAACTTAATATCGGCAAATGATAAGGGAGCAATAGTTTCAAACCTATTCGGTGAGGAGGTCGATCAAGATATTAAGGATACTCTTGGTGTACCACTTCAAAAAATGTCAATTGGAGGTTTTGTCCAGGTTGGCTCAATGGTTGTCGCCACAAATGCTGGTGCTATTGTTCATCCAAACGCTAATGACGTTGAAATTAACAGAATATCAGAAATACTCCAAATTGAAGCAGAACCTGCCACAGTTAATGGGGGATCGCCATTTTTATCATCAGGAATTATTGCCAAGTTCGGCTCAGTGATAGTAGGTAGTTTGACAACCGGACCGGAACTGATAATGATTAGTAGAGCATTAAATGTATGACTATTGTTTCTATTAATTTCATTTAAAGTATATGTTAGGATTTAGACGTGAGGAGGATATTGCATGATCATCTTTGGTAAAAAGGCTATCTATTTCAGATTTCTCAATTTGAATATTAATAGCATTTATTTCAGAATCCAACAGGCTGAATCTATCCTTTAGTAAGGACTTAACTCGTGCCACTTGGTCGTAAACCTGATCAGTATTAGTTGTCAGCGTGACTTCTAACAGCTTGCTCAAAAATGTTTGAGGTATTTTTCCACTGGGATCACTTGTTATTCTAAAATCAATCTTATTGAATATCATTTCACTAGGGAGTTGAGGAAGTGCATTTGCAGTATAGAAAACTTGTACTTCTATCAAGTTTGCTTGCAATTCATCAATGGATCTCAAAATTGATGCATCTGGATTGTTAGGATCAGGGAAAGCATTAATCATACCGCCACTTATAGGTAAGGTCAGCAAAACAAATCCCTCAGTTAAGTTCTGTGTATCAGTAACTAATGGAAATATGTCTTTGCATGTAATTCCCGTGGCACTTTCAGAATCAAGAATCTTAATGATTGAATTAGAAGATCTACCATCATTTGGTATAACATTTAAAAGTAATTTTATTGGATAGACTTGCTTGTTAAGAATGCTTATGTCAGTATCGTAGTGTCCTGGTCTTACAGGACCTTCACTGGCTGTGACATTACCGCACAAGAACTTTGGTGTATAGGTAACAGTTTTAACCGAGGAGTTTTGTTGTTGAGCTAGACTGGAAAATTGAGTCTGTGATTTAGTATCTACTATAGTACTATTCTTCAGCGGGACACTCAAATTTGAATTAGAACCAGTCATTGCATCATTACTTTGTCCAAATGTAAATACACTCTTATTTTGAACAAATAACAAAGATGAAGCCATTAAAACAAAGACTAGAGTTAGTTCGCTCTTGTTCAAACTACAAATTTTATTGAAAAAAACGCTAATATATGCTATATAGAAAAACTTAGAGTGCTTGCACTTTTAATAAGAATCTTTTTGTAAAGGGGGTTTATCATAATATGATAGTGATAATCAGTGAAGAATAATAGGTTCTTTGATAGAGATGTTGTTTCCATTAAGGATTTTCAAAGAGATGACTTTGAATATTTGTTTAAAAAAACCGACGAGATGAAGAAACTTAATCCTAAGGAAAAGGATGAATTGGGAAAAGCCCGAATAATGGGATATCTGTTTTACGAACCAAGTACTAGAACTAGAATGAGTTTTGAGGCGGCAATGGCATCAATAGGCGGTAGTTCTATTGGGATATCCGACCTGAAATCATCTTCAATTGAAAAAGGTGAAAGTCTGCAAGATACCGTACGGGTAATGGATCTTTATTCAGATATCATAATCCTACGTCACCAACTTGACGGTTCAAGTAAATTTGCCGCAGAGATTTCTGATCATCCGATAATTAATGGAGGAAGTGGAAGTGAAGAACATCCAACACAAGCAATGCTTGATTTATACACAATGGTGAGAGAAAAGAAGAAAATTGATGGATTAAAAATTTGCATTTTGGGTGACTTGAAATACGGGAGAACAATTTACTCTTTATTGTACGGACTTTCAAATTATGATGTTGAAATCATTCTAGTTTCTCCACCAACATTGCAAATTAGACAAGAGTCCATCTATGGGTTGAAAAATAAGATGAAAATTGTAGAATTAGTTGAGATGAACGAAAAGGTGTTTCGGGACACAGATATCTTGTACGTTACGAGAATTCAAAAAGAAAGATTTTCAGATCCTCAAGAATATGAAAAGGTTAAGGGAGCATATACAATTGATAGTAACATTTTGAAACAATTCAAGTCCGATATGGCTATTATGCACCCGCTGCCCAGGATAGATGAAATATCACAAGATGTTGATAGTAAAACTAATGCGATCTACTTTAAACAAGCATCTTATGGTAAAGATCTAAGATCGGCACTTCTCGCTTTGATTCTAAATGAATCTCCTCTCTGAAGATTCTTGTCTAGTAAGCTTTACCTTTTTTGGAACTTGGCATTTACTTAAGATTAAAAAGAAAGATGAAATAATCCTTTTACAGTTAGTTAACATATGTGAGCCATTTCTCATATTTTTCAATCTCGCCATGTACTATTTGATGGTAAAGATCTTGTAATTGTGTAGCAATTTTGCCGGTCTTTCCATCGGCAATGATTATTTTATCGATTTCTCCTATAGATTTAATTCCAGCAGCTGTTCCAGTTAAGAATACCTCATCAGCATAATACAATTCATCCCGTGCTATGTCACAGATTTGATAATTAATACCGATTTGGTCTGCAATGGATAATACAGTTGATCGAGTTATCCCTTCCAATGCGCCTGATGCCAATGGAGGTGTAATGAGGGTGTTATCTTTTACCATGAATATATTTTCGGCAGTTCCTTCGACCACCATTCCATACAGATTTAGCATGATTGCTTCGTCAACCCCCGTTTTTATCGCCTCTATTCTCGCTAACGCTGAATTTGCATAATTTGCTGTAGCTTTAGCATGCATAGGTAAGCTTCTTGAATCTATTCTGGTCCAGGAAGATACGATGACTCTCATCCCTTTGTTTTCCTCAGTTTTTATATGGTCTTCCCAATCCCACAGGGCAATGGTTGTTGATACTTTGTTAGGTAAAGGATTGACTCCCATTTTTCCATATCCATAGTAGCATAAAGGTCGTATGTAGCATTCCTTGACATTATTAACTCTGACAGTTTCAACGATCGCATCAGCAAGGGCTTTCTCCGAAAATTGTAAAGTCATATGATACATTTTGCAACTGTTAACAAGTCTTCTGACATGATCCTGCAATCGAAAGATAGCCGGACCATTTTTTGAATCATAGCAGCGGATCCCTTCAAACACCGCAGTCCCGTAGTGCATCCCGTGTGTCAGAATGTGAATCTTCGCATTATTCCATTCAACTAACTTTCCATCCATCCAGATTTTACCTTTATCGTTCATTGAATTTCATCCAGATCAATTCTGTTTCTCTTGTCGTGGATTGCCCTTATTGCATCAGCTACTTTGGAATCATCCACAATAATTAGAATACGTGAAGTCTCTTCTTGTGCATCCAAATTCAAAATATTAATTCCGTGCTCACCCACTGTGCTGCTAGTAGTTGAAGCAATCTTAGGCATTTTCCACATGTTATCACCAATCAGAGTAACAACACCTCTATCATACACTATCTCTGTCTTGGGATAATATGCCTTGAAGTGATGTTCGTTTCGTCGAACATAGTCTCCATCAAGAAATAAAATCCTCGTGATTTCAGTTCCCTCTTTCTTAAACGGAGATAATTTGAGAAAATCATGATATTGCTTGTAGCTTTCGAGCGATGCCAACAAGTGTGAGGCTGCGATAGTCTCCATCCTTACTATAGCACAATTTCTCTTTCCAGTAACAATCTTTACAAGATTGTCTGATTGGTCAGCAGAAATTTTTGATATCGTTGTTGTATTTGATGGATCGTTCATGTTTGTAATTACGATAGGTATGTCCATATTGTTATTATCAATTTCCTTAATTGCCAGAGGATCAAGTATTTTCATACCAAACATGCCGGCCAATCTTGCTTCGTTATAAGAAAGAAATTTGATACTATCTAATTGTTGCTTTACTATTTTTGGATCAGCACTCAGTACGGCATTATCTTTTTCAAAATCTAGTTCTGCTTTGTATTTTTCGTTTAACAATATAGCAACATCTGCTGCAGATCTATCTGAACCTCCTCTTTCATAAGTCGTTTCTAGTCCGTCGTTTGTTTTTCCAATAAAGCCCCCTATGGTTACTACATTATTTTTTTCTATTAATTCATAGAATTGTTTTGATTTTTGTCTTGATTCTTCGATTAAAAAATTCGCAGCTTCAAAATTATCATCGGTAATAATTGGCCATTGTTCAATGTCAACATGTTCAGACTTTATTTGCTTGCTTTTTAAGACATAGTCCATTAGATATGACATTGGTATCTCTCCACTGTATGCAAGGGTTCTTGACCTGGTAACATCTACAAATCTTCGATTTTCTGCTGCTTGTTTTAACGAAACTATAACTTCTTTGTGAAATTTATTGATATTATCAGAAAATTTCTTTCGATACTTCTCAGTAAGATTATTTGATGCAATGTTTTCAAACACTTCACGTAATACATCGATCTCTATTGGATTTGATTGGGCATAATTCTTTCCAATGTGAATTGCCACATCAGTCATTGAACTTAATTTGTCCCTGTATCGAATCAAAGGTGCAGAAAATACGGCAACTACCTTGTTTTGACCTTCTATCTTATTACTTATCCTTTGGATTATCTTGTCTATGAATACACCGTCCTCCCCTAATGTACTACCCCCAAATTTCATAACAGTGACTGTTCCCAAACTAATCTAACTTGAAAATGATTAATCTACACCATATATTAGGTAACCTGTTACTCCAAAATCCACATCTACTGTTGGAATTTTGTAATCTCAATGTTATTATTCCGCTACAACCAATAGAGATGATTCTTGGTTTCTATAACTACCTTGGATTCAAATCCTGTAGGATAATTTTCTTTTGAACAAAAACAAAATGTTTGTAAATAACTGGTTCTAAAGTTACTCAACTTGTATGGCCTTTTTAATCTACATAAGTTATACTTATCATCAACTTTAATTGCAATTCTTTTATTCTCTATTATTTTCCAACTGACCTACGGTATCAGGCCACAATATGTATATGATAATGCTAATCTAATAAATTCAAAATACAGGGATTTGATAGAAGATTATCTTAGGAACATGGACGCTCAAACCTCCGCTGAAGTAGTAATATTTACTATTCCAAGTTTTATTGGCCATGGCATAAAGAAAGACAATCAAGAGATCCAGGATAGAGATACTCTTGCTTATTATATTTTTAATGAAGTAACATTAAATGGAATAAAAGGTATAGGAAAGAAGGATAAGGACAATGGTGTTTTAGTTTTATATTCAATGGAACGCGACGCAGGAGGCGGCTCCATGCGTATAGAAGTCGGAAGAGGATTGGAGGGAAATATTACAGATGGCACTGCGGGTGCGATTTTGGATTCATATCTTGTTCCTGCGAGACAAGATTTTGAAGGAATCAAGAATCCTGATGTTTTAGGTGAAGCTTTCTTAACATCAGTATTAGCAATCGGTGGGAAGATTGGCTATAAAAATCAGAGTCAGATTTACCAAGAATATGAACCACGGGAAGCTGAGAGTGATTGGGGGATAATAATATTGATGCTGGTTTTTCTAATAATTGTTGCCGTCATTTTTTATCTCGGAAGAAGAAGGAGATTTGGATCGAGAGGACAAGGTGGACGTGATTTAGGTGGTAGTGGATTTGGTTGGGGAGGCTTGTTAGGTGGACTAGGTTGGGCTGGTGGAGGTGGCGGTTTCTCAAGAGGGTATGGCGGCGGCGGCGGTGGAGGTTATAGTGGAGGCGGAGGTTCCTCCGGCGGCGGAGGCGCAGGCAGGTAGATATAATTTGCGATTACAACCATTCATCCAGTGGATTTAATAAGGTGCTGATCATATTGAAACAAAGTTATTGTGATTTGATATGAGAACGGGGATTAAAGTTGCCATTGGAATTGTCGCATTAATAATTATTATTGTAATAAGTCTGTATTCTATGTATATTTCTGGCTTTAATGGTGTGCAATCTAGAGATGAAATGGTAAAGAAACGTGCCGCAGATGTCGATACCCAGCTTCAAAGGAGGTATGATCTAATACCTAACTTGGTATCATCAGTAAAGGGGTATATGCAATTTGAACGTCAAACACTAGAAGACATTACCAAGCTCAGATCGCAGTGGATGCAAACTCCAGATGCAGCACAACGTGTTAACTTGAGCAATCAATTGGAGGCTACACTGAGCAAGATTATACTAACGTACGAAGCATATCCGGAACTAAAATCTGACGCTACTGTGACAAGATTAATGGATGAATTAGCTGGTACTGAAAATAGAATTTCTGTTAGTAGGACTGCGTACAATGATGGCGTAAGAGATTTTAACCTTCATATTAGAACCTTCCCAAACAACATGTTTAATGAAAATGGATTTTTTGGTGTAAAAGCTTGGGGTTATGAACAGTATCCTCAATATGAAGCTTCAGCTCAAGTTAGAAATATAGTACCACAAGTAAACCTTAACTTCACAAGCTAGTCGATATCTTGAATGTTACCGTTGGTGGATCACATTTAATTCATCTTATGTTATTTTCAATCGCAACTTGATTGAAGAAATCACGCTTAAAAATCAAAGTATAACTCAAGGGTTAATGTCGTTTATATTTACAATCCTGCTGAGATGGACCTGGATAGAAGGAAATTAATTACAACGAATACTTATGATCAAATGAGTCACCTAGCAAAAATAATAGCAATTGTTGGAAGTTCAGAGAAAGGTTGGAGTGAAGCGGCGCAGGTCGCCTTGGATGAAGCACATAAAACAGTTCATGGAATTACCGGATTAGAGGTAACTGATATGACTGCCAAGATAGATCTACAAACAGGTAAAATATCTTCTTACCGAGTAACAGTAAAGATAGCTTT
>DATFBL010000127.1:0-2356 GCA_035253865.1 Nitrososphaeraceae archaeon | reverse complement strand
GATTTATACATATTTGTGACTCCTCGCGGACTAAAGGCAAACTCAAAAATCGACCAGAATCTTCTGGCACTTTCCGCATCAGCGATTTCGTGATTGAAAATGCGGAAATAATCCCAAGAGGCACGAACCAAGGAATTCTTATGAAACAAACTATCTGCTATCGTGGGACACATAAGTCCTTGCCAAAATTCCAACAGTTTTTCAGCTGACCCCTCCCAGCTGTTGTTCTTTAGATAATGTCCTACCAAAACACTAGAATTTATGGCTCCTATTGAAGTTCCTGCAACAATATCAAACAATCTACCGTCTGGACTTTCTTTGCTTACCTTTCTATACATCTGTTGATAAGTGCCAGCTTCATAGGCGCCAAGCGCACCGCCTCCTTGAAAAACTAGTGCTCTTTGAAAGTCACCCATATCTTGTCTTGCGCCAGTTATTTATGACAATCTCCCCAATTAGTTTTGTCATTCTTAGGATATATGTGCCTGGAGAGAATGGGAGGATTATACATATTTTCATTATCTTGTTTATTTGTATATATTTCGATTCATTAGCTAAGTTGGCTAATTTAAAATCTACTTTAATCCGAATGGTAGAACGCAACATGAAGGAGAAAATAGAAAGGAGAGATTGGAGAATGGAAAATGAAATTTCCAAATTTGTGTTCCTAACCACATGAATTGGGGGAGTATTTTATATACTAGACTTTTTACATTCTTATTGATATTTTTAGGGACATATTATGAAACCTGAAGTTTAACCCTTGATCATACCAGGATTATGAGTGCCGGCAGCAATTATAAAAAATATCCTTAAAAACGCCAAAAATGACAAATTCTGTTTCCAATCATTTTTATTTACAATATCTTAATAGTTGGCAGTCAAATATACAAGTTATGCTAGCTGGCAGAATGCACGAATATCATAAACCCATCTTGTTAGAACAGGTTCAAGAAGCAAAAAACTTGTCTGGTGAACAAGTCTTGGTGAAAGTTGGTGGAGCAGGAATTTGTCGTACTGATTTACAAATGATCGATGGATATTTCAGAGGATATCTCGATCTCGAACTACCTTGTACACTTGGTCATGAAATTGCAGGATGGGTTGAAGAGTTTGGTGATTCAGTTCCTGAAAATATTATTAAGAAAGGTGATTTAGTCGTAGTTTCCGGTGGTTGGGGTTGTGGTATTTGTCAACAGTGCAAAGGTGGCAATGAACAAATTTGTGGTAAGGGAAAGTGGCCAGGATTTGGTCCAGAGGGGGGATATTCTGAATTTGTTCTTATACCTTCGTACAAATATTTAATCAAAGTTGACAAAGAAAGCAATTTAAAACCTGAAGAGATTGCACCGCTTACCGATGCAGGCGTTACCACATACAGAGCGGTTAAAAAGGTGAAACATATTCTTGGGCCTGGTAAATCTATTGCAATTATCGGAATGGGGGGTCTTGGGGCCTATGCGGTTCAGTATGCAAGAATTCTATCCGGGGGATCAACCGTACTTGCATTTGATAGAAATGATGATAAACTAGATCTTGCAAAACGAAGCGGCGCGGATCATGTTATAAACATAAGAGGTAAAAATTCGGAGGATATTCGTGCAGAAGTGAATAAAGCAACAGGTCGCAATGAGGTCAATGCGGCAATAGATGCTGTAGGTTTAGAGGAGACTATTCGAATGGGATTTAGCATGCTTGCGACAGAAGGAGCATATGTATCCATTGGATTGGTTGGAAACCAGATCAATATGCCTCTTTTCCCATTTGTAGCCAGAGAATTTCAGTATTATGGTTCTTTCTGGGGTAGTTACAATGATCTTAGAGAAGTTATGGAATTAGCAAAGAAAGGATTGATAAAACATCATATTCAGAAGTTTGGTTTATCGGAAGCAAACGATGCTCTAGATCTACTTAGAGAGGGAAAGATTTTGGGACGAGGGGTTCTAGTCCCATGAAACCTATTTGATATATTCACTTAATGCATGTCAATCAAAACCAATGGACTTTTAAACTGAAAAATATCTTTCCTACTTTATAGGAAGACCGTCACGGCCCATGCCTCGAGATAGAACTTTCTAATCGCACAATCAATAGAACCATATTAAGCATTTTTATATTAATATAGTCATAAAAGAAAATGATGATTGCAACTAGAATACAGCTAACTGTATGTTCTCATAATCTCTATGTAGTATCTCTACAATCAAATAAATCTTGATTAATATTATTTTCTATGAAGTCACAATAGTTTTAACTACATTAAACACAAATGTAATAGTTTTAACAGAAATTGTTATATATTAAATGATAATACCTAGTGAGGAAGAAGAGAGACTGAACTACCAGTCTTCCTTCT
>DATFBL010000126.1:0-2754 GCA_035253865.1 Nitrososphaeraceae archaeon | reverse complement strand
CGAAAGAAGAATTAAGGCAACTGATAAGTGCTCTGATAGACAATCAATTTGTCAAAGATGTTCTCATCAAGGAATATTGTTATATACCCTTAGAGACCGTCAACAACACGATCTCAACAAAATGACACTTTTGTGATTAGTTAGAGGTTGGTTAATTAATTGGTTATGCGGTCTCGATGGCTGTTATAGGTAGCCTAGACAAAACTCATCCTTATCTTGTAACAAGTTATCGTTATTTCCCAATACCGAATATTCACCGACAGATTCGCTTGAGTTATTTTTATAATTCAAAATTAAACCTAACCGAATGTCTAATTGTGCAACGACAGTCACAAAACCACAGTTAGAAATAATTCAGCATATTATACAAGACTTACTTTCACATTATGACAGCAAAGAAGTAGAAAGAATGTGGCGGTTGATTCTTCAGGATAGAGCGAACAGGGTAAAAAAAGAAAAAAACCAGCAGACGAGAACAAATAGAGGTAAATAATAAACATTGATACTAAGTAAGTTCTATAGGGGGTATGCATTCGTTTCAGGGGAAGATAGATACTTGCGAAGTATTACTACTCATGGGCAGAGTCAACAAGAGGAGGAGCAGCAACAACAAAAAGAGAAGTTATCTCCCTATGTCAAACGAATCCTGATAGTAGATGATGATCCAGATATTACTCTAACATTCAAAAAGGGCTTAGAAGCAGAAAATGAACCTAGCAGAGGCAAGATGTTCTTTCAAGTCTTTACTTATAACGATCCTCTATTGGCATTAGCAGAATTCAAAAGAAATTTCTATGATCTCTTGCTTATAGATGTAAATATGCCTAAACAGAACGGCTTTGAATTCTCTGAGAAGATTCTGGAACTAGACCTAAATGTCAGGATTTGTTATATTTCTGCAGGAGAAATAAACATAGAAGCATTAAGAGAGCAATATAAGAGTTTGAATTTAGGGTGCTTCATTACAAAGCCAGTTACGATAGAGAATTTAGTTAGAAGAGTAAAGGCAGAATTGGAATAAAATCTCATCTTAGCTAAATTTCCTTATTGCTTATTGGTATTTGACGATTTCATTATTAAGTAAAAGTCCAATCTGTGTTGTAACTGTATCTAGGCTCAATAGAGTTTAGCACATTAATCTAAGGTCTACATCAAGTTTGCCAGGAGGCTTACCTTTCTTTCTAATAACAAGAACACCTTTTTTCTTACATCTATTTTCTAACAAGAAAACAGAGGAAAACCTATATCCCATCACATATGTTTATGCCTACAATTTGGTAACATTTGGTTAATTATATCCATAAGTATGGCACAACTTTTTTCCATTGAGTTTATAAGTATTTGTGCATATACTGGAACAGGGCATGGGCTCTATATCTAAAAGTATTATTGACGCTCATGGCGGCAGAACATGAGCTGAAAATGATGCTGATGGAAAAGGAGCTACTTTAATGTTCACTCTTTCTATTATTGATAGTAGCTGGGCTAGAGAACACAATAATTAGAAATGAATAGCCAGCATAAGCAACAACAACAACAAGGACAAAAGAAGATTTTGGTAATAGACGATGAACCGGACCTTACCAAACTTTGCAGTCTTGCATTTGAAGAATATGGATTTGAGGTAGATACTTTTAATGATCCCATAGAGGCATTGTTAAACTATAAGCCACATTATTATGATTTGGTTATTCTGGATATCAAGATGCCCAAAATGGATGGATTTCAATTACATAATGAAATAAAAAAGAAAGACCACAGTGCCAAAATCTGTTTCCTTACCGCAAGTGGGTCGTTTTACGAAGAATTTCGAAAAGGAGAATATTATGTACTAGATAAGAATCTATTTATTCAAAAACCAATCTCCAATGAAGAGCTATTAAGAAAAGTTAATAAATTAATGACATCTTGCTAACTTTTGCTCACTATACATGGTTTAAAACCCATATAGTAAATCTTCTACATGTTCTATATGGCATGACGGTACAAATCCCACATGAGGCTGGTTCCCCTCTCTGTATCGATAGCCATAATTTATATCGGTAGCAGGATTTGAGCTAGGTCCCCACGGTCGGACGGAAGCTAGATTTGATTTCTTCTTCTCATAAGTAAAATGTACTTGGAAAAGAACTCCGAAGAAACATAGACTTTTAGGACTGTCTGCAGAACCTATGTTCTTCACCTTGGCTTCTGTCCCTGTCATATGGCCGACCCGCAGGATTAAAGGGATCCCCATCTGCATAGTGCATTGTTCATTATATTCTTACGAACATTCACCTCGCTCTTCATAGTTTGTCGTAGTATATGTGAAAGGAGATACTCCAAAATAGTAGTTGGAGAGTCATGTTATTCAGTCGGTAAGAAATGCTGCAGAAGATGTGAGATCCATTTGTATCATAAAGGGATCTTCTGTCCTTGTTGTGGGATGCGAGTGAGGACTCCTATTGATTTGAAGGAGCAAGCAAAGATAAGAGAAAGATGGACAGTAAATAATAATGACAGCGGCAACGACACTATGCTACGACGATTGTACCTTTCATTCCATGTGCTGAATGGATTGTACAATGATATTCAAAAATTCCCTTATCATTGAAATCGTATTTCCACGATTCATGTGGCTCTATAAAACCGCTATCTATTGTTACATTCTGCTGGAGCTGTGATCCAAAAGTTTTTTTGTATGTACCAACTACATTGTGAGGAAGATTAGAGTCATTGCGCCATTTTATTTCCGAGCCAGCATTAACCTTGACT
>DATFBL010000125.1:0-6161 GCA_035253865.1 Nitrososphaeraceae archaeon | reverse complement strand
TAATATTCTTTAGAATTTCAAATGTGAAATTCATCATTGAAACTAGATATCAACGGGCAAGACAAGAGCATATCGAGGATATGATTATAAAGGATTTTCTTTTTACATAACAAAGTTGATAGATGAAACGTACCTGCATCTAATCAGTGGCCTTGCCTTCTTTTCAGGTTCAGTTGTATTGTCGTACTTTAGTTTAAAATCAAAAGGGAGAATAAGATTACTATCAATAATATTTCTTGTTTTTACATTGGTCCATTCACTTTACCATATGACATCATTCTTTGATCAAGAATTACTGTCAGAAGGATTGTTGGAACCGTTATCAGTAATAATTTTGATTCTGTTTGGCCTTTGGTATTTGATTACAAAATCAAGACAGGAGATAAAAACTCTTGAATGACATTTTACTATTTTTGGAAAAGAGCACACCATTATTACTTTTAGTTTCACTTGCGTTGTTTAGCTGGGCTGCGGCAAGTGCGAAGAGTTTAAGAAAATTTCAGTTCCAGATCTCAATATTTATTATTATTTGGATAGTAGGTGAGATTGTACGATTCTTACATGAAGAAAATATATTTACCTTATTTGGAATGCATGATTTAGGAACAGTATTACACACCATTGCCATGGTTTTCTTTTCGTTAATGCTCTGGATCAGGTTTTATTATTCAAAGAGGAGTGGCAAGATGATGATTGAAATGAAGTAACAATAATTTACATTGAATGATGTATTGAAAAAAAATGTCCCCCTATCTTTCCAATCAAATCGACATTCTTTTCTACCTCTACTATTATTTCATTTTGCTTGTACGAAATAACTACGCTTTTGAGAACGCTGCGAAATGTCGTATATTTTTTACCTTCAGATGATATGTTGATTTTGTCGACAACTAATAATTCTTTATCTAACAACCATTTGATTTTTCGGTATACGGTCGTGTAACTTATTTCACTTTCTCTGAGTATGTCATTAACAGATTTCGAGGAATACATCGATAGATTCAAAATTTTTAACATTTCTTTATCAGCTAATGCACTCAGGATAGACATCTTGAGTTCATCACTATTGATTATCGTCAATTAACCTTATTTGACAAAGTAATCATTTATTAGATTTTTCATCCATATTAGATGAGTTTGATTAACATAAATTTTTGTGTATTAATAACTACCGAATTGTTAATACATTTTGATAGGATCACTTTTCGTTTGATTTTGTTTTCTTGTAAATTTTGATTTGCTTTTGGACTTCTGATTCCAGATCTTTTAATTTCAATGGTTTTTGTAGAAAACCATTAATGATATTACTTTTGACGTATTCCTCAAATACTTTATCGTTCACTTCAAATGCAGTCATGAGTAACGTTCTTACTAAGGGATTTTCCCTTTTTATATTGTAGATTAGATCCATGCCATTCATATCAGGCATTCTTAAGTCTGATATAACAACGACATAATTGCTTTTATTCATTTTAATATGTTCCAAGGCAACCATAGGATCTGTGAATGTGAATATTGTCAATTCTTTTATCTTGCTTAATGCATCACGAAATAGATTAACAATATCTAATTCATCGTCTACAATGGCCACTAACCATTTCTTAACCACTGAAAATTAACAACCTTCCGATCATTCACTTTGATTCCTGAAACTAGTTATCTATGTTATGATCCCACCTCTTAATAAATAATATAATCCAATGGACTGATTTGTCTTTGTTTCCGAAATGAATATAGCCAATTCAGAGCTTGGCGATCTCCCATTAACTCTATGAATAGATTTTAAACATGTTTATCCCCTGCTCAGGCAATCTATGCTTTGCTAATGTCGTATAGCAGACAAGAACCACTTGGGAAGTATGTTGTAATTTACTTTGACAAAGTAGTTAAATGCGGAATCCAATACATATGTCTTAGCCCAATCATCCTTAGACCTTATTGATCTACCGTATGCTTGAACCAATCTTAGTGCAGTCTGCCAATAATACCACTCTTTGTTAATCTTCCTTTTCTCTGATGTCCATTTGTCAGCTATGTTTGGATAAGGGACTTTAGTAATTATTTGAAATCTTGACAACTGATCTTTCAAATCAAGTCCGGTATGAAGTGATGGAGAAATAAGCACTGTTGGTTTCTTACTTTCAGCATGTTCTCTTATGACTTCGTCCCTTTCGATTTCTGGATCTGTCACAATCAACCTCCTTGAATTGGTCTTGGAAAGATTGTCTTTGATGAAATTTAGCTGCTCATAAGAACTTGTGTGAATTATTCCTTTGTCGTTACTGTGTATATACATGATATTATCAATGGCCCGAGATATCTTTGACTTTACGGTCATCTGTTGCAAATTACTAAAATTAAGATATTCTACGCTAAGGGGAAATATTGGCCTATTCTCTACTGGAAAATCTGATTGTATTTGAATAAATTGAGTACGATTGTCTTCAGAATCTAGACCCAAGTTTCTTTCAAACGTCTTATTATTTAAAATAGTGGCACTCATGATAAGAGTTTTTGGGCATTTTTCTACGATTGCTTTTATGTATTTAGAAGGATCCAATGGTTTGAGCTCCACTCGGATAACATCGTAATTTTCTTTATGTACTTCTGAAACTATCCAATTATTCGGATTCGAAAGTATATTATTAATAGTTCTAGTGAGTTTATCGATATCTTGCACAATATCAATTAATAATTCCTTATCAACATCGAGATTTTTTCCATTTTCAGATTTAATATTTAATTCAAGGCTCGCGTCATCTTCAAACAGCTCAGATGCACTGACTATTCTTTTATTTCTGGTTTTGGATTTGGTGGTAGAGTCATATCCATACTTTACTTTTCGTTCCTTTACTAGTGAGTGTACCAGAGATTCGTACCCTATCGAAACTAAAATAGTTCGTTCCAGATTGATTAAAAATTCCAGCCACCCATGCATATCGTACCCATGATCGATTATTTTAAAATCGTGAATATACCGGCGCCATCGTTTCTTTGAGATCGAAAGTCCCCTAAATTTTACGATTTCAGTTTCCAACAGGTGTGCTTCATCCAATACAAGTAGATCTCTCTGTTGCATCATATTCTTGTTAGACAGTAACGACAGAAAAATAGAATAATTAAATATCGAATGACTAGCTTTCAAAGCTTGAAATAATTGATCAAAATAATAGCACGGATTCCATTCATGAGGATTTTTAAAATTTTGTAAATGAATCCAATTTGAATACTCATTTTTATAACCTTGAATTTTATCATTACTAATGAAGATCCTTTCACTTTCCCTACCTTTGTTGTCGATCTTGTAATCGTTTATGAAAGTTCTGTATTTGCAGCCAGATCCCTCCATTGATTCATCAGATAAACATGGCCCATATTCACAAGATGTATGTTTGCACTCCATTTCTGTTTTTGAGTTACAGGAAGGACAAAGATATTTGTCACTTACTACGAAGTCTTCCTTCACTCTACATAGAAAATTAGCCTTCCCTTTGGCAACCTTTAGAAACTGGTAATCTCGAGAGTATTGAGTTTGGAGATCCTTTGTAGCTGTACATATATAGCTTGATCCAAGAGTTCGTGCAATAGTTATTGCAATCGCACTTTTCCCAAACCCAGTTGGTGCTTCGAGAATGATATTCTTATAGCCGGAATTGAAGGCCTCACAAATCTGTTTAATGACACGGTCTTGATTATTTCTAAACTTATTATGAGGAAAATTATTCAGATATTCATCTGCTCTTATCATTTTGCCCAATTATAGAGAAATGAATCAAGTGATTGCTGAAATAAATTTTTCTTATCCCATATGCCCTTTACTCTTTCAGAATCATGACAATCAAATGCCAACGGTACACAAAGTGCATGATATCTTTTCAACTCTGTAAACTGCAAGCACGACTTATATGAAACCACCACACAAGATCCCATATCAATAACATGAAAATCCAATATCTTTTGGTATTAATGTTAATTTTCATATCATTATCAACCTTTATTTCTCAATCTGTTGCTTTTGCACATCTCTCACATACTCCTCATTACAATGGAGGATCAAATCGGGATGGAATTGGAAAATACTATCCATATATGGCGTTGGATCCGGAATACGCAGCTCCCGATGAGCCAACACAGATAACATTCAGTGTGCAAGATTTTGATGGAAATGATGTTTATGACATTGAGACAATGGTAGAGATATATCAAGAAAGTACTGGCGAAAGGGTAAAGGGGTTCCCCTGGACCGTTCGAGATATTGGAGATTTTAATCTATATTATGTTTTCCCTAATCCAGGAGGATATGAAATAGTACTAAGTATTGCCAACGACGACAAAATGGTGAATCACAATCAGTTAGATGCGCCAAGATCGATACTATCAAGCATATCAGATTGTAATTGTCAACGTGTGATATTCAATGTCTCCATTTCCGAATCCTGGGGACTGGTTAGGAACTCCCTCCTAGTCATTTCCATACTAATCCCCATAATAGTTCTGGGCTTAGTTTTGGGTAAAATGTATTTGAATAGAAAAAATAAGCAATCAATTTCAAGAATGGTACCAGAAAAAGAAACTTTGAAATACATCATCATGCTCCTTGCAATTGCCGGCGGCCTAGTACATTTGGCTATTTTTCCCGAACACGGTTCTCAACTAATCTATTATTCAGTATTCCTGATGGCCGCTGCCGGAGCTCAAGTAGCATATGGAATATTGTATATCTTGATCAATTTTACTGGCGAATCTTATTCTGGTAACAATAGAAATTTTATTATAAATCAATACAGAAAAAGAGTGGCCTTGAATCTATTTGGTTTCATTGGAACCGCCGTACTCATAGGGCTTTACGCTTATTCAGTCATTGTGGCACCCCCACTATCACCCGACAATAAACCAGAAAATATTGATATTGCAGGAATTATGGCCAAAGCAGTCGAAATACTTTTGGTGATTGGGATAATTTACCTGATAAAATGGGAAAAGAAAAGAGTAGACAAAATTCTCGTCAGTCCAAAATAACATCCTACTGTAAGATAAATTATGGCACGCACCAAAGATCAATGATTGTGCCTTACTACACTCAATCTCCAAGTAAATTAACTTCTCACGGAATCGAATCATTTCTAAAGTTATTCTAAATTCTATTTCCATTCTCGGGATACCAAATCAAGTATTGGATATATTCTTAATGACATCCAGTATCTTATTTATCAGTTTATCATGATCGGCCAATTTATCGATAGAGACAAGAAGCAAGTTCTCATCTATTGGTATAGTCAAGAGCTTTATTTTCTCCCTTTCAGAGAAGGTGTAGATTACTTTACCAAAAACATTATCAAAATCGCGTCTTAGAATATTATTAATGGCATAACCCAGATAAAGCCTGATCGAACCATCGTTTTTTTCCAAAGATGGTGTTCCTTTTTTCATGTCACCTGCTATCAATTTTCCCATCTGATCAATCATTCCAACAAATCTTATTTTCTCATCTACCTCAAAGATACTAGTACATAATGCAGGCAAATCATATTGCATATAGTATATTCATTAGGATAGACGTTATAAAGACACCGAGTTGGAAACAATTGCATGAAGATGTTTTGATTAAATACCAATTCGATTTTGTTTCGGTATGTATCTGCACAGAAAAATACCTAAACTGAATTATCGATTATGTTAGGAAAGAATTTCCTGTGAATTCTGAGCTATAGGACACACCGATTTAGAGAATTTTATCCTATTAATTCGATGGACCATAAATTGAAGTAAATTCCCGTAGGTGTTTCTCTTTCTCCTATATGTTCGCAATATTTTCAGAAATCTTTTATATTTTTTGTATAAATTTCAATAAAGCGCGGATTGGAGTCCATAAATATTTTTAAATAAGCTCAGAGAAGGCAATGCTATGGCAGATTCAATGTTGATGTATGCAATAACCACAGCAGCCTTCATAGGATTCGTAATTATCTTAGGCTCTTCAAGGGCTAAAAGATATCGTCACCATGTCGCACCTGCTGCTGCATCCTCTGACAGCAAAAAGGTCAAGTATTCATCTGACGGGAAACCGATGTCAGATTAGATTTTTTTAAGAACTCAACTAATTCTTTTTTTTAGGTTATTAACGCACAACTTATATTCTGGTCGTAGGCGATTTTTTTATG
>DATFBL010000124.1:0-4145 GCA_035253865.1 Nitrososphaeraceae archaeon | reverse complement strand
TATTTATTCGGATTTGAAGAAAAAAGCGATAAAAATGAATGTTTTTCCATTTCACACAAATTATTTGACAATGTTATTAATGCTTTTGTAAGTTCCGATTGGGAACACGATCAAAATGCAAGTAATTCATTGCTGCCTCCTAGCATAATATATCCTATATTATCTCACTTGGACGAAAATTTGATTTGATTTCTCATACGACTCACTTCGGTAATAGATATTGTAGTTGCTCTCTCGTATCCTCTAAAGTCATGTTCTAGGTTTCTACCGTGACATGTGCGGTTTTCTAGGCGGAACATACCTTGTCATATTAATTCGAACATTTGTGTTAAAAGGTTAAATTAACCTGTTCATTAAAGTTCAAATTATCAAGGTTCATCAATTTGCATAGCCCAAACCCACAGACTTGGAAACGAACACACTATTCCAAAGATATCGATAATTCAATGGATAGTAAGGAAGTAATAATTGTAGGGTGGATCTCTTCGATACGGGAACATAGTAACATAAAGTTTCTTACGATAAACGATAGATTTGGGACCGTTCAGGTTATTTTAAAGAAAAACGAATATTCCGATTCGCTTTCATCCGAAGTAGAAAAGATTAGAGAACATGCTTCGATTGCAATAAAGGGTAAAGTTAGAAGTGAACCGAAAGCTCCAAACGGAATTGAAATAGTTCCAATTGATTTTAAGATCTTATCCTTGGCAAATAAGAATTCTCCCATCGTTATTCAAAGTAGAAAAGGAGTTGGAATTGACACTAGATTGGATCTTCGTGCAATCGATCTTCGCAGACCATATCTCCAATCGATTTTTAGCATAAGATATACTATATTAAATTCCTGCAGAAAATTTCTTGGAGAGGAAGGTTTCATAGAAGTTAATACCCCTAAGATAATAGCTACTGCGACCGAAGGTGGCGCAACACTCTTTCCTATCTTTTACTATGACAGGGAAGCATTTCTAACCCAAAGTCCTCAGCTTTATAAAGAACAACTTACAATGGCATTTGAAAATGTATTTGAGATAGGTCCAATATTTAGGGCTGAACCTTCGAGAACAAATAGACATTTGTCAGAAGCAACTTCGATTGATATTGAAAAAGCATATGCTGATTACAATGATATAATGAATATTTTGGAAAAGATGATACTTTTTCTTTGGGGTGAAGTGAAAAACAAGAACAAATCACATCTAGATTACTTGAAAATAGAATTGCCTGATTTATCTCTTCCATTTCGAAGGTACACGTATTCAGATCTCATAGAAAAGATGCAAAAGTCAGGCGAGTCAATTGAATGGGGCGATGACATATCGCAGCAAAAATTACGAAACCTCAATGATGATGACATGAAGTATTTTTATTTTATTATTGATTGGCCAACTTCAATAAAACCATTCTATGTTAAACCAAAATCGATTGGTACAGAGTGCGAATCATTTGATTTAATGTATGCTAATCTAGAACTATCTTCGGGCAGTACGAGAATTCATGATAAGAGCGAACTAACTCAAAGAATGAAGAAACAGGGGTTAAACATTGGCGCGTTTGATTTCCATTTGAAAGTTTTTGATTATGGTATGCCCCCTCATGCAGGGTTCGGCATGGGGCTGGAACGATTAATGATGAGCATTTGCGGCGTTGATAATATTAGGGACGTTGTATTATTTCCTCGAGATATAGATAGGTTGTCGCCTTAACAAGTAATATATCTCTGAAAGGATGAAAAATAATATGATTTCAAAAGAAGATTTAGAACATCTTGCTCAAATATCACGAATTAATCTAACTGAAAACGAACTTGAAAAATTTCCTAAACAACTGGACAAGACAATAGAATACATTGATATACTTAAAGAACTTGCGCTTGATGATTCGGTCATTTTAGACTTGCCGGAATTAAGTTTTGAAGAGCTTAGAAAGGATGAGATTAACTTGTCTGATGATATGCGACTTAGCAAGAACATTACAGAAGACGGATTCCTAAGAGGCCCTAAGATGAAATAGAATGACAAAACTAGATGATCTGCTTGCATATGAAGTGGTTGTAGGCCTAAACGAAGGGCAGTTTAGCGCTGAAGAATATGTTATTTCTATACTCAAAAGAGTAGAAGAAGTCGAGTCAAAGGTACATTCATTTATCACATTGGATTCTGAAGGCGCTTTATCTTCCGCCAAGATTATAGATAAGAAATTAAGAGAAAAAGAAGAGATAGGTCAACTCGCCGGAGTAGTAGTGGGAATAAAAGATAACATTTCTACACAAGGTATCAGAACGACATGTGCTTCAAAAATTCTAGAAAAATATGTTCCTACATATGATGCCACAGTAATAAAGAATCTGAAGGAAAATGGTGCAATCATATTGGGAAAATTGAACCTGGATGAATTTGGAATGGGTTCAACGACTGAGTACAGTAGGTATCAACCAACTCATAATCCATGGAATTTGGGTTATGTTCCTGGTGGATCTTCGGGTGGAAGCGGAGCGGCTGTTGCTGCTGGAGAGTGTACTGTTGCTCTTGGTTCGGACACAGGAGGTTCAATAAGATGTCCTTCTAGCTTCTGTTCTGTAGTTGGACTCAAGCCAACGTATGGGAGGGTAAGCCGATATGGACTAATCTCATATGCAAATAGTCTGGAGCAAATTGGTCCTATATGTAGATCAGTAAAGGACTTGGTAATGATGTTAAATATCATTTCTGGAAAGGACCCGATGGATAGCACAAGTATGTCATCGTCTCCAATTACTGTTTCCAACAAATCAAATAATCTAAATGTTGCAATAATAAAAGAGTTAATTACTGATAGCGATCCAGAAGTTGCTAAATCAGTTTACGGCGCATCAGAAAAGTTTAGGGAGATCGGGTGCTCGTGTGAAGAAGTTTCAATTAATAATTTGAATTATGCATTGCCCTCATATTATACTCTCGCCAGTGCTGAGGCAAGTAGTAATCTCGCAAGATACGATAATATCCGATATGGATTCGACTATCCAATAGAGGAATATAAATGGGAAACATATTTTAGTAACGTAAGAGAAAAATTTGGAGAAGAAGTAAAAAGGAGAATACTAATTGGATCTTATGTTCTTTCTTCAGGATATTACGGCAAATATTATCTAAAAGCAAGGAGACTTCGGTCGCTATTAAGGTTGGAGTTACTTACGCTATTCAAAAAATATGATCTTTTAATTGGACCAACAATGCCGATACTTCCATTTAAATTCGGTGAAAAGATAGACGATCCTATCAAAATGTACTTGGTTGACATAAACACAGTCTTAGCAAATCTGGCAGGTATTCCCGCAATTTCATTACCCATTGGATTTAGTAACGGTCTTCCCATCGGGTTGCAAATAATGGCAGCTCCATTTGAAGAACAAAAGTTACTCGATGCATCGTACGAACTTGAAAAGGTTATCAATATTCAAAGGGTGCCAAATTCGATATGAGCCTGGTTATGATTGGATTAGAAATTCATGCTCAAATAACTGCCCTCAAAAGTAAATTGTTCTGCTCGTGTCGAGGTAACTACCGAGATCTGAGAGCCAACAGTAACATTTGTGAAATATGTTGCGGACTTCCAGGTTCCCTGCCAATTATCAATCAAAAAGCAATTGAATTTTCAACAATGACCTCGATAGCCTTAGGGTGTAAAGTGCCAGAGAAAATCATGTTTTATCGCAAAAATTATTTTTATCCTGACCTGCCAAAAAATTTTCAGATTACCCAGTACAATGTTTATGGAATATCGAGCATTGGGATAGACGGAAAATATGAACTTGATGATGCTAAGCAAATTAGAATCAGTCGAATTCAATTGGAAGAGGACCCAGGCAGGATCGCATATTCTGAAGGTGGGATGAATGTCAGAAATTCTGCTTTGATAGATTATAACAGGGCAGGAGTTGCCTTAATAGAGATAGTTACAGAACCTGATTTCACAGGTCCAAAAGAAGTAAGACAATTTCTAAATAAACTATCCCTGACACTTGAACATCTTGGTGTTTGTGATACTCTACTTGAAGGCTCAGTTAGGTGTGATGTAAATGTGTCCATGAATGATGGTAACAAGGTAGAAATCAAGAATATCAATTCCTTCAAGGAAGTTGAAAAAGCCATCAACTATGAAATTACCAG
>DATFBL010000123.1:0-4116 GCA_035253865.1 Nitrososphaeraceae archaeon | reverse complement strand
AACACATTATACGATGCTTCATCGATATTAAAATTCATAGAATATAATTATAATATTTCATCCATTGGTAAAAGAGATGCAGCGGCAAATAATTTGTTAAATGCATTTGACTTCACAAAGGAGCCACGAGATCCTTTGATTTTGAACTCGGGTTACGTCAAGAATTTAAATCTGGAGATGAACAAGAATATCATGAAGAGTAAAAATGTGTTTATAGTTAATTTGATTTATCTTGCTATCTTACCATCCGTGGCAATTATAGCATTCTTTATTTTTTGGTTAGGATATAAAAGACCTGATAAGTCAAATCTTGTTTCAGATAAACCAAGGAACAAATAATTCACGCCTTGAGTTAGACAAGGTCATTCTAAATATTGATTATTGACTATACAATATATATTGCTCACTGTCTTCTAATTGGGGAAGTACCATGAACTATATTATTTCAAAAAATACTATGTTACTTAAGATAATAATACTAACTCCGTTGATCTTTGCACTTCACATTATATTTTCAAATTACATATATGTTCAAGATTTCCATCATATCCGTGGTGCTGATAACTTGAGGGATTTTAATATTGCTGCGACAGGAGACTGGGGCTGTACACCAAACACGAAAGATACTGTTGATAGTATCATTAACAAGAATCCGGAATTGGTTCTTGGATTAGGTGATTATGCATATAGGAACGATGCGGCATGTTGGCTCGAAGTAATTAAGCCTATTGAAAACAAGATGAAAATTGCAATTGGCAATCATGATGATAAAAAGTATGTGGATGGAATTGAGGTACCGTCCAAGGAAAGACTGGAAGAATATATGAATCAATTTAATCTTACTAAACAATTCTACTCTTTCGATTATCAGAACGTACATTTTTTGGCAATGTCAACAGAGGATTCATATGAAAAGGGGTCAATGCAGTATCATTTTGTAGATAACGATTTGAAAAAGGCGGCTTCTGACAATAATATTGACTGGATCGTAGTTTTTTATCATAGGATTGCTTATACTTCGCCCGGCATGGTTGGGTCAATCGCCGATTTTAGAAATACCTACCACCCACTATTTGACAAGTATGATGTTGATATTGTACTCCAGGCCCACACTCATAATTATCAAAGGTCATTTCCAATTAGCTACAATAGTTCGAATTCGTCGAATCCGATTATTAAAGATGATGATATTTCAAATTATGCCGATCTAAATGGACAGATATTTGCAATTGTTGGGACTGGTGGTAGTAACGTTATTCACAATTTGACGGAAACGCCGGCTAAGTTTACTGCCAAACAGTTCTATGGTTATGGATTCCTGAATTTGGAATTTATTCATAACGGGACTACTATGATTGGAGAATTTCACGATAATGATAATACAATAAAGGATAGTTTCTCAATCACAAAATCCAACACAAAGCAAAATAGTAGTCTTTTGCTCTCGAGTCCACCAACACCTAGATTGATGAATGATTTTGAAGAAAAGTTTAAGATCGATACTGTTTTCAAGGGGCTCAAAGCTCCAACAGATATGGAATTTCTCGGATCCAGTAACGATGATGACATGATTGTATTGGAAAAAAATAAGGGTACAGTACAAAGAATTGTTAATGGCGAGTTGCAAGACAGTCCACTAATTGACGTAAATGTTTCAAGCAATAATGAAAGAGGACTATTGGGAGTTATTGCCTCTGATTCAAGAAATGGTTCAAAGAATATCTTTCTTTATTATACTGAGGCTAACGTAACAAGTGATAAATGTCCAAAACCAGATAATTGTTTACCCGAGGTAGAACCAACAGGAAATAGACTTTACAAATATGAGTTACTTCAAGATGGTACTCAACTGGTTAATCCAAGACTTGTATTGGATTTGCCTGCAGTTCCGGGTCCGGCACATAACGGTGGAAAGATGACTACTGGACCTAACAATGATATATTCTTGATGGTAGGAGACCTAATGGGCCATACTACAAAAGCGCAGAATTATGAAAATGGTGATGAACCTGATGCTACCGGAGGTATGTTAAGAGTGGGCGAGCAAGGTAAGTCATTGGGAAATGGATATTTAGGTGATGAGTATCCTTTGAATCTGTATTATGCCTATGGAATGCGGAACAGCTTTGGAATAGATTTCGATCCTGTACAAGGTAACCTATGGGATTCAGAAAACGGTCCTGATTTTGGCGATGAAATAAATCTAGTTAGTCCTGGTTTCAATAGCGGGTGGAAAGATGTACAGGGAATTTGGGAACATAAAGGAGGCAAGGCACTAAGCGTTACATCAAATCCCGATAAGTTGGCCGAATTTAACGGGAAAGGAAAGTACAGCGAACCTGAGTTTACATTCTTCGAAACAGTTGGTGTAACTGCAGTAAAATTTTTTAATTCAGATAGATTTGGAATAGATTATAAAAATGATCTTTTCGTTGGCGATATTAAAAATGGCAACATTTATCATTTTGATTTGAACGCGGATAGAGATGGTTTGGTACTTGGCGGCCCGCTGTCTGATAAGATAGCTAATACAACTGAGGAACTAGATAACATAAAGTTTGCAGAGGGTTTTTCGGGAATATCTGATTTGGAAGTTGGACCGGATGGATATCTCTACGTGCTCGGATATGGAAAAGGAACAATATATCGAATAGTACCTATTTGAACTTGGTTTACGTCTTTAAAATAATAATTACTGAGTTACCAATATTAAATCGCAGTCTAATTAACTTTAGTTACTAATTAATGTAATCAAGAGGGATCATATATCTCGGTTGCATTAGAGGCACTTTCTGAAGGTTGATTAGTCTTACCACCAATAGCATATATCTTCCCGTCTAGATCCACTGCGTCGAGACCGAGACGAGCTGTGGGCATTTGCTGTTCTGTACTCCATCTGTTGGTTCTTGGATCATATTTCTCGAATACATTAAAACTGCCTGAAATTTTTTCACCGCCCATTACATAAACATACCCATCAACAGAAACAGCAGCAGCACCGCTCCTCTTTGTTGGCATGGGTGCAAGGTCTACCCAGCTGTTATTCTTGGGATCATATTTTTGGTTGATATTGAGACTTGAGGAGACTTCAGTAACTCTGCCACCTATGACAAGTATCATTCCATCAATTAGCGCAGAGGAAATATGATGTCTGGGTGTAGGCATGGGATCATTTTCTGTCCATGTGTTGGTTTTAGGATCATACGCTTCATTGGTATTTAATGCTCCAGAATTGTCTCCAGAACTTCCCCCTATTACATACAGTATTCCTTCAACGAATTCGGCGGTTAGACCAGCTCTGGCAGTTGGCATAGGTTGACCCTCTTCCCACGACTTTTTTTCTGGATCATATATGAACAATTCGGGAGTTGGAATCCTATGTTCAAGAAACCCACCAACCAAGTAAAGCTTGTTATCATACGAAGCAAGTGCTGAATGATCTAAGGCAACTGGTAAAGAGGATTCAAGATCCCATTCTTCTGATTTTGGATCGTATACAAATAGAGTATCCAAGAGATCGCCATTATCTGCTTGACCTCCTGCAACGTATATTTTTCCGTTCAAAACTGTTGCCGACAATTCAAAAACGGATCTAGGCATACTTGTCCCAGTAGTCCATTGAGGAACATTTATAGAACTTGCTGTTATGGAATGTAAATTTAGAAGGCCGGACACTACAGAACAAAAAATAAGCAGTACTAAAATGAGGATACTATTCTGCATAATGCGAAAATATACTCTCCGCTATATATAGGCCACATTTCGAAAAACAAAACCCGACAGGATCTCACTAGACAAACTGTACACTCAAGTTTGATGATTCATACTGGTCCATCATACTAGACGAATATTGTGTACTTTATTGTGCATTTGCATAAATCTATACAATATAATTTGATCCTAATTTGAGGACTATAGTTATACCCGCGAAATGATTCTTGAATTATTCTGAAGCTTTAATTTGCGCAAGAGGTATTTTATCTGGATTTTTGTAGTGAACAATCTGAGAAGCTCCTGATTTTGGATATATTCCAAATATTTGAGTGGCTTTTGCCACGGTTGATTCCTTCAGGGTTACCATTAGTATTTGACTACCTCCTGATCTTTCAACCATGA
>DATFBL010000122.1:0-8034 GCA_035253865.1 Nitrososphaeraceae archaeon | reverse complement strand
TAATCTCGTCTTCATTGAGTCTAATTTGTTCTGGGTCTTTCATGTATTCTCTTGATAGTCTTAGAATTTCGATTGGCATCGTTGCTGAAAATAGGCATGTCTGTCTTCTTTCATTTACATAGAAGAGGATGAATTTAATGTCATCAATAAATCCCATGTCAAGCATTCTATCAGCCTCATCTAACACCACAAAAGTTACATCATCCAATTGAATCGTACCTTGCTTCAAATGATCAATTAGTCTGCCCGGTGTTGCAACAATAACCTGGATTCCCCTCCTTAGCTGATCTTTTTGTATGCTAATACTCTGCCCACCGTAAATGGCAAGGCTCCTTATTCCCATATATTTTGAAAATTTTCTAATTTCGTTGTTAACTTGCATCGCCAACTCTCTCGTTGGGACAATAATTAATGCTTGGATTGGACCTCTTGGCTTTATTTTGCTTATTAGAGGAAGAGAAAATGCAGCCGTCTTGCCTGTTCCTGTATGCGCTTGTCCTATCACATCTTTTCCTTTTAAAATAAGTGGAATAGACTGTTCTTGTATAGGAAAAGGCATTTCCATACCTATTTCTTTAACCGCCTTTACTATAGACGTACTTAGACCTAATTCTTCGAATGAAACCATTTTTTTAATTCACTTTTTTGTTTTGTATTTTACAAAAGTTACGGAAGATCTGGAAAGATTTTTTGTTTCACTTAACTTATCTGCCGTATCTTAAGTTAGCTTAAAGAGCTTACAACGGAGATATAAGTGTGATGATACAAAAGTTTGATCAAAACATATTGAAACTTGTCGCTATCTCAAATGCTGTCTGTCAATAGGTAGATGATTAGACAAGTATTAGACTTGATAACTTAAATTCAACACAAGTGATAATAAAAAATATGATGGAGGATCAGGGTCAAAATCAAGACTTAAGGGAGAAGAAACTGCGCGGTTCTGGGGGATATGTATTAGCCCATATTACAGATGAGGAGCAGAAAAAGGGCAATTTAGGAGGACCAGAGTTATTCCTTGCAGGGATAGGAAGACTTCCTTCTGACAGGCTTGTTAAATATCATTGTAACAAATGCGATAAAGATTATCAGGGATCACCAAATATCAGTTTCGAAAATCCTAATGAAGATCTTGGTGAAGGCGTTACACTCTTTGAAAAGGGTGAATACAAATGTAAAACTTGCAAAAGCATAATTGCACAGTATAGAAAATTCGATGCTCCTGAAGAGTCTGAACCTAAAGAACCCGAATCACCTGAAATATCGACTCCAGTTGAAATACCAGATACCAAGAATAGTGATACAGTTTCCGAAACAACTATCAAGCCGCAGTCATCAGCTTCGATTGCACAAAATGAATTTATCTCTATTCAATCCCTCGTTGGAATGCCCGCCTATGATTGGGATGCTATGTTAATTGGTAAAGTTCAAGAGATCGGTCTCAAAAGGACTTCTAAAGGAAAAATGGAAATAAATCTTAAGATTCCTAAAAAGAGTAATAATCAAAATATAGAAGTTGCTTGGAAAAATATTTCTAAAATTGGAGATATAATTTTACTTGAAAATTCAGAGCCTTCACAAACCACTCAAGAAGGCCAATGTCCCCATTGTAATTTCCAAAACGAAAGCGATGCAGTATTTTGTTCTGAATGTGGTAAGAAAATTAATAATGAATAGCGCATGTATTATTAACAAAGACAGATACTAAATACTGGCTCTTATGCAAGGCCTATCCTTACATCAACTGCAATTGCCCCTTTACCTTCCTCAAGTACCAATAGTGGATTCATATCAAATTCTGCTATCTCAGGAAAATCTGTAACCAGTTGGGATAATCGTTGGAGGCACTCAACCAGTACTTTTATATCAGATGGAGGCTGCCCTCTAATCCCTTTCAAAATTTTGTATGTCTTGATTGATTCTACCATCTTGATTGCCTCTTGTTCATTAATAGGAGCCAGTCTGAATATCACATCTTTGAGGGCTTCTACGTAGATTCCTCCAAGACCAAACATGATTAAAGGACCAAAAAGTTTATCGTGTTTTGCTCCAAGAATTGTTTCTCTGGCAGATTCTATCATCTGTTGGACAAGTACTCCTTTAATACTAGCGTCTTTTTTGTAATTCTTTGCGTTGTTAATTATTTCACTGAAAGAAGATGAAACCTGTTGCTTATTCTTCAGACCTACTTTTACTCCCCCGGCATCTGATTTGTGAATTATGTCTTGCGAGACAATTTTCATAACCACAGGATAACCGATTTCTTCTGCTCTCTTTACACATTCTTCCTCATTTGGGCAAAGGTAGCTCTTTGGCCTTGGAAATCCATAAGCATTAAGAACATCGTAACCCTCTTCTTCCAGAAGATTTTTTCTTCCCTCTTTTCTTACATTATCAAATATTTGTTTGACCTTTTGCTTATCAACATTAAATTTTTTGATTTCAGGTTCTTTTTCTGCAATCCAAAAAGAAAAATCATACATTGCTTTCAGTGTCCTTATTGCGGGTTCTGCATAAGGAAAATGTGGAATTCCACCATCGGAAAGTATTTGTTTATTTTCTGTTCCTTCTGCAAGACCCATAAGTGCTGCAAGTGACGTTCTTCCAGAATTGGCAGTGATCTTTACTATGGTTCTTGCAAGATCATTATAATCTAAAGTAGCTGACGGAGTACACATGGTAACAATTGAGCCCACGTTGGGATTTGAAACAACTTCATTTAGGACCTTTTCAAATCGATTAAAATCAGCGTCCCCCACAATATCCACTGGGTTCCTTGCCGATCCATGTGCAGGTATAACTTTCGCTATTTCTTCTCTGGAAGCACTAATATCAGCTAGTTTCATACCATACTTTGAACATGCATCTGTGGAAATTATAGCTGGTCCACCTGCATTTGATACAATTACCGTACCTTTGTCATTCTTAGGAATTGGTTGTTTTGAAAAGGCAGTAGCAAGATCAAAGAGTTCCTGCATTGAATCCACTCTAATTACGCCACTTTGCAAGAACAATGCATCATAGACCTCATCAGCTCCCATCAAAGCCCCTGTGTGTGACATAGCGGCCTTTGCCCCCTCTGGAGTTCTGCCAGATTTTATGACAACTATTGGTTTCTTGTATTGCTTGGACGTCTTCCTTCCTATTTCCATGAATCTTCTGCCATCATGAATGTCTTCAAGATACATTATGATTACAGAAGTCTCAGGGTCGTGGCATAATAGTTCCAAAACATCATTTTCATCAACATCTATCTTGTTTCCCATACTGATTACTTTTGAAAATCCTATACCCTGTGCCATAGCATCTTCAACGGTTGCGGCACAGATAGCCCCACTTTGGGAAACGAGTGCAATATTACCGTGTTTTGGTGTTATTTTTAGAAATGTGGAATTCATCATGTTTTGTTTTGACAAGCTCATTATACCCAAGCAATTTGGGCCAATAACCCTAGTACCATACTTCTTACAAATGGCGGCAACCTCCTTCTCAAGAGAAGCTCCCTGCTCATCAACTTCTTTGAATCCAGCTGAAACAATTATGGAACCCTTAATTTTCTTCATTCCTACTTCTTCCATCACTTTTGGAACAATCTTGTTTGGAGTGGCAACAACGGCAAGATCTATGTCCTCCGGTATGTCAAGGACACTTTTGTACGCCTTGATCCCAGATACATATTCATTAGTAGGACTGACAGGATAGATTTTACCTTTATAACCATTCTTAATATTTGTAAAAATTGCTCTCCCGATTCCGGGTTTTTCGGAAGCGCCTATTATTGCAATAGACTGTGGTGATAGAAATACACTCCTGCTGGATGTTTCACTAGTCTCACTTTGCGAATTCATACAAAAATAATTTTGCCTACATAGTTATAAATGCAGTGATATTATAAGATCATAATATATTTCCTCCAAGAAATCCTAATTACTACGAATTTCCTTGTAAAAATAGCTAAAGTGAAAATCAGAAAGTATTTCTGCCATTTTGACCGGTCCTTTCTATTTATTAGTAATCATAGCATTACTATATCATAGTAACGTGAGTTGTCTTCACTGTGTTCATCCCACTTAACTCTTGCAGTTATGCAGTTAGATATAATTTCTTATTAATAATTCTGTATGACCGACCCTCTTGGAAGCAACTGCATTGATAGATCGGTTTACATTAATTACTTCAGTAAGATGAGAGAATTTTGAGTAAAGATTTCTAATTTCTTTCGTATTGGAATTACTGAGTAAAACTTTACATCCTTTACCTGTCAATTCATTAAATATGGTTGCCAGATCCTTTTGATCCTCCAGAGAAAAACCATTGTTGGTATAACTGGTAAAATTTGCAGTATTACTGATTGGATAGAACGGTGGATCCAGGTATACAAAGTCATCCTTCTCAGCTTTTTCAACTAATATTTTCTTGTAGTCACTAACTCTCAAATATGATCCAGACCTTTTCAGTACGATACTTATGTTGCGCAGGTTATCGGCATCACATATGATTGGATTTTTGTATCTTCCAATTGGAACATTGAACAAACCGTTTCTGTTTACTCTGTACAAGCCATTATAGCATGTTTTATTCAGTGTGATAAATCGGGCAGCCTTATCTATCTTATTCAATACTTTTATTGAGTCTCGTAGATGATAATAGTATTTTTTAGGAGATTTGTCATATTCAATTTGATGGTAGATTAGCGCTGAAATAAGTTCTTCCACATGATCCTTTATGACTTTATATGCGTCAATTAATTCAGCATTGATATCCGAGAGGAAGGCGTTCCTATCAGAAGTTGCTAGCTGGAAGAACACAGCTCCTCCACCAAGGAACGGTTCGAAGTATCTGGCGAACCTTGTTGGGATGAGCCGAATTATTTGAGGTATCAATTGACCTTTGCCCCCTGCCCATTTTACAAATGGATGGCATCCAGGTGTTTGATAAAGTAGTTTATTATCTTTTCCCTCTTCAAATTTCATAATGACATTCAAACTCGATCATTAAATTGTAGAATAATTTGCATATAAGCATTATAAAATTTCAAAAGTTTACTCTGGTCAGTTCATTTATTCTTTGCATCTTCGGTCGTCTCGTTTGTCTTTACCTTATAGCCTGCTCTTGTCATTTGAATGTCGCATTTTATGCAAATTTTTCCTATTTTTGTACTTGTCATCGTTTCAGTGGGAGTTAATTGATGACACATCGCGCAGGCTGTTAGCGATCTATACAGATTCAATTCAATATTATTTCTAATACGAACATGCTATTTATCTGTAAAACAAATTCATCTATGATTTTCGGGCCATACTCGGATCCGTATTAGATGCTCTATCAGCCGGAGAATAATAATACTTACAGGTAATTCGGTAGACAGAAAAATTTGCTTTGATATATTCAATATTTCCATTTATCTGATATGTCATTCCACCAAGTCCTATATTGCTTGGCATCCTTACCAATCTCGTCTTTTATCCTAAATTCAATTGAATAAAACATATTCTCCATCGCATCAGTTCCCCCGTCAGCATGTAATTCTTTACCAATCATAGATACCTTTTGCTTTTTGGACTCTAAATCTGATTGGGTTTTCAATACAATAAGTAAGAATATCATAAAACTCTTCTTCTAAATATGCGTCCATAGTACTACTCGACCTAACCAAATTATTAATTAATCTTGATATAAATTCTACGGAATGAAGAATGTCAACTAATTCTCGTCATTTCAAGACGAGGACTATTCAAAATGCGCAATTAAAGATTTATGATGTATAGAGTCAATATCATATATATGATCTGATGAGCGATTGATAGAATCTCAATTTCTACATCTGACAACCATTGGTTGGAAAACAGGTAAGCAACATAGGATAGAAATATGGTATGTAACTCATAATGGGAGATATTACGTAATGTCAGAACATGGAATAAATGCTCATTGGGTCAGGAACATCAATCATAATCCGAGAATTTCATTTAGTATTAATAACTCGAAGTACGAAGGTGAAGGAAGGATTATTGATTCTAAGAAGGAAACTCAATTAGCAGCTCAGGTTTCAGAAATTATGAACGCAAAATATCATTGGGATCAAGGACTGATTGTGGAACTCAGACCTTCAGATCTACTTTAAGATAACAGCTTCATTCCTAAGTTACTATTTTTCATGGTAAATTGGATAATTATGTTACTTGATCTAATATCCATTCCTTGAATTTTTCAACTGCAAATTCTTCAGATTGCTTTATGAATTTAGGATCCTTAAGCTTCCATTGATCTTCTGGAATGGAGTCAAAAAAATCTTGCATAAATAGAGTAAATCTAAAACGCAGGTTTCTTGGATTTTCATTCATATTGTAGCGCTTTAGAATTGTTGCTATTTTTCCAAATGAGGTATCATAGTCTCTCTTAAATGGTGTAATCTTTAAAGTCTCATTTAGAATTGAGGTTACAGAATCCATATCTTTGTTGATTGTTATCAAATCCTACATATCACTATGATAAATACTACTTTATGGTTTTTCTTTAGGTTATTGTAAAGTTATTAAAAATTTTTTCTTGTACACTATAAAATGACAATATAGATTAAATGAAGTGTATTCTAATGAATCTAAATGTAATGGTTACTAAGTAATAACACCCAAAAATGTTTTTGTAAATCTTTTTTTTGCTATTTCAAAGGCTTTTTCACCTTTGGGTGTTAGCCTGTAAGTTATAGTTTTACCTTCTTTCTCTTCACTAAGGAATCCTAAGTCTTTAAGACTCCTAAGTGCGGGATAAATTGTTCCTGGACTTGGCTTGTCACCTCTTCTTTTTGCGAGTTCGCTAGCTATCTCCTGACCATGCATTGGTTTTTTTGATAACAAGAATAGTATCAGAAATCCCAGCAGTCCTCTCATATCACAACATTCGCCATCGGCTCCTCGCATTTGTATTATATTGGATGTCCGATATATATAAATACATCCTTTGACTATATATCGTATGACCGATAATGGAACACATGGAGGTGATTTAATGGGATTCGGATGCTGCGGAGTAGGTGTTGACCAAGTTAGAAACTTTCTGACGAGAGAAGAAAGGATTGCTTTACTGAAAGAATACAGTGATGGTCTTGAGAAAGAAGTGCAGGGAATAAAGGAGAGGATTAAAGAATTGGAACAAAAGTAATCCTTTCTTTCCTTCTTTTTCTTTTCTTTTCAATAGTTGTTAAAGTATTGTTTCTGATCTCGTTTCCCATCTACTTTAAAGCTTAATTAAATTTGAAGAATTCACTATTCGGTTTACAATTCTCTCTGTAATATCTCCATAAACAAATCCGAGTTTTCTTTTCCCTATTGAGATTAGTCAATGGCAATATTTCATTAAGTTCAAACTAGCAGTTTGATAAAAGGGCTTTATTACATAAAGACAATGGTATACGCATGGATGCATTTGATTGCATAAAGACCAAACTTGACATAAGGGAGTTTAGTAAAGAAGAAGTCTCAGATGAAATAAAACTAAAGGTACTTGAGGCTGCTAGATTAACGGGCACTGGTCTTAACACTCAACATTGGCGTTTTATACTAATAAAAGATAAACAAAACTTGGAGAATCTTGCAAAGGATAGCACCAGTGGAAATTGGGTTTCTAGATGTAATTTTGCAATAATAATTTTAACAAATCCAAAATATCATTTTCATTTGATTGATGCGGGGAGAGTAATACAAAACATGCAGTTGGCGGCCTGGAATTTTGGAGTTGGCTCAGGAATATTTACAGGAATTAGTAAGGATAGTTTTAAGAAAGATTACAATATTCCAGATGAATTCAATATCTCTGCGGTAATTGGATTTGGCTATCCTGCAAGAAAATTAACAGGCAAAAGAAAGGATCGGGTTCCTCTGGATTCTCTCGTTTATGTTGAAAAGTATGGAATTTCAATTAAATCATAACATCCAACTATGAAGAAACATTAATTCATAAGCGCGGGGAGTGGGATTCGAACCCACGAGTTCTTTCGAACATGGGATTAGCAATCCCACGCCCTACCAGGCTAGG
>DATFBL010000121.1:0-36990 GCA_035253865.1 Nitrososphaeraceae archaeon | reverse complement strand
TATGATTCTCCTTATTTCAGGCAACCACTCAGATTGTGGACCTTTTAAGATGGGTATTATATTAGGGTTATAGGTAACGACGTCACCGTAGCCTGCTCTTGGACAAACATCAGCCTCAAAACCAAGTGTGTAAATTGAAATAGGAAACTTGGCATAGGGTATCTCAAAGATGGCATAAGTATAGGGTGCAAAAGTTACTCTTTCACCTGAACTTACATCCCATAATTTGCCCCCACTTCCTTTATCTAGGTTAACATACTTGCCGTTTACAACTGCACGCATCGTATATTCACCATCATCAAATGGAGCTGGTTCTTCATCGTCGTGTACAGTTATTTCCTTAAACAGCACTTTTACTCTATAGGCTTGAGGCGGAAGAGCTTGTTGTGGCTGAGGTTGCACTTCAGATTGACCACCGTCCTTTAGGGTCGGTTCTTCCCCTTGTACATCAGGTTCTTGACCGTTTTCATCTTTAACCGATGGTGGAAGATTCGGAGTTTCTATCTTTCCAGGTATATCTTGCGCCCCTGAATGTTGTATACCTGAGACCAGACTCGCCACTAGAATAGAGAGTAAAGAAAACAGTATTCCATTCTTGGTGTTTCTGTCCGTAGAATTTGAAATACATCGGATATATATAAAAATATTTTTCTAGGGATGACGATAGAAAAAGGAACCTCCCACCAGTTTCTTTGAAAGTGATGACAATATTCCAAAAATATTATTAAAAATTTGCTGTATGTACCGACGGGGTCTATCCCAAAGGTGCTCGTCCAATTAAATTCTATAATTCTATGAATCCAATTATACTAGATGGGTGTAAGACAAACACTACAGAAGGAACTTGAAGAGTCTGAATTATGGTTAAGTAGAGAAAAAGATGAATCTACCTACAAACGTGATCTTAGAAAAAGGATTGAACTATTAAACTGGGTTCTTCGTAATATTAAACATCCTAAATCCGAAATTTGCGATCTCATTGAAACCAAAATGAATCAACTAGTTTTAAAAATAAATGAATCTGACTCGATAATAGAGTCCGATAAGCAGTGAATTAATAATCTTAAATTGGCTATTGTATGAAGTTAGTAAATAAATCAAATGTATTTGTGAAAATTTACCTTTGTAATACTAACTTATTTTGTTGGTAAAATTTAAAAGTGATTAGTGTCATAAATTGGTAAAATCTAGCGCTTTTTTAATTTAAATATAAATAGAAATATATCAACCAATATTTTAAGCTATTAAGAGTAAATGAGTGATAAAGAAGTAAGCGATGTTAGGGAAGTTGTGAAGGAATTTACAGAAGCCGATAATGCTATAAAGAGAGTATTCCCAAAAGTGGATCCATTACTAGTCATCCGTTTGATTTTTGATGAAAAGGCAAGTAAAGAGAATATCTATACTGTAGAAATTATCCTCAAACCTGATCAAGATACTGAACAAATAAGAGAAAGAGTAATTAGCGTTACGGGTATGGCACCAGGTTTTTATCTAAAGGGAACAAAAATGGTAGTCAGTCATAGCCTTGGTCTAGATTTATTAAAGCGTATAAATGACTTGGACTTTGTAATAAGCATAAAGGGGAGTCCTTACAGCGCTGGCGGTTCATCGGACTTTTAGCCGTATAGTATGGTCACTATACTATGACTTTGCCAATTGAACTATTAATTGGTAACTGTCACTGAACCACGCGCCCATGTACCGATTGAACCATCACTCAATTTTATGTATACTTCCAGCAAATATTTTCCTGAATCTATTTCATCCGTATTGAAGTAAACGTTACCATTTCTTCTATCCTTGTCAAGGAATTCCTTATCTCCGACTTTACCGTCTCCTAGCATTTGAGCCATTGAAGCAGCTTGAATCTTTCCTTTTCCTCCAATGACTTTTACTCTAAATTCATCATCATCCAACTCGAATCCTCCCTTACTTTTACTAAAGGGCATTTCGTATTTGGCATCATTAGTATTTAGAACTCTTAATACCAAGTTCTTTTCATCATTGTCAAATTTTATATGTATACGAGGTACATCAACTACTGATTTTGATTCCTTAATAGTTGTTACCGTTTCTGTAATTATCTTCTTGTCAACATCTAATGTATTGGGATGAACTATTATCTTGTCAAAATTATCTATGCTTATTTTTATATTCTTGATATTATTTTCAATATTATTAGTTATTTGAACTAATGTTTGTTCAATGTTATTTCCTTGTGCTATTTGAGTTCCAATTTGTTGAGTCGCAATATCTATTTCATCTATATCACCGTTTGAGTATAGCTGTGCAAGTTTCTTTATTGCAATTGCAGCAGGACTATTGGGATTATTTGCAACTATCTGTGAAATCTGGTTTACAATAACATTAATGTCACCACCCTGACTACCTGCGTTTGCAATGTTATTGATAACCTGTTGAACATTTGTCATTTGTTCATTGTCCTCGCCTGCAGTAGCATTGGTTAACCCAAGGGTGGTAGCTGCAACAGACTCTAATTTTTGATCAATGTTGGAAGTAATTCCTTGTTCTGATTGTGAAATAATATCCGAATCATCTTCTAATCCTAAACCGGAAGCATTGTCAACCGGTGGTGCTTCAGTTTCAGTTGCCATAGTTTCGTTGTCAAATTCATCAAATTCATCTTCCACTCCGTCTTGTTCAGAGAGCAATGATTCATTTCCAGTGTCAAAGGATTCATCTTCAGAGAGCAATGATTCATTTCCAGTGTCAAAGGATTCATCTTCAGAGAGCAATGATTCATTTCCTAGTGACGGAGTTGAGAAATTGTCCATCCCTTCAATTCCTGTTTCACCGGGGTTAATCAAGCTCGTTCCATTTTGATCAGCCAACGATACCGTCTCATTTGCTAGAACTTCAGGACCAAATTGTGACGTGATCTCATTATTAGTATCAATATCTCCTTCCTCATCCTGGCCATAAATATTTTTTAGATTGGTTGAAGCTACACTTGTTACTAACAGCAGTACAGTAAAGACCACCGCATATAAGACATTATTTTTCTTCATGGAATTCTAACAAAAAAAATCAGCAAAATAGTTTATTAACATGTACTCATAGATTTAATGTTCTATAACAATGATACTTTTCTAAGTAACTAAACTATCGAATAGAATCATGTATTTAAATGAATCAAGTCACTTGTTTCTGAAGATTTTAGAATAGTGCAAATAACACTTCTTTCCTCATTATGACATTATCAGGGAATTTTAACTCTTATATCGCATGTTGCCCTTAAATAGTATATGAGTGGAATTACAAACTGGGACGATGTCATGAAAAAGGAGGCTAGAGGTATTGATGATTATGATTTAGGCGAAGTCCATGATTTGGACGCAGATACTGTAGTAACAAAAAGAGGAATTGTTGATAAAGACAAATTCTACTTACCTAAAACCAGAGCAGTGCGATTCGATGGGCATAAGGTTTGGTTTAATGTTACTAAAGATGAGGCAAAGGCATTCAAGAAAGATTAGCCTAGTACTACCACATTCATTTTTTACACATTAGAATTATTTTTTATTTTTGTTTTGACTATTAATCAGAATAGCATATTCAATATCTTATATGATAGTTTTCACACTTGATTTCTTTTCCTCTTTTTCTGATAATTTGTTTCTATCAGACGTATATCGTGTGCAGGGACATATAAATCGAAAATTCTTTTCTTCTCTTTATCGTTAATGGATATAGGTTGTACATTTTCAGTAAGAGAAATAAAATTTAGGTCCTGGAAATCTTCATCTGACATTGCTACTATTGCACAAGTTGAACATATTTGAATTTCAGATTTGGGATCAACCATAGCATCGCATAATAAGCAAGTCGATTTTTTAGTAAACTCCTCGTCCACATATTACTATATTGAACATCAAATATAACACTTATGAAATTTGAAAATTATACTACTATGACTAAAATACAGTTCGCTCGTTTCCGTAACTAGGATTTTGGACTATGTGTCCTAATATCTGGTGTACCCTTCTTATAAGTAATTGATACAATATCTTCTTTGTCATAAGGACAATTGTGGATTACCCTTGGAATTTTATCAGTAGCTTCTACTACGCAGTTTCCATTAGCATCCTTGATTACAACCCTTGCATCACTCACACTATCACTTTCAAATGATTTGAACAACGGAAACCCAAACATAGCCTGTAATCCAAAAAATACACCTACAATGGCAATACCTGCATAGATGAGCATCTTTTTACCGAAGTCTTCGTATTCCATGATTTGCTTATTATGAGGTATATAGCTTATTTAACCTGTCAGTTTCATTAGCAGGTCTAATTTTTCATTGAATTTCAATAAATGAGTTTCCCTGGATGGAAAATCGTCGTACGTTGTTAGATTGACATACATATGCTGAGCACCCTGTTACTATTATCTTAGCCGAATGATAGTGAATCAATTGGGCTTTTTCTACGTATTTACTTCCCCTTGGTTTCGATGCTGGCCTTGAGCGCCTCAAGAAGATCCTTAGTAGGTTTTGCTTGCTTGGGTGCTGACGAAACAAATTTTCTCCCTTTGCTCTTTGCCTCTATAAGCCTCCTTAGTTCTCGAACATAAGTATCAGAATAATCACCAATATCAAACTCCTTGCTGCGATACTTTTGTACTAGTATCTTACCGAGCGAAATTTCTTGTGGATCCAATTTTGTTTTTGCGTTACCCATTTCTGGTATTTCATCCACAGGCTTCATGTCGTCTAGATAATTTAAGACATGCAAAACAAGACCCCTTTGGTAAGGTCTCAAAGCTATCACATTCTCCCTGTCCTTCAGAACAATTTTACCGATGGCCACCAAGTTATTCTCATTTAATATTTTTACTAAAAGTGCATAAGCCTTTTCGTTTCCTTTTTTTATATCAATAGCTACATAATAGCTGTTATCTATTAATATTGGATCGAGTTCCTTGTATTCTATAAATTCTTTAATATCAATTGAGTGGGTTGTTTTTAATTTTATCTTGTCAAGTTCTTCCTTTTCAAATACTACATAATTGTCTTTTTCAATTTCGTACCCTTTTTTTATCTCGGAATAAGGAACCTCTCTTTCTTCCTCAGGACACCATTTCTTGTATCTAATTCTATGTCCATTTTGGCATAATTGATTGAAAACATATTCCCTGTTATTAGTTGCTGTGTATAGTTTAACCGGTATATTTACAAGGCCAAATGAGATGCTACCTTGCCACAGGCTTCGTGCTGGCATGTATTATTACTGTGGTCAACAAAGATTATAAAAGCTAGGACGCAGATGCATTGGGTAAAAATCGTCAATCGGTTTAACAACCAAAGGTTCCGGATTGCTCATAATCAAGGGCCATCGAAATGATATCAAGTTCATGTATCAAGTTCATGGTGTTGATGGAGGCTGAATTTCTCTCACACTCAAATCTCTAAAGTTCCATGTCATATTATCAGATCGAAAGATGGCCAAAGGTCCACCATTTATTATTATGTGATCTTTAGCTTTGCCACAGTTTGCTGCGTAGAATAAAGGATCTGGCTCATTCGCATACCATCCACCATTATCTATCAAATCAGAAACTTTTAGCCAATGATTATTTACTCTATTATCAAGATAGGATTCCATTTTTACTGCCGTATCATTGTTCATATTGTAGACAACAACTTTCCAACCAATCCATCTTCCAATAATGGGTTCCGTAACTTGTGCTTCAGCTCGTTTATTGGTATATCCTCCTGTGTGCCATATCTCCTTTACCCACGAAACAGTACCGTTAACATCGATTCCACCTTTAAGAGCTGTTCCTTCACAAGGAACTGTGCTATTATGTCTACCTCCTCTTATTGACCAAACTAGCGAATCATTTGGATTATTGGATGGCATTATTTTGGCATATCCTGTCATTTCGACATTCTTCCATTCTTCGGATCCGGTAAGTCTACTAACTTCCATTCTCACTTCTCCCACGTACGTGCCATTATCAAGTCTTCCATTAATCTGCCACGAACCATCTAGTTGCTTGGTAATATTCGATCCTAGATTAAACCCGGGATCCTCAGTGGGATTCTTCATGTCAATAAACCATTCACTTCCTCCTGATTTAGTAGGATATATTTCCGTTATTCCAAATCTATCCAATTTGGTCAGAGGTTCTAGTGAAGATATCTTGGTAATCGAAAGCTGAAAAAAAATGGGTATAACTATGAACAGCAATGGAATTATTGTAATGATTAACTTTTTTCTTTTAATTCCCATTCGTCCCCAACACTAAATACGATATGATTTCTCCTAGTTAATTTCTGCGGTCTATTAATTGTCTATTATATGAGAGATAGTATTGTAAGCGGTTCTCATGATACATTATCCAATTACTTTATCATATCTGAACAATTGTAAAACACAGGATTCTTGTATCTATTCTATTCTATACTCAATGATTCTAAAATATGCTTTACTGTAGGAAGATGAGTGTTAAATTTGACGCTTTCTGCGCTATATTGAAAAACGTACACCTTCTTGTCTATAATTGTCCAAGAATGCAATATCTCAAATGAAATAGGATTGCCCATATTTGGTAATGTTGAAAATACAAGTTGATGAGCTGGTTGTCCAGCAATAGTAACTGGATCAGAATTTCTTATCGTAATTTGGCCGGTTTGATTAAGTGAGGATAACGTCATATTAGTAAAGTCCTTGAGAGGTACTTCTTTCTCATAACTCATTACAGCAATAGTTAATCTCGCAGGAATCGGATCGGAGAGGTTTTGTAGTGGAGCATAAAATGCAGCAATTTGATTATATTCTGGTAAACCACTAGTAGAGAATGTCCAATTTGATGGGAACGTCATTGAGATTCCATGCTGGGGATCCTTGTAGGTAATTTCACCTATGGTATTATCATTAGTAACATTTGATTCAAGTTGATAAGCATAACTAGTTTTATTCATATTTGACAGAGGCTGTTCTTCAGCAAGAAGTGTTTGTGGTACAATTTCTATCTGAAATAAGGCTATAGTCCATATAGAGGCACAGATGATCAATAATCCTTCAAAAATGAGATTCATGATATAATAATCGAGAAGTAATAAATGAGTCCTTTAATTGTTTCTATTTTTTATAATGCATCAATTCAGATCATTCTGATAGTCATGAGACTCTAGTCATAGGTAGGGTGTTCGAAAATGGTTGATGCTTAATATAGAAAATTAATCAAGAAAATATTTGCCTAAATTAGTATTAAAAACTATTTAAATTTTATTGAACATAATATATTAATGGAAACTATGAAATGTGACTATTGTAGAAAACACATTCATTCGTTAAATCAATTTCTAGATATGTTTGTATGTAATAATTGTTACCACAGATTAATTTCACATGTGTTCTATCCAGGAAAAATCAACTCGTAATACTGCCTGATAGTTCAAACTATCAACTAAACCATGTTATCATAAAGGCCTGTTATCCGAGAAGAAATCATTTTATCTGTAACACAAGAAAAAGTTAGCTTTCTAATTATTATAAACTTAATTAATTGTGCTTTGCTCCAAAAAATCAAATTCAAGTATAGAGAAAATTAACCGCTAATCAATCAAAAATCCAACGGGAGCTTTTATTAAATATGTGGACGTTATATAAGTGGATAAATTGGTGGCGGATGAAAAGCGTTCATTTAATACTGATATAACTGATGGAAGTGATTTAAATGAAATCGAGAAGATTGAGAAAATATTAAGCTCCGATGAAAAAGTACTGCTTGTAGCCAGGGAATCAAGATTGATGCCAGGTGGCTCAGCTTTAACACCAAATACTGTCATAGCAACTGACAGACGAGTGATTATAAGAGATCCATACATGCTGGGCTTAAAATCGGAACTTATTGATATTCCGTACGACGTTATAACTAGCGTTAAATTACAGAAGGGAATTCTTACCTCAACTATATTATTTGAGGCTCCGACGTTGGTAAACAAGAGCAAGTTAGGACTGATGGATGAAAATATTAGCGGAGAAGACGATCATGGAGCTGTAATTGAAGCGCTCCCTAAAGACAAGGCTGAAGAGCTTTTAGAAATAATAAGGCGACGAATGAAACATAATAGCACTGGTGAAGCAACAAGCAGTATTGACACTATTTCAATCGCTGATGAAATTGAGAAACTTTCTAGATTAAAACAAAAGGGGATCTTGAGTGAATCTGATTTTCAGAAAATGAAGCAACAACTTGTAGAAAAAATGTAATTGACCAAGCTAAACTATTGATAATAACAATACCTGCCATTTTAGTAAATGACTTTTTGTTGTTACTATACCGGTAATTTCAATAGCTCATTTTATAGTTTGAAGTACTACATTATTTGCTTGCCAATATTTGAATTTCGACGGCCTAATTAGGAGTGGGTAATTGTGACAGATTCAAAATCATCACTTACAAATTATAATAAGAAAAGGGATTTTACCAAAACTCTAGAACCTAAGGGTGAGAAACGTCAATTACAAAATAGGAAAATGAGAGCATTTGTAGTTCAAAAGCATGACGCCTCAAGATTACACTATGATTTCAGATTGGAATCGGAAGATGGGGTGCTTGTATCGTGGGCAGTTCCTAAGGGCCCTTCCATGAATCCGGAGACAAAGCGATTAGCCATATTGGTAGAAGATCATCCACTGGACTATCTGCATTTTGAGGGAATGATACCCGAAGGTAATTATGGTGCTGGCACCGTAATAGTTTGGGATACCGGTAATTATACTAGTAAAGAGATTCTTTCCGAGCAAGTGAAAAGAGGAAAAATATCAGTTGAACTCTACGGAGATAAGCTAAAAGGCATGTTCTCTTTGATTAGAACTAAAAGAGAAGATCAGTGGTTATTCATTAAAGGGAAAGATGAATATGCATCAAAAGAAGATGTAACGTTACTGCAACCTGACTCTGTCCTTACTGGAAAGTCGAACTCAGATATAGAAGTCGAAAGGAAAAGTGGTAAAAAGGGACAGGATATGAAAAAGGGCCACGAGTTAGGGTCTGGGTATTCCAGTAATGGTTCAGAGACTAACTCTTTTTTTCCAAATATTAAACCTATGTTGGCTTCACCTTCCGATAATGCCTTTGACAGCAAAGACTGGGTCTTTGAAATAAAATGGGACGGCGTGAGGGCAATTTTGTTCAAAAATAAGAAAAATATCAAGATTCAATCGAGAAATGGCAATGACATAACTAGGAGATATCCTGAAATTGTAAATGCGGCAAGAATTTCGTTGAGATCTTGTGGTTCTGCGGTAATTGATGGTGAAATTGTTATTCTAAACGAAAAAGGTGTTCCGGACTTTCACATTCATCAACGCAGGATAAATATTCAAGATAGTAAGGATATCAAGGTCCTTTCTATACAAGCACCAGCCACTTACTATGTTTTTGATATGCTGTACAAGGAGAATAAAAGTCTCAGAGAAATTGGTTATCTAGAACGGCGCGCCATATTATCAAGAACACTAGAAGTCAATGATTTGATCAAGATTTCAGATTATATTGAGGAAAAAGGAAAAGATATACTCCACAGTAGTAAGGAGTTAGGACTCGAGGGCATAGTTGCTAAATATAAGAACAGTATTTACAGCGAAGGAATTAGATCCAAAGATTGGTTAAAGATCAAAAATACAAAAACACAAGATTGTGTAATAATAGGTTACACTAAGGGTGAAGGGGCCAGAGTTAATTATTTTGGGTCTCTTGTTTTAGCAGTATATTGCCCAATAGAAGAGAAATTAAAGTTCGTTGGTCATGTAGGCACAGGATTTGATGATGAAACACTCAATTTGGTTTACTCAATATTGAAGAAAAATGAAAATGATTCCATGCCAGTTGATAGAGTTCCATATATTAATAGAGAAATCACTTGGTTAGATCCAGTGCTCGTTGTAGAAGTAAAATTTACTAATTGGACCAAAGATGGAATATTGCGGGCGCCAGTCTTTATGAGATTGCGTGAAGATAAGAAGCCTAATGAATGTATTATTGAGGCAGATAACACCAAAAGTTTTGCTCATCGTAATAAAGCAGATAGAGAAGACAAAACTCCCAGCGATGTCAAAGTCAAGATAACAAACCCCGGCAAATTATTCTGGAAAGCTACAAAAGAGCACCCAAGATACCTGAAAAGAGACTTGATTCAGTATTATGAAACCATGAGCGATTTAATCCTTCCACATTTAAAAGATAGACCACTTTCTCTTAGCAGATATCCTAATGGAATTGAAGGAAAGTCCTTCTATCAGAAAGATTGGGATCAAAAAAAGCCAGATTTTGTTCGAACTGCTAAAGTTCATTCGGAACATAGAGATTCTGGTATTAACTACATTGTATGTAATAATAGAGAAACATTACTGTGGATAGCTAACTTGGGATGTATTGAAATGCATCCATGGTATAGTAGAATAAATGACTTTGATAGCTGTAATAGTTCTTCTCGTCTATATGAGGAAAAATGCGGGTTGAATTTCCCTGATTTTATTGTCTTTGATCTTGATCCTTATATCTATTCGGGTAAAGAGAAAAAGGGTGATGAACCGGAGTATAATATGCTAGGTTTTAAGGCAGCTGTTGAAGTTGCATATCAATTGAAAAATGTTCTGAAAGAATTAAGAATAAATTCATATGTTAAAACTTCAGGAAAATCCGGACTCCATATTTATGTACCCATCATCAACCGTTATCCATATGAACATACAAAGAAATTTTCAGAAATAATGGCAAAAATCATGGTTTCAAGATTTCCAGATAAGGTAACGACAGAATGGAATACTTCAAAAAGGAAAGGAAAAGTATTCTTTGATTACAATCAAAATTCGAGAGGAAAAACGATAGCATCCGTTTACTCTTTAAGGCCTACTCCTTCGGCAACAGTTTCAATGCCTGTAAGCTGGAGTAGCTTGGATTCGATTCTGCCTACGGACTTTACTATTTCAAAAGTATCTCAACTCATGGTAAATAAAACCGATTCATGGGCAGGTGTTCTCACCGAAAAACAAAATATCAGCGAAATAATAGCGAGAGTAAAAGAAATTTAGTTTGGATTCATTCGATTTAGTAGAATAGTAAGATATTTTCACAAAGTCATCTATGTCGGGGAATCCCAATCATGGATATCTTTTTTAAATTCCTTTAGCCCTTTCTTTGTGATCTGTACTTCAGTGTCAACAATTTTAATAAATCCTTTCTCCTTTGCATATCCTTTGATAACAGAAAGTTTATCATTTTCACTAAAGCCATCCTTTAAAATTCCAAAGTTAAAAAAATCTAATAGATTAAACACGAGGGGCAAATTATTTTCCCTGGCGTTCACATAATTTTCCCACAACTCCTCCATGAAATTCCAAATAATGGTTTTTCTGTCATTTTCTGAAACCTTAGCTAATGCCAATACCTTACATCTATTTGTACAATATTACATTTAGTAGTTCATCTTCCAAATGTATCGCTTATATAGGAGTCAGCGTCGAAGCTCATGAATTTGATATCTACATCTGATAGACTCTAGGATACCTTCTCACCTATCTTGAAAATAGGGCAACACTTTTTTCGTAAATAATCTAATGAATTCAATTTCATCTGGGCTGGTGCTATGCACATATAACTGTGTGAATCCTGCTTGAAAGTATTTTTCAATTGGAGAAATCAAATCCTCGATCGAAGTAACGATTAATGTAGATTTTTTCAATTCTTCATCAGAGACTTCTTGTTTTGCTTTTTCTTCCAAAATTCTAGGATCACTTACATCAATATCAAATGCATCATCAATTTGCGTAGTACGCCAGAATTCACATGCTTTGAAAGCCTTCTCATAATCCTGAGAATAAGAGACTTTTGGTTTAGCTATTTTTTGGAGTGAAACAGGATCCTTTTTTGCCTCGAGTGCTGCTTTATTAAACACATCGAATACTTCTTTGGCTCCATCAGGTTTTGAAGTTGTGATCAAACCATCAGTGTATCTAGCAGCAGATTTAATTGCTTGTGATCCTGAAGCTGCCATATATAGTGGAATATTAGTCGAAGGAGGAGTGTACAGCTTTGCGTTTTTTATTTTATGATATTTGCCATTGAACGTTACAAACCCATCCTTATCTATACTACTTTGATGACTGTTATTTATTTCAGAATCGGTATTTGAGAATTTTTCTGAATTTTGCAAACCTTTATTCTTATTCCACAAAATATTTATGATTTGAATAGCTTCGGTTGTTCTTTCAACTCTAGTCTCTGCTGACGGCCAATTAAATCCCAACGGTACTTCGTTCATTGCTTCACCTGAACCCACACCAAGTCCAATTCGACCAGGATATAATACATCTAGTGATGCAAACGCTTGTGCTATTATCCCAGGATTATATCGATATACTCCTGCAGTAACTCCAGTAATTAGTTTCATTTTTTTTGTTCTTTCAGCAACAGCTGAAATCCATACCCATGTAAAGTTTCCATGTCCGTTAGTGTGAGACCATGGATGGAAATGATCACTAGTAAGCGTTGTTTCGAATCCTCCTTTTTCTGCTTCTTGAACAAAATCAATTAGTTCCTGCATTGAATATTGTTCTTGTGATGCCCAATATCCTATATGTCTCATATTCTAGTAAGTCATTTAATATTTATTAACCAGTTACAATTTCAATTTGAGAGGCTCTAATGAAATAATTTTAGAACATTACGATAGAGGGTAAAATAATTACGTCTATGGGAAAACCAATGATTAAAGCTTCAAATTTGCTTTAAAATTCAACTTAAAGTATTATTTAACCAACGCCGGTAGGCTCTTCTTTATTCCGATGCTCCAATTTCATGTGTTGTTGCTTTTCTTGTAGAGTCGCAAACATTATACCACATAGATGACATTTCAGATTATCGCTACCTGAGGCTTCCTGGGCCATTCAAATACCGCCTCCATTTTTCAAGGTGATGTAGAACATGTATAATATTCGACTCCATCATTTAAATCTGTTACTTAAAACCAATTTATTGTAAATCTTGTAAATAGTTTTAAATTTTGTTGTGTGTACGATTAAACAGGAAATACCTTTCGGTTTTTGGCTCCGTTCACCGAAAGTACCAAATGAATCAATAACGATGGAAGGGATGCCAAACACGGGACTGGCAAATCCCTTTCATAACTCTCAAGTTAATAAAATTAGAATTTCATGTTTTTTGAATGGAAGCAATAATATCGAATGTAGAGTTACCAATAATATTATCAAATTCGCTTTTTGCTTTATTGGTTAGATTTTTTACTTCTGGAAGATTACTGATTTTCTCTACACCTTTCTTCACACCACCAAAAAATGTATCCCAACCTAATCCTACTACTGCCAAAATAACTAAAATAGCTAATATAAGAACAATCCAACCTATCAATTAAAAATAGTTCAGAGGCAGCATATTTTAAACTTTGACTTCTTGAAATTCTGACAATATAGTGAGAAAGTAATTACTTAAACTGGTGCTAGAATTAAACATCTCATCTCATCCACCGTATGAAAATATTCAATTAACAAATGATAGCCTTAAGTTAGTTAGCAAGTACAAAGTTAGCTGATAGCTGATAACTAAGAACTTATACTATCCTTAATAGTTAAGTCTGCAATCTTATTAGATGCTATAATGAATTCCATTGTTACAATTGCCCGGTTCAACTGAGTAGCAAACACAACCATCTTTTAACATTATATTTCGAAATGATACTGGATAAGCTTCTCCAGAGTTATCGTTATTTGGTATCAACGAATTATGAGGAACAAAAGTAATTGATTCGGTATCGCTTTTATCTGAAAATCCAAACATAAGTTGAGATACTTCGACATTATATCTGATTGAATAAGGAAAATTACCAGCTTTGTTCCACCACTCAATGCCAGTAAATTGATTCCCTCCAATATATTCGAAATTCATTCTATCAAGAGGAAAATCAAAGATTTCTGTGTCTGCGTTAGCTTGATCAGTAAGGCTATATCTAATCAGTCTATTTTTATTGTACATCATTATTATTCGCAAGTATGAATGACCAACGACTGGTAATACTTTTTTGAATCTGTATCTGTTAATACCCTGAAAAATTGCTTCAAAGTAATCTTGATTATCGAACTGACATATCAGATTCAGCTCAATAGGAATATTGCGAATATTGAATAATTCAAGTAGGTAGAGCATCCACGACTTGTCAGGAATTTGATTTCCTAAATCGGCAACTATCTTGATGATGTCTGATATAGCTGTTACGCCACCGGGAAATAACGTATTACCTTTTTTCTTATCCAGTATGCGACAAAATGAGCCCACCCAATAATGCAATGTATTTAAATTAACTTGTATCTAATTAAGATTTACTGCTACATTCGTCGACAGATCTTGGCAAGCTAATGCTTCAAATTTGGTATCCTAAAAAGTAACTATTATGATATGGATGCTGTACGCTCTATTGAAACTAAAACACTAATAGATTATTCGTCTGAATTGTCAGTCCTGGTCCATGGAAACCTTTCTCCAATAATCTTATTCCAATTGATTTTTATTAGTAGATATAATGTAACCAAAACTCCAATGCTACTTAGAATTATTGTTATGATAATGGCAGTAGGATTGCTCGTGTTTGTAAATTGCGAAATAATGCTTTGGACAAATGGTCGTCCCAGCAATACTCCGATCCATACTATGAACTCATTATATAAAAAAACTCCAGCAAATACTGAAACTGCAAACTTCCATGGGTTGTATTTTGTAAGACCCAAAGTGATATAAATGAAATTTTCAGTAAATGGGATTATCGGAGCAACCAGTGCCCCTATCCATCCATATTTGCCCAGGAATTTTTGAAGTGATAATGTTCTTCCTTTTGATTTTTTGAAAATGATATTACGTCCAGAATATGCAAGATAAAAAATGATCATTTTCGCGGCAACAGCACCGATTGTCCCAGAAATAGAGATAATATGTGGATCCAAATTTCTGTTGAATGCAGCTATGAGAGGAAGTGGAAAGTAAGGTATTGGTAGAAAGAACAATATATTGATAATAAAACTCACTAAAAAAATACCTGGATATCCAAAGTAATCGTATAACAATACGAGTTCATCAAGAGAGATCAAGACAGTAGACTAAGTTCAAATAATATATTAAAATGTTCTAGGATTTGAATCATATTTGCTATGAAACATATTAGGTGGTATTTGAAGTTACTTAATTAAAAACCTGCAAGCATTGATTATTATCAGCACTTTCAAGAATAATAGAAAATCGTAAATAGAATCGTCATCCATTATTGCTGATCTAAGATTTGTTCTTTGACGAGATATCTGAAGTATTATTTCGCGAAATACCAAAGTCGCCTCTTGTTAGATCTCAAGTATTATTGAATATAGATCGATTTGAAATAGGACAGAGTTATGTAACAGCCAAAATACGAAACAGATATGCTGAAAACGTCATGGTAAATATTCAGGGTGGTCGACCTGGCATAGAACTACAAGACAGTCTTTTCAAAATAAAAAATCCTGAAAATCAAATCCCTTTACAGTTTGCATATCTAAAAGCAAATCTAATCGAGACAGGAAAAATATTTGTGAGAAAGTTACCCGTTGTCGGCTTGCGAGATTGGTTATTGATCTATGAGGATACGCTGGTTGAGTTATCGGTAAAGGATGCGTACGATGAGTTAGAAATTATAGTTGTTTAGTGAAACTATGGCAACATCTGGAATTAAATTTGTAAATTAAATATGAATATTTTGATACTTCAAAGAGTATTAATCAAAACTTAATTAATACTTAAAAAAAGTTAATTAGTGACCACCACAGCTACAACCTTGTTCTGCTCCATGATGATGAGCACTTGAATTTTCAGAACATGTAGGACAAAGTGGACTATTATTTTCAGACATGAATGTAATCCCACAGGAACTACACTTTAGTTTTTGAACTCCTTCCATAAATTGTTAAGGACTGATACCATAATTAATGTCTTTCTTGGCATACAAATCTTCTTCTACCGCTTCGTGTACAATATTAATGTCTGGGTTACTTTTTGATTAAATGAACGTCTGAAACCAAACTAGGGTAAAATATCGAACGTAAGGTTATATTCCGTGGCAATAATGTAGATTTGATTGAAACAATTTGTAGTTATTCCTAAATTTAAAGAGAATACTAAAGAAATAACGTACTTTGAACCAAGGATCGTCAAGATTGTCAAAGGTGAATCAATAACCTGGATTAATCGAGATACAAAGGTACATAACTTGACTTCGGGGGATGCAAACTCCACTTTGCAAAGTCCTTTCTTTCAAACTGGGAGTATGTTGCCGGGGGAATCTACAACTGTTAAGATCGACAGTAATCAACAAAGTATACCCTATTACTGCACTATGCATCCTTCTGAAAGAGGTGTGATTGGGATGTTACCCAAACCAGAGGATCAGATGACTGATGACGAGAGAGCTAGATTTCTAGACGACTTGAATTTGTCAATTTCCGACAACGCAAATCAAAAAATATTAACTCGTCTTCAGAGACAACTAGACCCTGCAATTATCGAGTATCTAAGTGACCCTCATGCAACCTTAATCCAGAATAGAGTAATGACCATTGTTTTTTGGGATATCAGTAATTTTTCAAAATTGACTGAAGTTTTTAAGGATCATCCAGAGCTCATCGCTGTATTTCTCAATGAATATCTTGGTGTAGCCGTTCCAATTATACACGAATATGGTGGAATAATTGATAAATTCATTGGTGATGGCATACTTGCGTATTTTGGATTCAAGGAACCTGATGATGACGGTTCAAATGGCGCGTCGAATGCGATTATCGCAGCTTTAAGAATCAAGAAGGAATTCCAGTTCTTTAAAAAGAATTGGTTGGATATATGGAGCACAGTTACTAATTTTGATACAAACATAGACATAAAATGCGGGATTAATACCGGGTCTGTCTTAGTGGGACTCATGGGAAGTCAAGAAAGGGACCAGTTTACCGTAATAGGAACTCATGTGAATTTGGCAAGCAGGATGGAAGGGATAGCTGAGGCCGATCAGATCGTCATATCTCAATATACAAAGGAAAAGATTGCGCAAAAATTCAATCTGGAAACTATTCAAATAAAAGAAGAGAAAATTAAGGCTTTTGAAGACATTACTGAATATTATGTGGTTACAGGTCAAAGCTAGAGTTTCTTGACGACAGAACGCATGAATGGTCCTTATTTATAAACAATACAATTTCAGAGGAATGTAATCATCTTATGAAGTCACACAAAATTGCGACACTTTCATTAATGCTTGCCAGAGTAGTATATACAATCAATTGGTTTAACATTGCTTCTATTTTCTACCTAGTCGCTTCTGATTTTATTGAAGATATCGCCATGCTTGGAACAATAAGCGCTAGCTTCCTTATCGGAGTAGGCATCTTTCAAGTACCTGCAGGAATTATTGCCGCAAAATATAGTCCTAGAAAGATTGCCATCTATGGAATCATTATTGCCTCATCTGCAGCATTCGCAACCGGATTTGCTGTCAATACTTTGCAAATTACTCTATTGAGATTCATAGTCGGTTTAGGAATGGCGTGTTTCTTTGGACCAAGTGTAATCCTGGTTTCGAAATACTTAGGAAAAGAATCGGAAGGACTGGGTATTGGGTTACTAAATTCAGCCCACGCCTTGGGCGGAATTATTGGGCTATTTGGATGGGTCATGTTGGCTGAATACCTTGGTTGGAGAGCGGCACTTATTTTGAGTGGCGGCTTGGGAATATCAACTGCCATTATGCTAAATAGTGAACTACTAAAGGATGTTGATGAAATAAGGAATGAGTTTAAGATCAAGATATCTCATGTTTTTAGTACCATATTTAACAAATCATTGATAATCCTTGGAATCACGTTACTAGGATTTCAAGCGGGATCGAGTATGATTTTAACTTTCAGCGTATTCTACTTTGTAGATCATTTAAAAATTAATCCAGTTGATGCCGGGTTAATAGGTAGCCTAAGTCTAATAGTCGCACTCATCTCATCTCCTTTTTTTGGGAAACTCTATGACAAGATTGGAAATGCAAGGAAATTGCTGTTTATTTCAGGTATCACTAGTGCCGCTAGCTTGGTGGGTTTTGCCACCGATTCATTATATGTTATTACGGCATCAATCCTTATAACAGGATTTTTCTTGTCGGCAGGTTTTGTAGTAGTATATGCAAGAGCAAAAGAAATTAACAAGGCACAGCCTCAGTATCAGACACTTGCTGTAAGTTTCGTAAATGGTGTTTCATTATTCGGGGTCTTTTGGGTCCCGGTCTTATTTTCAAGTATAGTAAGCAGTTTGGGATATGAGATAGCTTGGTTGTTGGGAGGTTTGGTTATTATTTTGCTGATACTTCCAGTGGTTAGGTTAAAATGAATAAATTATTCTGGCGTCAAGATCAAATATTCTAGACTATCAGTTAATTTAGATCGATTCTGCTTATTCTACTGTTAATATATGTCGAGTTTGAATTAAATGTTCAAATGATATTCTATGAGTAAAATGGTGAATATCTGATGAATTGGAATAAGAAAACTGGAAACTATCGGTATATTGTCCTATTTATTATGGTCGGCGTATTTGCCCTTCCGATTTTACAGCAATCGGCATTTTCGAACCATGGCAAGGAAATAACTCTAAAATTAAATGATGCCCAATTTTATTTACCACTGGGTAAGAACGTCCAAGTAATCAAGTTAACTACTACATATACGGTTACCGATCCTGCTACCGTAGACAAACAAATCAGTGGGACGATGAAAGTATATACGGCTAATGGAACTTTGATGAAAACGACGTCAATTCCAAATGGGTTCAAAGCTGATAAGAATGGTTTTCAGCAATTTGTTACCAGTTTAACAAATAGTACTATCCAATCTATTACTACAGTTGTAGTATTTACTGATTTGAACAAGACTGGCGCGTTATCTAATTCCATAACAAACAATCTAGTTCTTAATAAAACACAATAATATTCCTGGCTGTTTTCCTTCATTCAAACAATCATCATCATAGAAAAATATCATTTTTCATATTAGAATCCTCAATAATTAGGAGTACTTAAATAATTTTTCTGACATTAAAGATATAGGATGATTACCGCAGAGATAAGTCTCGTTCCTGTGGGTTCTCGTTCAGGAACAAGCATGAGTAAGGAAATAGCTTTAGCCTTTGATGCAATTAGCGGAATCAAAGATCTGAAAGCAACTCTTACTCCACTTGGAACTCAAATTCAATCAAATAGTATGGTGGACATTTTGAATGCAATAAATATTGCACATGAGGCTGTTAAATCGTCTGGAATACAGAGAATAATCTCTATTGTGCACATTGATGAAAGATTAGATAAAGAACAAAATCTAGATCAGAAGGTTGATTCGGTCATGAACAAATTGAAGTGAGGCATCACATTCGTTTTACACCATGCCCGATGAATTGGTTGGTAAGCTGTCTAATTTAGAAATCATTAGTACACCTTAAGCAATTGTGGAAAGCTTTATTCCAAACGCCTTATTGCTTGGGTGAGTGCACCTACAGATACGACTTGAGGTACCGTGTTCGGACAGCTTGTGACGACATGTACGATAATCACATATTGGCTCTTCATTATCACCCACCACATTCACAAAAGACTCAGAATGGCCAAGCATATTTCAGCTACTACAACATGACATAATACCATTTTCAGAATCCTTTTTTGATAAATAAATCATTTTTTTAATTACCATTCTTGGATATTATTTTTTATGACTACGGTGTTCCTCTTCTACAAACTATCAGATTATTAAATACCCCTTTGCTATAGTATCAATATTTTTGATAACTGTATTGGTTTGCTCTCTATTAGATTGTATGATTGGATTAATTCTGGCATATCTTTAACAAAGGCCGATATCAAAAAATCAATGTGTGTCTAAATGAAGAATTGCAAACCGAATCAAATTTAAGTCCAAAGAAATAAGAACAATTGAATGTTCAAACGACTGGGAGCTGCTATTCTTTTAGTTGAGGATATGCAAAAGAGTATAGCTTTCTATAGGGATACTCTTGAACTTAAAATAAAAAACCAGTCAACAGATTGGGTTGAATTTCAAAACGAGGGTCAAGGTGCTGTATTAGCATTGCATCCTGCACGGGTTAAACAAAAAGGATTTTCAAATATGCTAGTAGGATTCAATGTCGGTAACTTAGAATCTGTTTGTAAACGGCTAGAAGAGAAGGGGGTTAAATTCCGTAAGACGATTACGCAAGAATCTTTTGGAAAACATGCAATTATCGAGGACCCAGAGGGTCATCTAATATCAATTGTAGAAATTCCGCCAAAGGATGAATTGGGTCAAATTCCATATTATCATGGATTTGCTCCGGTAGAGGGCTTGATGTAATGTCATTAATTTAGCAACATCCTAAAAAAGACCAATCAATTGTGATATAATAATAATAAGTTTGTTGCAATATTATAGTTAGATGAGTGAATTTGCCTTTTTTCGGTTCAAAAGTGCTAACATGCTAACTGACGATGAAGAAAGAAATAGAGATGAGATTATTAGACTAACAGAACAAGTTCTTGATTCAAAGGGCATAGAGTGTGATGCTAGAATCGCAAAGATCTCTGAGGATCAATTGAGAGATATACTTGCAGAAGTAAGAAGGCTGCGAAGGAAAAAGAAAAAGACTTACGTCGATTCAGTAGATATTAATTTGAATGAACAGAGCGAAGATATTGAAAACAGTAATGGAGAAAGTCCTTACATAGGTAGATGATTTAAAAATGGATATGGATAATCTCACAAATCGCTGGCTTGCGACTTTAGGTATAGGTGTGTTGATTTTTGGTCTTGCGTTATTTGTTTTGAAAGTTCCTGTACGTACTATGCTCATCTTCTTTGCAATAGGAATACCTGTCGTATTTCTCTGGTTATATGCCGACGAAAGATCCCGCAGAGAAAAGAAGGAAATGGAACAGTTGGGCAATATACAACAGCAACGCTGCATTTGCACGGTATGTAAACATGATCAGGCAGCAGTCTGTATAGATCAAAAGTGCCCTTGTTGCATTATAATGAAAGGTGATAGCATTATAGGACATTCTATAAACCCGCTTCAATAAATAACTATAACTATAGTCCATTTTGAACCATCAACAAAATTAAAAAGAAGTTTTATACTTTGTTACTCTCGAACTATACCTTTCTTTTGTAGGAATCATCATATGATTTGGGAGGTATATTGAATAGTGCAGAAACTCATATTAGGTCTCTAAATTAGTAATTATTTTGATTTGTACAAAATATTGATTTGAAAATCATATGGAAAAACAGAAGGGTTCATAAGCAAGAAATAAACAAAAGTACAAAAGCGCAGGTCAGGATAATCTTCGCTAATGCTAGTTCTCATCAAGCCTAGAATATAACTTGTTAGTCGAGCTGGCGAGTAATTAAATACTTATTAGCACAAAATCTGGATGTCTTACTCTTCAGGATCTAAAATACTCCAATTAACTTCTTTATCAACAAATACTTAAAAATGAATTAAGTTTAAAGTAACATGTGATTTTGTCGAGAGAGGATGAACTAATTCAGAGAGGCTTAATTTTAACAGATGATATTACCGATAATCCTATACTTGATTTTAATTTATACGCTGATGCCATAGTCAATATTGTAAGAAACTCGCCGCCCAAATTTACTATTGGGATTTTCGGAGATTGGGGAACAGGAAAGACCACTTTGATAAACACTGTTGACAAAGTCCTTAAACTTGATAAAGATGTAATCAGAATAAGACTCGAAGCATGGCGCTATAAACAGGAACAATTCCCACTGGTTTCATTGTTAAAAAGCATAGCATTTGCGTTACCGGCTGAGAAACAATTTGATGTATTAAGACAGAAATTGGAAACAAGTGCTATAAATTTTCTCAAGAAAACTCCAGATATCCTTACATCAATTATATCAAAGTACGCTTCTGAAGAGGATGAAATTTCAAATGAGATGCTTGATGCTTTTAAAAAGGAATTTAATTCAAAAATTCAACTAATAGCAGAATTAGATAGAGACACAATATACTTTGATGGCCTAGAGGAAATCAAGAAAGAAATAAGAAATATCCGTCTAGATAATCCTGCATTCAGGATTATCGTATTTGTAGATGACTTGGATAAATGTTCTCCCAAGAAGGCGTTTGGAATTTTGGAACTAGTAAGAATATTTCATGATATTGAGGGATTTGTTTACATTCTTGGAATAAGTCATGATATGATTATCAAATTAAGCAACATCGAAAATGAAAAAACGAGTATTGAAGGAGAGCATTACATTAAGAAGTTGATTCAAATACCAATCACTTTACCAAGATGGAGTAGTCAAGATATTGTAATCCTTATCAATAATTTAACAAAAAACGGTATGATTCATGATAAGTTTAAAGAAGTAATTGAAAAGAACATAGATCTAATTTCAGTAGCATTAGACAATAATCCCAGAGAGATCAAAAGGTTCTTGAATAGCTTTTTTGTAGGGCATGAGATTTTTTCGGGTAAGAAAAATTTTGAGGCCAAAGAATTACTTGTAATTCAAGCCATTCATTTACGATGGGCCAAGTTTTATAACATATTGGTAAAATCAGATCAATCATTCTTTAAGGGATTAGACAAGTATCTGAAGATGGATGACGAAACACGTCTAAAGAATTTGGATTTGTACGAAGAGAAAAAGGAAGATGGAGATATTAAAGTATGGAAAGTGTTACGAGATTTTAAAACTGATTCTGATTTATGGAATTTTCTGAAACAAAATTCAGATACTTTAAGAAACGTACAGGATTGGAATATCTATCGACACGCAATAGAAACTTCTGTAGAACCAACTAGTACACATAGAAAAGCAACAAACTACAAAGCTATAAAGTTACTGCAAAGTGGAAAAATCAATGAATTTAATGATAAAAGGGCCAATGAATTTAAAATTTTGTCTATGAGAGAAGCAGATTTGAGGGATGCAGATTTGAGGGATGCAGATTTGAGTGGAAGTGACATTGATGGTGCGGATTTAATGGGTGCTAATTTGAGTGGTGCGGATTTAATGGGTGCTAATTTGAGTGGAGCAAGATTAGTGGGCACTAATTTAGGAGGAGCTGACCTAGTGGGGGCCCGTCTTTGGGGAGCTAATCTAGTGAGTACTCGTCTTTGGGGAGCTAATCTAAGAGATGCTCATTTGGTAGGTGCAAAGTTAGTTGGCGCTAATTTGGGTGGTGCCAGGCTAGTCGGCGCTAATTTGGGTGGTGCCAGACTGGTAGGTGTTGATTTAGGCGGAGCTGATCTTAAGCATACCGAACTAACAAATTCAATTATAATAAATCCAAACTACGAATCGTTAACAGTAAATTCCAGCACAGAATTTAACAATGCTACAATTGATGATCCTCAATTTGTCGATTATATAACTCAGTATACAAGAAACGTGCCTCAGAAAATTAAGGATAAGAAGAAACTGAGAAGAGAATTGGCTAAGAAAGGAGTAAGTGAAGAGAATATTGAAGATATGTTGACAATTTCAAGGTTGCCTGAAGAATGAATAGATGGTATCTAAATTTAGTATTAGTGACTGAAGATCATTATACAAAATCTTGTAACATGATTGGCTGCAGTTACTCTGATTTGTATGTATAGAAGGTATTTAACATTTTATCAATGGTCGGAAGATATTTAGAAAATCTCTCATTATCTGATTTGTAAGTCACCAAATATGCTTTGGATTCGTCCTTAAACCATATCTGCATTGCTTTTCGCATATTTTGTGTGTTATCGGTTGCCGTAAAGATAATCATGTGCGCTGGATGTCCCAGAAAAATGGTTTCGACAGATTCCTGTATTTGAAAGTCCGGATATAGATTCTTTAGGGTATCAAGTTGGTTCTGCGTTATTGAGGCTAGTGTGGTATTTGATTTTACTTGTATTACCATAATACCCAGATCTGCTGGATTTATGTCAGAATTACTTTCTTTTGGAGCATGGAATGTTACCGATTTGTCAATGTGTTGAGCTCTATCCCAATCTTGAGGATATTTTATACTAAATCCAGTAATAAGATCATCATAAGTAAGAAATTCTGATTGGCCAAAGGCCTTGTTATTCTCAATATAACCAATAATTAGAAAGATTGAAAAAACAGCAAAGACTGAAAATGCAATCGATACGCTGCTGCGATTTATTTTATCGAAAATTGATGTCATGTTTTCTAATACTGATATTTGCATCCACTTAAATATTCTTAACAAACTGTTGGTGTGATAATTAAAAATCTAATCAGAAAACCAATACTACAAAATGAAATAGAATTACGTAGAGGTAAACTGTTGTTTCTAAGAATCGGTAAATTGTTAATTAGTCTAGTAATTCCAATTTAGTATAAAAAAGATCTCTTCGAGTTCAATGATTATCTAGATTTAAGTCTCTTTACCAGTTCTATTCTTGCATTTATGAGATTAATTTGCTCCACGAGTAGCTTCTTGTAACCTTTTAGTAACTTTTCTTCATCACCATAATTTCTCATTTTTATTTCTGCCATAGTATCTTCAAAACCCTTGATCACGTTTTCTACATAATCGCCAAGTGCCTGGATGTCTTTTGCATCCCTCTTAGCTCCCACTACGAACGTTTCTTCTGCCTTATCTCTAATTTCTTGAGCTTTTTTGCCAAGAGAAAAAATGACATCCTTGAATGAGGTGGTAGCTTCTCGTAAGCTGTTTACTATCAAATCATAATCTTCTATCTTGACATTTGAATTTGGCTTTCTAATTTTTTTTTGCGAGTTTATTGATCTATTGTTGTCGGCTTTCCGAATTTCTGGGGTTATCTCTTCATTTTGTATATTAGATTCTTTATCTGTAATTGATTCACTGGACTTATCTTCCGGGTTGGTTTGGTCCTTGAAGTCTTTCTTCATAGATTAATAGTACAATTGCAAATCAAATATATACCGTGAGATGGAGGATTTCGGATCCTTTTATTTCAATTTAGTTACGATTTTGTCAGAATTGGAGATCAGTTGAACATGATTAATGTGAGAATGGTTTTTTTTCGTATCAGTTATTGTCTTTTAGATTTAAATTATCCTTTTGACTAACGGTTTTCATGTCTGAAGTACAACAAAATACACAACCACAAAGAGATGGACCCCGCGATTCTATATACATAGGTAAAAAACCTCTGATGGCATATGTGACATCTACACTCATTCAACTAGCAAATCAACCATCAGTTACCATAAAGGCCAGGGGCTTAAGCATTGGAAGAGCAGTCGATGTTTCACAAATAATCCTAAAGAGAATGGAAAATGCAGGGTATGCAATAGGCGACGTCAGGATTGGTTCAGAAACACTCCAAGCAGAAGATGGCAGAACAAGGAATGTCTCTACAATTGAAATTGAAGTAAAGAAAGCATAGGGAGCTTTCTCCTTACTTTTTGTTATTATATTACTTAGCTTTATAATTGGAAAAAATTGCAGCACTTTATCTTGCCCATTTAAATCCAGTTACGAATTCGCATGAAAAAATAATTTCTCAATTAGCTAAGGATTATCACGTTTATGTTTTCCCAGTAGTTTTCCTAAAACAAGGCAGAGAGGTAAATACGAGAACCTTTCCATTTTCTTACGAATTAAGAAAAAAGATGCTGCAATCCCTGTTCAATGATCAGGACAATATAGAAATTTTGCCAAACTACCAGTTCGTATCTCCATTCATAAAATATCTTCCACCAATTTTTTCACCTTATTCATGGTCTTTGCGAAGAGGAGTCTTGCGTGATATTGTAGAAGATCGATTCATATCATATACAGGTGATAAGGCTGAAAGGATAGCTTTGCGAATCTACAATTTACATCCTATAAAGGCAAATAGGCTGGAAATTTCTTCGTCTGATGTGAAAGGACTATTGTACCGGGAAGCTCTAGAAAAACTAGGGAATGATGAACCTACTATAAATTTGAAAAATGGGAGGAACGATTCAAAACATAACGATAACCTTAATCATTATGGTAGAAATAATGCTGGTGAAACTTCGGCAGGATTGTGGCAAAATATGATGCCAAGAAGTGTTGCGAACATAATTGTTGAGAATTGGAAAATTATCGAAAAATATGCACAATCTCAAGACAAGACTATCAAGATATTTGGAATGAAGTTCCCTACAGAAGGGATTCTCTAAATGTTCTCTACATTCAATGCACAATATTTGAATACTTTTATTATCGAATAATTGACTTGCCATTATGAAGGATAAGAGTGTAGATTTTGTCTGGTTCGATGGGCAGTACCTTAAATGGGAAGAGGCTAAAGTTCCAGTCTTTGTACATGCTCTTCACTACGGAACAGCAGTTTTTGAAGGCATCCGGGCGTATTGGTCTGGTGATAATTTATTCATATTTAGACTCAAGGAGCACATGGAAAGACTCCATAAATCAGCTAATGTCTATTCCTTTACAACAAAATTTTCTTCTGATGAACTCTGCAAAGCTACCGTAGAATTAATTCGAAAGAACTCAATAAGGCAATCGTGTTACATAAGGCCATTAACATTTGTTGGTCTACACGGAATAGATCTAAATGTAACCAAGAATTCTCCAACACACACAACAATCATTATTTTCCCATTTGCAAAATATTTCAAGGGCGAAGGAATTTCTGCATGTATTTCTTCCTGGAGAAGAATTGATGATGAATCCATTCCTCCAATGGCTAAGGCTTCTGGTAATTATCTTAATTCTATATTAGCTACGCAAGAATGCAGGCGAAATGGATACGACGAATCTATACTGCTTGATAGGAATGGGAATGTCAGTGAAGCGTCTGGAGAGAATATTTTCGTAGTTAGAAATGGAAAACTTCACACCCCCCAGTTATCAGATTCAATTCTCGAAGGGATTACTCGAAACACTGCAATGACGATTGCAAAGGAATTGGGATATGAGATTGTTGAGCGTCCAATTTCAAGGACAGAGTTGTATCTTGCTGATGAGATATTCCTTACAGGAACGGCTGCAGAAATAATTGCAATTACAAAGATAGATGGGAATATAGTCGGAAATGGAAGGGAAGGTTCAATTACAAAAAGCATAAGAGAAAATTATGAAAATATCGTGACTGGAAAATCTGAGAAATTTATTGGATGGTTAACGCCAAGTTGGTAAAGAAAAAGGGCAGTGGCGTAAAAATTGGAGTAATTGGAGTAGGTGGTTGGGGAAAGAATCATGCTCGGGTTCTCTATAATATGGGAGTCCTTGGCGCTGTTTGTGATCTATCTCCAGAACGTGCAAAAGAAATAGCGGAAAAATATGATACAAAATTTTATTCTTCATTAAGTGATTTTTTTTCCAATGAGCGCGGACTGGATGCTTGTCTAGTGTGTACGCCTACCAAATCACATCTGTCAGTAGTAAAGGAAGTAATTGGCAATGGTTGTCACGCATTTGTGGAAAAACCACTTTCATTTTCATCTAGAGAATGTGAAGAAATGAGTGAATTGGCCGACAAAGCCAATGTTGTCTTGACATGTGGATATGTCGAAAGATTCAATCCTGCTGTCCAGGATTTGAAGAACATAATTCAGCAGCAGTCGTATGGAGATCTTCTAATGATGGAGTTCCATAGGGAAAATAGGATGCCCCTACATATCAAGGATGTAGGAATAATATATGATACATCAGTTCATGATATTGATACTGCGATGTTTCTTTTCGGTAGGGGTCCAAAAATGGTTTTTGCCAGGGCTGGAAAAAAATTTCACTTGTTTGAAGATTTTGCAACGATAATGCTCGGCTTTGAGGATCAAAAAATTGCGATAATTGCTTCGAATTGGGTTACTCCAAAGAAGGTCAGAACATTTTCTGCCGTGTGTACTGAGGGCACAGTTAATGGGGATTTTATAACACAAGAAATAAGAATAGATCATGGCGATGCTACCATTATTCCTAGAAGACGACAGTTTCAGGAACCTCTAGTTCTAGAATTACAGAGTTTTGTTGAAGTGATAGATGGTAAGAGAAAACAACCAGTTGTTACTTCTATAGAAGCCACAAATGTGACTAAAGTGGCCGAGGCAGCACTTCTTTCTAGCGAAACAGGTTCACCAATTTATTTAGAATTGAAATGAAATAATAAGATGTGTAAACTTAAGAAATTATCATGAGACGATCGATGCTTGACATCCTAGCATGTCCTATAGATAAATACTATCCATTGGAATTGATTGAAATTGATACTTTTGAAGATAAAACAATTAATGAAAATGTGATAAAGGAAGGAGTCCTTTTTTGCTCCCAATGTTCAAGGTATTACCCTATTATTGAAGAAATTCCAGTTATGTTACCAGACGAACTTCGAGATGAAGAAAAAGATATCCAGTTTTTACAAAAGTGGCATGAAAAAATTCCCAGCAAGATAATTAAAAATGGACATCCGTGGCATTTGTAAGGAAATATGTGAATTCCAAAGATAGATCAATTGAATATAGATATAGTATGTGTTTAAACATATGAGGAAGTATGGAGAAACAAAGCAATAATTTGACAAACTTTATTTCAGAAACTGCAAAAATAGGAAAGAACGTAAAAATTTGGCATTTCAGCTACATTGGTAACAACAGCGAGATAGGGGACAATGTTTCAATAGGTTCACTTGTTCATATAGATTATAATGTAAAAATTGGTGACAATACTAGAATCGAGGGGTCCGTGTATATTCCACCGCTAACTACAATTGGAAAAAATGTATTCATTGGTCCTTGTACGGCATTTACAAACGATCCTTATCCAATGAGCCCGAAAATGACGGGAGTTGTGGTAGAAGACGGTGCGGTAATTGGCGGTAGAGCCGTGTTTAAGGCCGGGGTAACTGTTGGAAAAAATAGCGTAATCGCAATGGGAGCAGTCGTAACAAAGGATGTCCCTCCTAATGTTGTTGTAATGGGACACCCAGCTACTATAAGGTATTCAAGAGAGGAATATGATTTGAAGAAAAAGAAATGGAATTCCTAGTCTTTACACGTATTATTAGATCAAAATTATAACTTAGAATTATTCAGAATTCATTACTTCAGTCCAACATTCGTTACAAAAATCTTCATCCTTTACTATTTTGCGTTGAAGATTTACTTCACTTTCGTCGTAAGTTTTTAGGCACATAACACAAATAGACATCATATAATATATGTTGTTTTCACATATTAACATTATGTAAAAATATTATGATATTTGTTTATTTTTTGATTTATTATTTAAGCGATTGTTCATGCAAGATAATTCTGGAAATTATTTGTTTTTGATTTATATTTATAAAAAATTGTAATCAACATCATATGGCCCCCGACCTGCCACAATGGGGAATAGATCCCGTTCCTCCAAAACATAGAGTACTTGGTGGTTTTCATTATTTCATTTTGTGGTCCAGTCTTGGAGTTGGATTACTAGTTTTTTCTGCTGGATCCTTTTTGTCGGATGCTCCCTTTTACCATGCATTGCTTGCAATCATGATTGGTTCAATTGCAGGCTCGGTACTGTTATCTATGGCAGGAAAAATAGGAAGCGATCATGCAGTACCGTCTATTATTGGGATACGATCAGCTTTTGGACTGTATGGGTCATACTTAGCAGCTGCACTAAATATAATACAGCTTGTTGGCTGGACTACATTTGAAATTTTGATACTTTCAAAGGCTGCTGAACAATTAACAAATATGAACGTTACTTTTATGTGGAACATATTATTTGGAGTTGTTATTGCTTTGCTTGGTATTTTTGGGCCTCTGTTTGTTGTAAAACAGTGGTTATCAAAGTTTGCGATATGGATAGTTTATGCTTCATCAGCAATAATCTTGGTTACATTACTATTGCAGAATCTTCCAAATGTGCTAGCCGAAGAAAGTAATGATATGTCATTTTTTGTTGCATTAGATATTGTGATTGCCATGCCTATATCCTGGATGCCACTTGTTTCAGATTACAATAGGTTTGCCAAGACAAGCAAGGGTGCCTTTATAGGAACTCTGGTAGGATTTTCTATTACTAATATCATTTTTTATTTGGGGGGATTACTATTTGGAGTTGGAGATATTTCATCAATAATAATATCTATTCAGGCAATTTTATTTGGATTTATTCTCTTAGTTATGATCGTCGATGAGATAGATAACGCTTTTGCAGATATCTACTCGGCAGCAGTTTCTTCCCAAAATATCTTTCACAATCTAAATCAACGACATCTGATTATTGGATTTTCAGCTACAAGTACTATCTTGGCTATTTTTATATCGATTGAAGGATATGAACAATTTTTGTTCTTGATAGGAGCTTTATTTATTCCTCTTTTTGGCGTCCTTCTGACAGACTATTTTGTAATTAGGCGTGGTAAATACCAATACGATATGATGTATGGTAACAACATAATCAAGATAGGCTATCCTGCTATTGTTTCATGGTTTGCTGGTGCCCTGACGTACTACTTACTCTCTCAACTTTCACCCATTTATTTATCTCAATTACCAACAATAGGCTCTACAATTCCGAGTCTAATACTTTCCTCATTACTATACCTGTTTATTACCAAGGTTATTCTAAAATCTAAGGTCACAGAAACTCCCGCATAATATCAGTTTAACTTGCGTTCAAATCAGATTCACTTTCCTTAAATCTAGCTTTCACTAATACTATGTAGTTGTCTGCATGTAGCATCCACAAGAATTTTTTTGATGATAGTTGCCCTGATTGTAAATTAGAATATGCAGAATTAAAAGGATTAAATCAATCTAAATCCAAATTTCAAGATAATGAGAAATCAGAAAAAATAGCAGGTGAATCGGCGAAAAAACCCTACAAAGAATTTTCTGAAGATAGGGCAAAAAAGCTTTATGAGGAGTTATTGGTACAATATATGAGAACAAAATCTATGAACGAAGTAGAAGCTGCTAGAAGGGCAAGGCAAATTATAAGAAAGCAATGTGCTATTAGAGGAATCGAAGTTTGGAACTGGCTGAAAACATAAAACAACAAAGACCCATCTGCGAATCTCTATTACTAATCTATATAACTCATCAATAACCTCCAATTATTTATTATTTGATTGCCCATTAGTTGAATAATGATTAATAGCAAGTATTTTATTTGTTCATTTGATATCTATATCAATTTCAAATGACATTGGAAATGATTATAGATGAATTAACCGAAATAGCTCATAGAGGTGCCCTCTATGTGTTGATGGGCACTTTTGGATTCTTGGGTATCATCATCTTAAATGGAATAATCAGATCCGGTCGCAAGGGCAAAAGAGATATCAATAAATCATAATTACATATTGCATCGATGATATTAGATTTAACTAGAGAGATAAGTCCTGATACCAAAGTCTTTCCAGGTTCACCATTACCTAAATTCATAACCTGGAACAAAATGGATGTACATAACTATCATTCAGAAGTGATCTTTATGAGTACTCATACAGGTACGCACATGGATGCCCCGTCTCATTTTATTAATGGCATATCATCAATCGACCAAATATCAATCGACAGATTTATTTCGAGATCTATTCTCGTTAAAATAACCAAGGCATCAGATGAACTAATAACTGCAGGTGAAATAGAAGCATCTGATGTAAAGATATTGGAGAGTGATTCTGTTGTTTTTTCTACTTCGTGGGAAAACGAGGTGGACAAGGAATATTATTTCAGTCATAGTCCGGGTCTTTCAGAAGATGCCGCCGAATACCTAATAAATAAAAAAGTAAACGCTGTATGTATAGACTCGCCCAGCATTGATAGGGGATCGGATAACAATTTTCCAGTACATAAATTATTATTAAACAAGGAAATCTTAATTGTGGAAAACCTTTGCAATTTGGCTAAAATTGACAGCCAAAACTTTACTCTGATAATGATACCATTAAAATTATCAGGAGCCTCAGGATCTCCCATAAGAGCTATTGCCATTGATAGGAACTTTTCATGAGCTTAGGGAACAAGATATACAAAGTAATATTTGCATGAAATTTATTGAATTAATAGCATGGGATACATGAATTCTACATCGAGTTTTAATACTCCTTACAAGTATACTGTATTAGTATGCCAACAGCTTATGTTTTGATAAATTGTGATCTGGGCTCTGAAGAGGAGATATTGCAGGAAATTAAAAAACTCCCTGGAGTAAGTGAAGTAAGTGGAGTATACGGAGTATATGATATAATTGTCAAGATTTCTGCAGATACTATGGACAAACTCAGAGAAACAATAACCTGGCATGTTAGAAGAATAGACAAGGTTAGATCTACTCTGACCATGATAGTAATTGAAGGTCAGACAGGAAAGGACAAAAAGAATCAACCAAACATGTTCTGAATATTCTTGATATTCTGAACAAGTGTGGATACCTCATCAGATGTATTGAAGAAATGGGGAGACGCTCTAACGGCTTTTTTCTTTCCACCTCCAATGATATCCCTCTCTGCAACAACTATTCCATTTTCTTCCAATCTGGATACCATAACTTTGGGAACCACAGAGTCTGTGTCAAATGAGACTATCGAGGATCTGAGCCTCTCATTTTCAGGCCCAAATATCGAAATACCAGGAATAGTTCTTAACTGCTCAATCATTTCGTTGGCTACTTTCATATTCATCTTTCTTATTGTGTCAATACCCATGTTCCGAATGTACTTCAAAGATGATACAAGACCTGCAATTCCAACATAGTTCCTAAAACCGGTTTGAAATTTTTGTGGAGAATCAGCATAAACCAGATTCTTTTCTTCAGTAATAATTGCTGATTCTCCTCCTACGTACTTGGGAATCAGCAATGGAGCAGATTCTTTTTTACAATAAAATATACCAATACCTGAAGGACCGCATAGCCACTTGAATCCAGGGAAGGCGAGAAAGTCGCATCCGATTTTTTTTACATCCACATCTATAGTGCCAACAGATTGGGCAGCGTCTATCGAATATAGCAAACTATGCTTATTTGCAATCTTGCCAATTTCTTCAACCGGCATTATTGCTCCATTATTGTAAAGAACATGACTAAGAGTTATCATCCTTGAATTCTTCTTCTTGGCGATTTTGTCAAACTTATCAAGATCGAAGAACCCATTTTTATCAATCTTTATCTCTTCCAGTTGTACACCGTACTTTTTTGAAACATTCAGCCATGGAAAGTAATTGGCATAGTGTTCATGAAGACCTCCACGGGCTATGATTACGTCAGATTTTTTCCATTCAAGACCTGATGCAACATGATTTAATCCCTCAGTAGTACTTTGCGTGAAGATTATTTCATCTGGCTCGCAGTTAATGAGACGACCCATAATCTTTCGAAGCTCATTCATAAGTGACGTGATGTACTCCTGAACAGAACTCGAGTCAGGTCCCTCTTCGGAGCACCTTACTAGGAAATCAGTAATTGACTTTATTGTAGATAATGGAGTTGGCGCAAACGACCCACAGTTCATGTAAATCTTTTTCTTCGTAACTGGAAAGTCCTTACGTATTAATTCTAAATCGTTTTCCCTTGCTTTATCATAATCCATTATAACCCCTTTTGGTAATTCATTATAATAAAATTATGATTTCTGAAATGTTAGATTATAGAGGATTCAATACTCTAATTTATGATGATGCTTATGCAAAAATATGTTTAATTGCATCAATCATATCAGAATTTCAGAATCAAAACGATAGAGTAAATCGTAATAAGATAGTTTACCTGGATCTTGATGCAGCATTTACCGCTTATGTTAAGGCCGGATTGATTCCTTCTATGGAAATACACAAAGTTGACAATAACGTATATCTGTCCGAATCAAATGGCCTGAAAGTATATCTTCCATCTGAGGATATGTTTGATGCTATGATAGTTGATATTATAAAGTCAATAAATGAATGTTCTTTAATTATTTTTGATTCTGTAAATTCGTTTTACAATCTTTATTACAATGGGATTATAAACAGCTCGAATAACATGTTAAAAATTGGAAATCTTAACCAACTACTTTATTTTATTCTAATGTTGATTTTGAAACATACCTCAGAATGTAATATCCCATTCCTAGTAACCAGTATGGTCCGTTACAAGAGAAAGGAACTAGTAACAACCAATAGACTTCTTAGTAAGAAAAGTTCATTGAATTTTTATGTCAAGATCAAGAATCTTAATGATCTTTCAGTTACAATACTCAGTGATTCAAAAGAGAATCAAAAAAGTTTCATTATGAAGGATAAAGTTCTAAGATGGACTTGAACTCTAGGCACCAATCTTAATCTTAACTATATGAAAGCCCACAATCAACGCAATGGTAAGCAAAGTAAATCCTCCAGTCAAAAATGCCCATTGACTCTTTGATGAAGCCGCTTTTCCTGAGTTATAAAGCAAATATGCTCCGAACATCCCCATAAATAGTATCATAACTATGACAATAGTTTCGCCTATCGTTTGAACCGATCTTGATGGAATGATGAATTCTCCTGATCTTGATCCTTCTATAATTGAATTAACCAATCCTGAAGCAAATGCGAAAAATGCAACTAGATATAGTACCGTCGCAAGAGTAAGATATTTTGGAGTGCCAGTAATCATTCAGTTACTACTATAATGAATTATAATTAAGTTTATCGAAAATTCGTATCTGAACTCTCATAAACCCTTTATCGGATATGTCTATATTTTCTATAAAAAATTTAGGATGATAATTTGGCTATTATCCTCTTCTGTATGTGCTGGTATTATACTGTCTACCAGAGTGGTATCGGCCCCTACTGACTCCTCTACTATATCCGAATCTTCTTCTACTTTGACTATTGTAATTGGACGATCTTTGTCTATTGACTCTATTCCTACTAACATACAATGTCGGGACTTCAATTCCTATTTCATCATTCAATCTCTTGACTGTCAGCTCTGTTCGCTTGAGAATCCTTGCAAAATCCTCATATCTACTACTTGAAACTAATGAAATTGCTTTACCACTTCCACCTGCTCGAGCTGTTCTTCCAATTCTGTGGAAATAAACTACGGGATCTTCAGGAATATCATAATTAATAATATTGCCAACGGCTGGGACGTCTATTCCTCTTGCTGCAATATCTGTGGCCACCAGTATATCATCACTTCCGTTTTTGAACCTGTTCATAGAATAATCTCTTTGTCTTTGAGATAAGTCTCCATGAATTGTAATAACCCTAAACCCTTCTCTATTCAAATCATCAGCTATTCTCTGAGTTCTTTGTTTTGTGGCAACAAATACAATAGTTTGTTGTCCTTTTTCCCTGTTTCTAATAAAATTACAAAGATGCTTGAACTTTTCTCGCTCTTCTACAATAAGATAAGATTGATCGATAGTTTCTAAACTAATCTCGTCTTCATTGAGTCTAATTTGTTCTGGGTCTTTCATGTATTCTCTTGATAGTCTTAGAATTTCGATTGGCATCGTTGCTGAAAATAGGCATGTCTGTCTTCTTTCATTTACATAGAAGAGAATGAATTTAATGTCATCAACAAATCCCATATCAAGCATTCTATCAGCCTCATCTAACACCACAAAAGTTACATCATCTAATTGAATCGTACCTTGCTTCAAATGATCGATTAATCTACCCGGTGTTGCAACAATAACCTGAATACCCCTTCTTAGCTGATCTTTTTGTATGTTAATACTTTGCCCGCCGTAAATTGCAAGGCTCCTTATTCCAATATATTTTGAAAATTTTCTAATTTCGTTGTTGACTTGCATCGCCAACTCTCTTGTTGGAACAATAATTAATGCCTGGATTGGACCTCTTGGCTTTATTTTACTAATCAGAGGAAGAGAAAATGCAGCCGTCTTACCTGTTCCCGTATGCGCTTGTCCTATCACATCTTTTCCTTTTAAAATAAGTGGAATAGACTGTTCTTGTATAGGAAAAGGCATTTCCATACCCATTTCTTTAACCGCCTTTACTATAGACGTATTTAGACCTAATTCTTCGAATGAAACCATTTTTTTAATTCACTTTTTTGTTTTGTGTTTACAAAAGTTACGGAAGATCTGCAAAGATTTTTCTTGTTTCACTTAACTTATCCGCCGTATCTTAAGTTAACTTAATGAGCTTACATCGGAGATATAAGTGTGATGATACAAAAATTTGATCAAATCGTATTGAAACTTATCGCCATCTCATTAGTTAGTCTGGCGTACGTAGATGATTAGACAAGTATCAGACTCGATAACTTAAATTCTACACAAGTGATAATAAAAAATATGATGGAGGATCAGGGTCAAAATCAAGACTTGAAGGAGAAGAAACTACGGGGTTCTGGTGGATTTGTATTAGCCCATGTTACAGATGAGGAGCAGAAAAAGGGTAATTTGGGAGGACCAGAGTTATTTCTTGCAGGGATAGGACGACTTCCTTCTGACAGGCTTGTTAAATATCATTGTAACAAATGCGATAAAGATTATCAGGGATCACCAAATATCAGTTTTGAAAATCCTAATGAAGATCTCGGTGAAGGTGTTACGCTCTTTGAGAAGGGTGAATACAAATGTAAAACTTGCAAAAGCATAATTGCACAGTATAGAAAATTTGATGCTCCTGAAGAGTCCGAACCTAGAGAATCCAAATCAGCTGAAATATCAAGTCCAACTGAAATACCAGATACTAAGAATACTGAAAAAATTTCCGAAACTACAACCAATCCACCGTCATCATCAACTTCGATTACACAAAATGAATTTATTTCTATTCAATCTCTCGTTGGAATGCCTGCCTATGATTGGGATGCTATGTTAATTGGTAATGTTCAAGAGATCGGTCTCAAAAGGACTTCTAAAGGAAAAATGGAAATAAATCTAAAGATTCCTAAAAAGAGTAATAATCAAAATATAGAAGTTGCTTGGAAAAG
>DATFBL010000120.1:0-5571 GCA_035253865.1 Nitrososphaeraceae archaeon | reverse complement strand
AAAGTAGAAGAAAAGGCAAAAGTACAGGCAGAAAAGCTAGAAGAGAAAGTAGAAGAAAAGGCAAAAGTACAGGCAGAAAAGCTAGAAGAGAAAGTAGAAGAAAAGGCAAAAGTACAGGCAGAAAAGCTAGAAGAGAAATGGAATAAGTAAGTAGAACTTCAGAATTTATTTAGAATAACTATTCAGTACTTGCCAATTAGGCAAAGTACTTTGAAATTAATTAAGAAATAGATTTCTATCTAATCGATTAATGGTAATGGTAAATCTATGCTTGGATGAGATTCTGGTATATCCCAGTCTAAGACCTTATCATCAGGTATCATATTGAGAGGATCATAGGAATCAAATTTGGTTTTTCCCTTGATTGAGGCAATGAGATGCATGTTATTTCGATAAGAATCAGTAACCACGAACGAAACATCACTTGTATCTCCTTCTATTGTATTTTGAAAGTTACTCAACATCTCATTTAGCTTTCCAATTGGTTCGCTTCTTGCACCATTTACATAAAGAATGGATTTTGTTATGGAGGATGTACCAAGTGAGGTATAGAGTTGTGCTATTAGATCCTTTATACCTGTCTCAATATTGTTCTCTTTTATAGTTCCAGATACTAGATTTGTTCCTAAATTCAAGGATATTTCTGGAATCAATTTGATTGTATTGAGGACTATTTCATTTGATATTCTTGAACAATCATCTATAGTGAGAGCGGGGTTTATTTCGACATAGGCATCATTGTCAACAACAAAGTTAATGTCTGAATTTGATGAAATTCTTTTTAGTGATACACCAGCTTGAAACAGTCTATCTTTTTCATGACCAAATGGCATAGTTACAAGTGAAATTAGTGTCTTATCAAGCATACTTTTTGCGATATGTGAAACTATGGGCGCAATTGCAATGCCTGATTTTTCAGATAAACTAGTTACAAGGACTATAGTTTGATATCGCGATAATTTTGAGCAAATCTCTTCTTTGTATGCTTCTAGAAAAGACCGGATTTTGTAACTCGAAGGATTAATCCATGATTTACAATCAACATGAAGCGAATTATTGTCTAGTTCATCTCTATGGTTACTAATCAATAAGGAATCGTACTCCACATTTTCTAATTTTGATACAATATTCTTTCCAATCTTACCTATTCCAATTAACAATACAGGCTTTCTTAACTCAATACAATCGTCTGCCAATCAATCCAACTCCTAATCTTAGATTGAGTATTAGAATAAAAATTTAGTTGATTAAATCAAGCATCTTAATTGGTACAAAAAAGTTGATAAGATTATGGGAATTAAGAAATTAATTCCCCTATTAAGGAATAATTTGAAACTTTTACAACTTTTGCTGACAGATATTGTCCTAGTAATTGTTTTGGATCAAATTTGTGTTCCCCCGGCGAATTAATTATCACCGGTCTGTATGCATAATTTCTACCTTGTATCTTGCCATTATCTAAAATTTCATCTATCAAGATTTTACCTTTCCAACTATGCCACATTTGATTCCTAATCATTGAGGTTTTCTTGATTGTATCATGTAACCTAGCACTTCTTTCTTTGACAATCTCCGTACTTATTTTTGGATATTTGGAAGCGACCGTTCCGGGGCGAGGACTATATTTGGAAGAATTTATGACGTCAGGCTGACTTGCTTCAATTAGATTTAGAGTTTCTTCAAAATCTCTTTCAGATTCTGACGGAAACCCAGTAATTATATCCGTAGCAATTGTTATCTCGGGTATTTTTTTTCTCAGCTCTCTCACTACATCGAGAAAAATCTTTGCGGTATGGCCTCTCTTCATCTTTCGTAATATTCTCTCACTTCCACTTTGCACAGGCATATGTAGAAACTTGAAGATTCTGTCATTATTGCGGTAAAGTGAAATTAACCTTTCTAAAAACCTTGGAACGTACATTGGATTCATCATTCCCACTCGGATCTTAAAATCTCCCTCAACATTGGAACAATTTTCCAACAGATCAACTAGATCAGTTTTCAAATCCATTCCATAACAACCATTGTCAGTGGAAGTTAACCAGATTTCCTTACAATTTGCTGCCAAGTCATCTTCCATTTGCCTTACTATTTCGCCGATTCTATAGCTCCTTAGAGTTCCTTTGGCTAATTTCGTCTGACAAAAACTACATTCACTTAAGCATCCACTTGAAATTTCCATGATACTGACTACAGGATTTAGTCTTAACCTTGGAAGATTTACCTTTGTTAGCATGGAATCGTCTAAGGCCACAACCTTCTGACCTTGGAGCGAAGAATCAACGACTTGCAATGTTTTGTCCAGAGATTGTGGACCCATAAGTGAGGAATTAGGTGAGAATGATTCGATCAAATTCTTGCTTGTCTTTGGCAGACATCCAGCAACAACAAGCGGTTTTTCTTTTGAATATTTCTTTATTTTTGAAATCATTCTGTGTTCAGTAGCATCCTTTACAGCGCAAGTAACTAGTACGTTAATATCTGAATTTTTTCTAAGAGGAGTCAGCTCGTATCCATTATTGCAAAGTATTCCTTTGATTATTTCGGAATCTGCAATGTTAGCAGAACATCCGAATGCTTCTACCCATACTTTTTTTCTATCAGATCTGAAATTTTGAAATGGAAAATCAGGACTAGAATTATTTGAAAAAGATGATAGAGGATTTACTTTTTCCAAACGAATTCATCTATAATGGAAATCCAAGATTATTTAAATAGTCAATAACTATTGCCATTCTAAGCCATTTTATCCATTAGAGTCGATTGAACGTGGAACATTCATTTAGTAAATTAGAATTTTCTAATCAAAACTCCTATTCTCTGATTATTAGAAATTCTTATCTTCTTGTGATTACTCGAGGATTTGAATTGATGGTCTGGATTCGGTGGAACTAATGATGTTAACACTAATTTTGAAACTCGGCTTTTTGTCAGGATGTTTACGAACCACAATTTGATGGGATTTTGAGTACTAATAAGAGGAGAATGTCAACCATTTTAGCCAAATTCGCAGGGTGGACCTGAGGAAAGAATGACTAGTCTTTTGTCCTCATTAAAAGATTTGATTCAAGAATTTTTTCGGTAACATCCATAAGATTCTGGATATCTTTTTCATTGTGAACTACCGAGATAGCACCCATCTTATGAGGTAAGAAAAATATCCCGTATTTTGCCATCAATGAGAAATGATACCTAGTTAGGGCTTGATTATCACACAAAGCAACATCATTCGCACTTTTTATTTCATTTACTTTGTTTGAAAGAAAGTGTGTAAGAAAAACAGAACCAATACCGGTTAGTTGTACTTTCAATCCATAATCAGAGAATAGCTTTGTCAATCCCTTCCTAGCCATGTCCCCCAGTTTATCAATTTTTTTGTAGATAGTTTTGCGATTTTTTCCAATATAATCTAATGTTGCGTATCCAGCTGTCATTGTTAGTGGATTGGATGAAAAAGTTCCACCACCAATGTAACATAACCTCTCCTTGTTTCTGTTTTCAACAGGATTAGCCACTTGCATTATTTCCTTTTTGCCACATACTACTCCTATAGGAAGACCCCCTCCAACAATTTTTCCAAGGGTAATTAAGTCAGGGTCTAAGCCATATGAAGATGAAGCGCTACCGTAATTGAGTCTAAATCCAGTAACAATTTCATCCAAAATGAATAAAATACTATTTGTTTTACAATATTCCTCCAGGCCCTTCAGGTAGTTGATATCTGCAGGAACACAACCTGCACCTCCCAAGAGCGGTTCAAGAATAATACATGCTAAATCATCCTTTACGCTGTCCATTAATTTGATTGACCTTTCTAGATCATTAAATGGAATAGATTCAACAAAATCACCTTCCCTTCCAGTCATCCCTACTCCTTCATCTATTTCAAATGGATAGTTTACAGACTGCATCAAATCTGTATTAAATCCATGCCATCCTCCGATGGTTTTACAAATAATCCTTTTTTTGGTCACAGCTCTGGCGATTCTTATTGCGTACATTGTAGCTTCAGAACCCGTTGTGCAGAATCTCAAAAGTTCACTTGTAGGAATCGCTTTTTTGATACTTTCTCCAAGCTTGACACTAGTATCATTTACAGTACCATACAGCGTACCCTGACGTATTTGCGAATCGAGTTTCTTTACTACTACATTAGGAGAATGACCCAGAATTAGAGCCCAATGTCCCATCCAGTAGTCAACATATTTGTTGCCGTCAATGTCAAAGAGGTGTTTATCCTTCGCCTTTTTTACAAAAAATGGATAAGGCCTAAAAAATCTAATATTATGACTAATACCTCCGGGAAATATCTTTACAGAATCGTTATAGCAATTTTTTGACTTGGGAGTTTTTTTTTCATACAAATCGTTTAGACTGTTGAATGTCACTACAACAATTCATTATTACAAGACCTATTTATTACGATGGTTCTGTTCAAGATACATACGCTTCGAACTTTCTTTCACCGACTTGGTGGATTACCTTTGGAAACAAACAGGATTCCACTACCATTGCTTTACCTGAAAGACATTTTGAATGATGGAACACAACATCGCCCTTTTTTCCGATATTAATCGCCGCTAATACAAAATTGTTTAGCTTAATATCAAAATATCTTTTTCCTTCAAGAGGTATTTTTAGTACTTCATAATTCCAGTCAACCTTAAATCCATAACAAGAAATTATCATATCATTTTTTAAATATGGAGTTTTGGTCTTGAATCCTCTTTTAATTGATTTTTTTCTATTTTGTAATATTCCAGATGCTCTTGAAATAGCATGAAGCTTGTAATAACTTGCAATATCATGTCTATCCAAGTAACGATAAGACTCTGTTGGCAATGTCTTTAGTGAAGTAACATTATTTTGTAGACCATCCTAATACAGTCGTTGACAATATTTCTAATTTTACTCATTAAATGTAGTATCCCTTGTGAAATAATGATTTGTTGATTAACTGTTTTTATCATCTTCTTTAGGCATTGATGGAGAATCTTATATTTTATTTAAATTTGTCCCTAATCGAACAGAACGTGAAATACCAAATTGAAATAAAAAAGATTGTCATACAAAAGAACATTTTGACGAACTGACGAACTGAACCACATTGAATTCTATCGTATTGAATGAATTGAATCCATCATCTAGTTTTTAGTAATCAGGTGCGTTGGGCTATTAGTAACGGCAGGCTGAACATCTCGCAAAAAGCTCGATGCTTACACCTCCATTCTATCAATGCTATCTTCTATAGCTGCCCTTCTCTGTAAAGAAGGCTGTCTTTTCTCGGGAAAGGTTTCCTCCTTAGATGCTTTCAGGAGTTATCCTAAACAGCTTAGCGGCTCAGCCTGCCCTGTCGGACAACTGATAAACCAGAGGCTGCGCTGCCCTGTTCCTCTCGTACTATGGGCAACTTCCCCTCAAACAACTACACCCCTGTCAGGCAGAGACCGACCTGTCTCACGACGGTCTAAACCCAGCTCACGTTCCCCTTTAATGGGCGAGCAGCCCCACCCTTGGCTCCTGCTGCAGAACCAGGATGGGAAGAGCCGACATCGAGGTACCAAACCGCGG
>DATFBL010000119.1:0-3661 GCA_035253865.1 Nitrososphaeraceae archaeon | reverse complement strand
GATGAACTCATGGTAACCCTGTTGCCTATAATAGATGCAGGTGATGAACAGTTCCGACTTTTACACTCAATAGGTGGACTCTGAAATCGTATGTGTTATCCATATGACAGAGACTTAATAGAATTTAACAGCTATTGCAAATGCTAATAGTATCTGTGGAGTTCATAGGAGATAGTACAAGAAAAATCAGCCATAGTGAAAATTAATGGATAATGCAAATGAACACTAATTGAAAAATAAAATGATTGGTAAGGAAATTCATCTAAAGAAACGACCAACAGGATTTGTTACTGAAGATGATTTTGAGCTTGTAGAGGTAGAGGTTCCTGAAATAAAAAAAGAAGGCGAGTTTTTGGTTCGCAATATTTGGATGTCAGTAGATCCCTTTATGAGAATATATATGGTCAAGGGGAGTAAAATAATGCCTCCAATTGAGCTAAATAAACCACTCAATGGTGGATGTATTGGACAGGTTATAGAATCTAGAAGTAATAAATTTAAAGTTGGAGAATATGTCAAGGCGAACTTTGGTTGGAGAGAGTATTGGGTGGGACATGATGTAGACAACAATGGTAAAAATATTATCACAAAAGTAGATCCTAAAATTGCTCCATTAGAATATTTCCTAGGAATACTTGGTATTACCGGTATCACTGCTTATGTTGGACTTTTTAAAATAGGTGAACTTAAAAAAGGTCAAGACAGCGTATTTGTTTCCTCAGCTGCTGGTGGAGTAGGTTCTGTAGCATGTCAGATAGCAAAGATAAGAGGCTGTCATGTAGTTGGAAGTTGTGGTAGCGATGAGAAAGTAAGATGGATACTTGATGAACTTAAAGTAGACTATGCGTTTAATTACAGAAAACTAGGGGAAGATAACATCTCTTCTGAATTGAGGAGAGTATGTCCAAATGGAATTGACCTTTATTTCGATAATGTTGGTGGTAAACATCTAGAAGCAGCAATTGATAATATGAATATCTTTGGAAGAATAGTACTATGTGGAACAACATCGCAATACAATAATACTGATAATTCTACAACCTCTTCCTCCTCCTCATCATCATCAGGACCATCAAACCTTTCCTTAGCTGTTTCACATAGACTCAAACTCCAAGGGTTCATTTGGAGTGATCATAGTGATGTTATAAACGAGTTCAATTCCTCTATGTCCAAATGGATTAACGAAGGTAGAATAAAGTGGAAAGAAAATATTTTTGAAGGGTTAGAAAGTGCACCAAAAGCCTTTGTTAGCTTATTTAAAGGAGAAAGCGTTGGTAGAACGCTAGTAAAGCTTGGGCCATATACTAAAGACTAATTTAGCTTAATGCTCTTCTGTCCAATGATTATATACTTTTAAAAATCCGTGATAGTATGTAAAAAACGCTATGACTAATTTGGCTCCTCGTATTAATACCTGAGGAACCTCCACTACCTCCTCCACCATCTTCACTCTTGCTTATTTTGCCAAAAGGAGCTTAATTTAGGCTTATTTTATTGGAGGCATTGTAAAGTAGTATGTCCACCCATAGTTGCAGTATCTCCACCGGCAGAGTTAGTTGGCTAACTAATGGTGGAGGTTTTTGTTTGTGCTGGTCCACCAATTTTAGACCGATACTCTTTGCATTCAATGTAACAAAGAGTATCGTGCATGTATAGGATTCTCCCGGGAGATACAGTAAGTCATAAGATGTCATTGAGATTATCATGTGGGGCTGTGTATCCGTCATGGAAATTCTTATTGTTCAGATTTTCCTTTTTCAACAATTATCTTTCTGACAATCTTGCCTGTCGGGGTCCTTGGCAGCTCATATACAAGCTTAATTTCTTTAGGGCTTGCAAACTTACCAATACTATTTTCAATACACTGTATAATTTCTCGTCTTAACCTAATTATGCCTTTTATATTCCTAGTACATTTTTCATATTCCTTTTTCAGGATCACGTGAGCAACTATCGACTGTCCTTTCAGTCTATCGGGTACTCCTATTGCCATAGCTTCTGCTACCGCAGGATGGGCAGTGATAGCAGCCTCAATTTCAGTACTTCCAATTCTATGTCCAGAAACTTTGATTACGTCATCTGATCTTCCCAAGATATACCAGAATCCGTCAGAATCAATGGATACAACATCACCGTGGTACCAGATATTCTTATATTTTGACCAATATAGTTCGTTAAACTTTTCATGGTCTTTCAAAATTCCCCTTGTCATGGAGGGCCATGGTTTCTTAATAACAAGATAGCCTTGCTTAGCTGATTTACCTTCGTCATCAAATATATCTGCATCGAAACCAGGGACAGGAAATCCCACTGTACAAGGTTTGAGGGGCATGAATGGTACACAACTGACAATAGCTCCTCCTATTTCTGTTCCACCTGACAAGTTAATTATCGGACATTGTTTTTTTCCAACATTCTCAAAATACCATATCCACGCTTCCTTGTTTATTACTTCTCCAGTCGTAGCCAAGATTCTTAACGAAGTTAAGTTGTAATTGTCAAGATTAGTATTATTTTTCATAAAAAGCCTTATTGCTGTTGGTGCAACACCGAATATTGTTACATTATGTTTTGATATAAGTTTGCACCATGTATCCAACTCAGGATAATCCAATGCATCATCATAGACTAACGCAGTTCCACCAATCATAGAACTGCCATATACAACCCACGTCTGTCCAGTAATCCAACCAATATCTGCATACCAAAATAATACATCATTTACTTTCATATCAATTAAATAAGCCGTCTGCTGCGCGGCAACTATCATAAAGCCTCCATGAGTCTGTATCGTTCCTTTTGGCTTACCAGTTGTGCCCGATGTGTACAAAATAAAGAGAGAATCTTCTGAATCCATAGGTTCTGTTTTACAATGCTGTCCTTGCAACCTTGAATTTCTGACAAATTTTTCGTAACTGAACACTCTACTACTACCATCAAATTCCACAGACCTGTTTTTTTCTAATTCTTCATTTTCTTCAACTACAATTATTTTAGAGATGTCCGTATTTTTTAGGAGTGGCATCCATTGTTTTCTAAGGTCGATAGATACAGAACGACGCTGCATTTTATTTGCAGTAATTAGCATCTTGGCTCCAGCATCATTAAGACGAGAATGTAACGCCCGAGCATTAAACCCTGAAAAAATAGTCGTATGAATAGCACCAATCTTAGAACAAGCAAAGATTGCAAATAGGGCCTCAGGGATTAAAGGCATGTATATACCAACAATATCTCCTTTCCTAATACCTGCATCTTTTAATGCACACGAAAGCAGATTTACCTCATAGGCAAGTTCTTTATATGAAACCTTTCTTGTGGTTCCTTTCGCATTTTCAAAAATATATGCGATCTTATTTGGTTGACTTTTTACATGCCTGTCTATTGCATTAGCAATAATATTGCATTTGCCGCCGGTAAACCATTTTGTATTGGAAATTCCATGGGACTGATCAACAAGACGATCATATTTTCTAAACCATTTCAAATTGAGATCTCTATTTACTGCATGCCAGTACCATTTTGTATCTTTGTTTGACTTTTGTATGAGTTGTTGATAACTAGTAATTCTATGCTTTTTCATAAAACGCAAAACATTTGAATCAGTAGACCTCTTGCTATAAATATACGCAGGATCTTGGTTGTTGATAATTTCCAATAT
>DATFBL010000118.1:0-2113 GCA_035253865.1 Nitrososphaeraceae archaeon | reverse complement strand
GGAATAATTAACTTAGATTTCAACGAAATTGATCTTGGATCAATTTATGCTCTATATAATAGAAATACTGATAAGATGACAGTTCATGTTCCTATGGATGTTGCATATAGATATCTTCAGCAATGATAATGATGATATTTACTATTGTTTGTTAGTCTTAAAAAACAAAAGGTTTGGTCTTGATCAATAATCAAACAAAAGTTAATGATAAATTAAAACAAAATGTGTGTTTTTTATACTTACATTTTGTAAATATTTATTTATCCACATTCTTAAATTCTGGAGCTATTTTTTCTGCAATTAAATTTATCAACTTTTCCCTATTTGGACTTGAGTTTGTCAAAACAATTTCATTAAATCCTAAATCGGTATACTTTTTTAATTTCTTTATTCCGTCTTCTGCATTTGAAATTACAAGCAGCATTTCCTGCAATGTATCATCTCCAATAACCTGAGCATTCTCTTCAATTATTCTGGGATCGTGAACATCTACTTCAAAGAAAGCCTTTATCATAGCACCTCTCCAGAATCTAATTGACTGCAATGCCTTTTGCAGATCCTCATCATATGAAGCTGGAATAAATAGTATTTTTTCAAGGGAATCGTAATCTTTTCCTGATCTTCTTGTACCTTCTTTGACTGCAGGTAATAATTTATTTTTTATAGATTCAACATCTAGTTCATTGGTAATAAATCCATCTCCTTCCTCACCCGCTAATTGGGCGGATTGTGGCTTAAGTCCAGCAATATATAATGGAATTGGTCTTTGAGGTCTAGTGTAAAGATTAGAATCCTTTACCCAGTAATATTGACCCCTGAAGTTGACCCACTCTTCGGTCCATAATTTTTTGATTAAATGTATTGCTTCTTTTAATCTTTGAAATCTTTCAAGATTAGAAGGCCATGTATTACCTGCTGGTACTTCATTAAGTGCTTCACCCCTTCCGACTCCTAGAAATACTCTATTTGGAAACATAACACCCAATGTGGCAAACACTTGAGCAACAATAGCAGGATGATATCTCAATATCGGCGGTGTTACTCCTGTACCTACAATTATTTTACTCGTCTTAGCCAGAGCAGCCCCAATCCAAGGCCAGGCAGCACCTCCAGACGAACCTGTATGCCACCAAGGCATATAATGATCGCTTGACCAGCACTTTTCAATACCTTTTTTATCCATTTTTATAACATCATTTAGTAGATCAAGAGGATTAGTCTGTTCATGAGCTGCTTGAATACTGATTCTTACCATTTCATAGTTATTGTTCCTTTATCCTTGTATATATTACATGATCCAAGAAAAAACTAAGTGATAGCAGTTTAACAAAAGCAAAATATGATGATTTGTCAAATAGCGATATCCTTGTACTTGTCAATTTTTCAAAAGACGAGAATACAAAAAGTTATTGAATTCCTTTTCATTAACATCTGAAGCGACTAAAATACCATTAGAGGAAGCATTATCTTCTATAAATTTTGAGTGTCCACGTATTGTCCCATTTAATATTACTTCAATGCGTCCTTTTTTTAAATTAAATAAAGATGGTTTTTCTAACATGGCTACAGCAAAAACATCATGTAAACTACAAGTATTACGTACAGATACTGCGAAACCTAGTAATGAAGTAGTAATTTTTGTTTTAAATGTTGTACTTTTAAGTTTTGTTAACTTTCGAACAAGTTCAGGATCCACTGCACATAATGGATTAGAAGTGACATCTAAACCAACAACCTTTCTATTTAAATTCTGATTTTCCTTAAGTACTATTTTTGCTGCCTCTGGATCACAATAGAAATTGAATTCTGCATACTTGGTGAAACTACCAAAAGTCTTGTTATCTAGTCCAAAGGCACCGCCCATGATAGAAATTTCCCCTAAGTTATCCAATGTACAAGAGAAATTGTCGTCTGTAAACAGCTTTGCAATATTAGTTAATGGTCCAGTTGCAATTATTGAAACTTCACCTTTTCTATAATTCTTTAAAGTAGATTCTATGAAATCTGATAGTCTTAATTTTGAAAGTATTTTTTTATTTTCAGGCAATTCTAACTGTAATCCTCCAAGACCTCCCTTGCCGTGGAAATACTCTGGACGTACTGTTCTTCTTTT
>DATFBL010000117.1:0-15829 GCA_035253865.1 Nitrososphaeraceae archaeon | reverse complement strand
AAATGATCCGCTAATTGAGTAATTGTTTTTGTTCCATCACAACTATTCCAAAAATCAACTATTGCTTGGTTTACCATAAATCTCTGCTCTTTCTCATTCTCGAGAATTAGCGAACCATCTTCCTGTGTAACCTTTCTACCTATCATCATAGGCCGGTACTTTTCATAATCTACTTGAAATCTTAACTTTGGTCGTCCAAAACCAAGCTTCTCTCTAACAGACGGTTCCATTCTCTCTATGTTCCATGGGGGATCCCAAACAATAGAGACATTAATGTTCCCTACTCCGTCGATTTTTCCAATATATCGTTTAACATCACTTACCAACGTGTCATGCAGAGGACATCCCCTAGTTGTCATTGTCATTTCGATATCGACATCATTGGATTCGTTTATGTTTACGCCGTATATCAAACCCAAATCGACAATATTAACAGGAATCTCCGGATCCATACATTTCCGTAACACGGAATAAACTTGCTCTTGACTAATACTCATCGGCATCCAATATTAAAAATATCCTCAGAGATTAAATACTTTATCTATTAGTCAGAATATTTTTGGATATGTTTTCTTCGTACGGAGGTTTAATTACGCCCTTTTCAGTTATTATTCCAGTAATCAATTCGGGTGGGGTTACATCAAATGCAGGATTAAATACTTTGATTCCCTTTGGCGCCAATAACTTATTGCCCATTTTCATCAATTCGTTCTTGTTCCTTTCTTCAATCACTACGTCCCTAACCTTACTTGTTAAATCAAACGTTGAACTGGGTGCCGCAACGTAAAAGGGGATATTGTGTCTTTTTGCAAGTGCTGCAACCTGATAGGTACCGATTTTGTTGTAGACATGTCCTGTTTTCAAAACTCGATCCGCACCTACTATTACTCGATTAATTAGACCACTAGACATTAAGTGTCCTACGGCAGTATCGGGGATTAGACTAAAATCTATCCCATAATGATCTAATTCAAATGCAGTTAATCGAGAGCCTTGCATTACGGGCCTAGTTTCGGTTGCAATAACACGTATGTTTTTACCAGTGTCGCTGGCTGCTCTAAGTACACCCAATGCCGTACCATATGCAACCGTGGCAAGTGAACCTGCATTACAGTGAGTGAGAATTACATCATCATTGTGGATTATTTTTGCTCCATTTTTGCCCAATTGCTTGTTGGTGCTAATATCTTCTGTTGCCATATTAAGAGAGGAAAGGATAATTGAGTTTTTGATTTCTCCTACATCTTTTTTTGAAGAAGCTACTTTCATAATTTGATCCAAAGCCCATACCAAATTAACTGCTGTAGGTCTTGTGGATCTTAATCTAACGTATGCGGCTTTCAGATCTTTGATCATTGATTTCTTGTCTTTTGCGTTGCTTGAAATAGCAGCTAGAGCCATTCCAAATGCTGCCGCAACACCTATAGCTGGAGCTCCTCTAACAACTAATCGTTCTATAGCTCTAGCAACGTCCTCATATTTCCTATATCTAACATAAACTAATTTAGCAGGCAATTTTGTCTGATCTATCATTACTACTTGATTATTTTCCCATCTTACTGTCAAGAGGTCTTTTGATCTATTTGCTGACTTGACGTTATATTTTTGGTTCTTGTTGCGAAGCATTAATGATTTTGATGGTTAATGATGTCTATAATAATTTACCTAGTTAGGTTGATCGACCAGTTTAACCAAGATAATTTGCTACTGCTAATAAAAACCGCAGATAGAAACACCATCCTTTGGATAACAAAGACACTATCTGCTATCTGTAGTTATCAATTAATAGTTGACTATATATCATAGATACGAATAGTTAGCAAGTATGTCTTTTATTCGATACCGCATGTTGAGATTAAGGAAGTTTACCAAAAATAAATTCTATGTACTAGTCAAATATGTTCTATTTGTTTACATAAGTCTCAAGATGAAAATCGGATGGTATTGAAATAAGGTTCAGTCGGTTAGTTTATTCATTCGTTATAAGATATCTTTTACATAATGAATTTTCGTCTACTAAATTACAGTAATTGGACATCAACATTTTGTAGGAATGTCTATAATCACTGAGATCAAAGTGTAGACTGATTAGGTCATGTCAATCAAAAACGAAGTGACGGAAAAGAGTAATAAGTTTAACATCAATTCAAAAAACTCTGGGGACTATGACCTGTTTAATAATATAATAGGTTACGAAGATATAAAAAAATTATTTTTCTTGTCATTCGAATCACAAAAACCTATCCATATCTTGCTCGTTGGTCCCCCTGCATCAGCAAAAACTTTGTTTATGCTTGGATGCATGAAACTCGATCGATCTTATTTTACCCTAGGTACACATAGTACCAAATCAGGTATGGTTGACTATTTGTTTGAAAAGCGTCCTAGGTATTTGGTAATTGACGAAATTGAACATATGCCAATAAAGGATCAAACAGTTCTTCTCAGTCTTATGGAAGCTGGTATTATAGCCGAAACTAAACATATGAAAACGAGGAATACCCAATTGAAAACATGGGTTTTTGCTACCTCAAACGATACCAACCATATGCTCACACCGTTACTTTCTAGATTTATGGTTTTGCACTTTAAACAATACAATTTTGAGAATTTTCAAGATATATCAATTCACATGCTCGGTCAAGAAGGGATAGTCAGAGACATTGCAGCAGAGGTGGCTTCGCAAGTATGGCACAAAATGAAATCAAAGGATATAAGGGACTGCATAAAGATTGCACACCTTGCCAAATCTAAACATGACGTAAATTGGATAGTGGAGACAATTCAAAAATATAGCAAAGCGTCAAGTTTTACACCAAAAGGTATTAACTCATCCATTAAGTAGGTATGATTGACCTATTGCTCTTACAAACTGTAATTTCTCAATAATACTCTAACTGGCTACTGCAAACTTGATTTTCTTAGAATTAGCCAGATTCTGATATTTGATCTAATCTAAGGATGAAATGACTTAAAAGTCAAATCCGCCACCGTCAAATCCGCCACCGTCAAATCCGCCAGTATCAGCTCCTGCCTGGGAATCAGCGCCAGAACTATCAGAGCTACTCTCACTTGCTGCTGCAGAGCCACTATCTGCATTCCCGGCTTCACTACCACCGGCATGAGAGCTTTCTGCAGGGCTCATTGCCATACCCATAAACGACATCATTGAAGTGAAAAACAGTACATTCATTATTCCAGAAAACAGCATCATGGGCATCCACGCTCTATTTGAATCCATGAGTGATTCAAGCTGTGTTCTGTTCCCATTATCGTAGTATTGTTGCATTTCCTGAGCCTTCTCTTGTAATTCCTTTTTCTTGTTTCCAAGTAAATCCATACCTGTCTCTGTAATTTTTAATTCAATTTTTTTTCTACCAAGGAATCCTCTCTTTTCATTACTGGTTATCAATCTTTGAAAAACAAGATCATTTACTATTAATTCAATTTCAGTTTTCGATAACTTTGACACCTTTGATATCTTGTCGATATTGCTTATTCCTCTTGATATTGCATCGAGAACTATGAAATGATTGGGACTCTCGCGAATATTAACTTCACTTGACATATTGAATTTAAGCATGTTAGTTTACTTAAATCATTCGTTTTTGATATCTTGGTTTGTTCTCTATCGATCCACCGAATGGGAGTTCTTGAACTTGAATTATTGATTTTTTACAAAGTTTAAAATTATTAATCTTCAAGTGTCAGAATATTGGCTAGCACTGATAATTTCGGGGTTGAAGCAGGAATGGGAAACAGAGCCATTGAATGGATGAATACATACTCCAATGAGAAAAAAATGGATTTTAAAGCACGGTTAGAAGGATATCAGGTATCCACAAAAAACTTTGGAAATTTCGAAATAATTTCATGGAGTGGTAATTGGTCTGATGCGCGAAAGATAATTATCAAATCTAGTAGTAAATTAAGTATGAAAGTTATTGAATCAGGTTACCATCAAAAAGATAATTTGTTACTTTCTTTTTTTGGCCTTGGGAAGGAATTTGCTAAGGTATACAAAAAAGGTAACTACATTGGAGCCATGGTTTTGGGAACTCGTTCAGGAAAATGGTATGTAAAGTCTGAAAAACCTGGATGATTTAATATTCATTCGCTAACTCAAGGATAACTATTTTGAAGAGTATTTAGAGAAGAAAAAAATCTATAGGTGATATCTTGAATTAGGAACATTATCTTCTAAAGAGAAAGTCGCAAAAGCTTTCTCCTGCAACTCTAACGCATTCGTCATACAGCTCTTCCGGATAATTACTATCTCCATTTTGGGGCGGTGATCTATTTGGGAAATCATTTAATGACGAATCTATCATGTCAGCGCTAGGTCTTTCACCCAAAACTACATCCAGTTCCCTAATAGCGTTATCTCTGAGAGTCGTAAGATGAACATTGTCTCCGACTTGCTTTTGACTCTCCAAATATGCTAGTATGTCATCAATCTTCGTAACCTCTCTGTTATCAATTTTCAAGATGATATCTCCTCCCGTATTAATTTCCCTACCGTTATAGGTTTTCGTAGTTGTTCCAGCCTCTAAATCAGCCTTTTCGGCTGGGCTACCTTCTGTGATACTGGTTATTAGAAATCCCCTCGTCTGACTTAATCCAATTTGCTTGGACAAATCCGGAGTCAAACTAAGTCCAACTATGCCAATATATGGATGACGATATGAACCTGTTTGAATAAGTGAAGTTACAACTTTACTAACTGTATTGGAAGGTATTGCAAATCCTACTCCAGAGTAAACTCCAGTGTTGGAGAATATTGCAGTATTGATTCCAATTACTCTACCTTGCGTATCTATGAGCGGACCTCCAGAATTGCCTGGATTAATAGCAGCGTCGGTCTGTATAATGTTCGGGATAGAAAATGACGAGGTAGCTCCAGCAAAATTTTCCCCATTTTCATTGGATGGCAATAGCCTGCCCAAACCACTTACTATACCAACGGTCATTGAACCTGACAATCCAAATGGGTTTCCAATTGCAACCACTGTTTCGCCAATTCTTAAAGCGGACGAATTAGCTAGGGACAATGGCATCAATTTATCGGAGGTAATATTATTTACCTTTATTACGGCCAAATCTGCAAATTGGTCAAATCCAACAAGCTCCGCAGAATAAACATTACCATCCAGGAAACTAACTTGCAGCTCGTCATTATTGTTGGAACCAGGTACCACAACATGATAATTCGTAATTACATGGCCACTCTTATCGTAAACAAATCCCGAGCCTAGTCGTGAGCCAAACTCATCGGAATTGTCAACCTCCGTTACCTGAACCACTGATTTTTCTACCTTTGCAAAAAGATCTGGCAGAGCTAGAGGTGCTTGAGTAGTAGAGTTCTGAATTATAGGTATTTGCGCCTCTACGAAGTGGATTGAAGAATTGAACGTTTCGTAGCTTATGAATACAGTAAATACAAAAAATAATATTAAAAATAACACGCTTTTTTCATTCATTTCTTAATGTTATGTAAGTACGAACAAACCTATATTTGAATTATAGTCGTGATATTCGACACACTCTTCTAGAATGTATATTTTCCTGCAAGTTCATATTTCACTTATGACGACTATCTAATCAAACATGCGTTTGATATTCAGAATTCTATTCTAATTCAGCAATTTACCCTATACGATGTTGCAATTATTCTTTATGTTATTCTAGATTTATGCTTGTATAATCGATACAATGAAATTCAAGTATCTTTTCTATGATTGATATGACTAAGGATGAATCGTCAATGACATTTCTGAAATACAAGAATTTGAACGACATGTTAAAGGTGATATTGTTCTCTTCCCAGTCTGCGTTAGGATTGACTCCTATGCTATATCATATAAAGTACAAGGAAAAAGAGATTCTGTTTATTGAGACGGGCGCCCTAGGTGGTGCGTTAGTTCACTACATAGTTGAAAAAGAAAGACCCAGCATGAAATTCATAGAACTTAGGCAACTTACAGGTGAATATAATTTTGTTGAAAAGATAGGAAATGATACACACTCAATTTATATTCCAATACTGGAGTTGGACAGCTCCTCCATTGAATTTCCAAATTAGAACTGGAAATATCAACCAACGGCAGGTTTATTGACGTAAGAATCCGATGTATCTTATATTTTAGATTCCTTTATTAGTAACTCCAATGTGATTTGATATTAACGCTAGAGTTACTAATACTTAGTATTTTTAAATTAAGAGCTTATGGGAAATTATTTTGAACTACCAAATACACTGCGAGGGTTTGAAATCCATGATGTTCTATTTCTTGACATCGTATCTATGCAGATCCAAATAGCGCTAACTTATGAGATCTCATGTCAAAGGTTCTATCACAACCATCAAGAAAATCAGTTGGTAATCAATTCTGTTGGCGTACTTGACTAAAATAATCCTTGATTGGATTCTATACCATGGAGGTTTTAGAAATGCCCACAAAGACTAATAATATTTGGAAGACGAAAGAGAGTCTTAATCCTTAAATGAAAGAAAAGTAGCGAATAACATATAGAACAATCTGATTCAAGTCAGTACTGTTAATCAATGACCATCAAAGACCTGCATGACTTTACGAATCATCCACTTCTTAGAAAAAATATATTACAATTTAGAGAATATCAAAAAAATATTTCCAGTCATGCCCTAAGTAAAAATACTCTAGTGATACTCCCAACCGCTCTGGGGAAAACAATTATTTCGTTACTCGTTTCCATTAATACACTTTATAATTATAGGAATAAAAGAATCTTAATTCTAGCTCCAACAAGACCACTGGTTAACCAGCACTGGAGATCATTTCTATCTTACTTAAAGTTACTTGATGAACAAACTGCTGTAGTGACAGGAAAATTGCCACCATACGCCAGAAGTCTTCTCTGGAATAAAATGGAAATTAGAATTGTTTTCTCAACACCAGAAGTAATACGAAATGATATAAGAAAAAAGAGACTTGAACTAAATAATTTTTTCTTGGTAGTCTTTGATGAAGCACACCGTGCAGTTAAAGATTATGCATATACATTCATAGCAGAAAAGTACATGAAACATTGTTCCTTTCCATTAATACTTGGGTTAACTGCTAGCCCAGGATCAGATAAAAACAAAATTCAAGAAATCTGTAATAATTTATTTATTGAACATTTAGAGTACAAGACGGAAGAAGATTCTGACGTAATGCAATATATCAATCCAATTGATATTGATTGGAAATGGTTTGATCTTCCCTCAGAGTATCAGTACGTCAAATCAATATTGAAAAGTATGTTAGATGAAAAACTTGAGTGGTTAATTAAGAAGAAAATTATCACGAAAAACTCAAAATGGATTTTTAAAAGAGATCTAATTTCATTGGGAGATGAGTTAAGGCGTACATTGACTACAATTCCAGAAGAGCGACGTAGTTCGGTCTACTTTGCCATAACGCAGCAATCTAATGCACTGTCAATAATGTATTGCATAGAATTGATGGAAAGTCAAGGATTCTACTCTCTTAAGACCTTTCTAAATAGAATTCAGGAAGAAGGCGGTAAGAGTCACAAGATTTTGCTTGGCGATAATAGAATAATAGAAATAAAGAGATTGATTGAACACTTGAAAAAAGAACATCCGAAAATTCAGCATCTTATTGAAATCCTGGATGAAAGATTCAATTCTCATACTAGATCTAAAAATACACACCACTTGACCAAGGGCGAGTCAGAAAAGGATTCCAGAGTGCTTATCTTTACTCAGTACCGAGACACCGCACAACATATAGTTGAATTGCTTAAAAAAAACAAGGTTAGCGCATCAAAGTTCGTAGGCCAATCAAAAAGACAAGGAGACCCCGGAATGAAACAGGAAGAGCAAAATACTATCTTGCAGAAATTTAGGGAAGGAGAGTTTAATGTTTTGGTAGCGACATCTATTGCAGAAGAAGGACTCGATATTCCAGAAGTCGATCAAGTTGTATTTTACGAACCAATACCAAGTGAAATTAGACATATTCAAAGAAGAGGGAGAACTGGAAGAAAAAGTATAGGTTCGGTCCTAATTCTTGCAACAAAAGATACGATCGACGAGCGCTATCTAGATGTAAGTAGAAAAAAAATACAAAAGATGAAATCGATACTTTCTTCGATTGATACACAACTCAGATTCAAATCAGTTCACAGGACTCCTGCACAAAAAAATCCCATGTCTAAAGAAGAAATTGCATTTCTTGATTCGTGTTTGGAAAAACATGGAAAAAAAATTCAGCGTCATTTTACCACATCAGATACAGGCAAAATTCCACTCCGCAAATCTTCTTACTCTACTCCAGATTTAGGAATAAAGAAACTTAGAAATAGTGTTGAAAGTACTGCAAGAAAAATATATTCTATAGTATCTATGCATGGAAACAGTGGATTAGATATTCAACTTTTGCACAAGTCATTGCGACAGGACGATGTACTCATAAATGCAGCGTTGAAAATGCTCGAGAAATTGGAACGAATAAAAATTTCCGGTGGTAAAGTAATTGCTTCAGATAATCTAGTAAAAGTTCAAGGACAGGTCTTTAATATTGAAATTGAAAAAGTAATGATAGGAAAAGCAATTGTTTTGGTTAATAGTAAATGGCGAGCTATACTGAACCACTACGATTACCGTGGTCCTAGAGAATTGATAAAAAAGAGCAGAGAATTCAAAGCTGTTGGCGAACTTTATCAAGACAATGATTGTCTTAATCTTCGTGTCGAACAAATTTTGTAATTTATTTAAAAGGGCTCTGGCCTTATCTTACTTGACTTGATACTATGGGTGATATGGAATCAGGGTAGCAATTCTGGTTTGTGTTGATTGATAATTCGAGACAAACCATTCATGTAATTTTTGGCAAATGTCGTTATTGGTTGTGAGGAATACCATATACAACCAAGTACCTGACAATCATGACAAGATCTAGCAATATCCCATTGAGGAGCGCTCCAGATTTCTTCGATGCTTTGCTCATTAAGATCATATTTGTTTTCTGATTTGTTGAATTTCCAACATGGTACTAATACCGTACCATCTGCATTAACAAACGTACTCTTCCATACTCCACATTCATCGAATGCAGTTCGCCCATTTTCTAATATTTGTTCAAAATATTCAGGGGGAATCATAATTTGAGGAGATGATTTTTTTCTCATATAGTCCAAGACACTTTCACAAACCTTTGTCATAGTTTTACGATCCGGCAATAATGAATATGAAACATCTGCTCTATCTTCTACGAAGGTTAGAGAAACCGCATTTGATCCAAGTTCCTTGGCCCTGTAAAAATAACTCTGATCAATAAATTCTTCTGTGTTATATTTTGTAATTACGCTATTGAAATAATGTGAAATGTTATGTTGATTGAGTAGTTCAATGTTTTCCATAACTCTGTCGTAGGTCTTACTAGAGACACCACGTACCTTACAATAAGGTTCCTCATGAACCGAATCAATGCTGCATGTAATGAACTGGATGTATTTCTTTAAATTCTTTAGATCCACATTATGCAAAAGAGAACAATTTGTAATCAGCGATGTGGGCATATTGAGATCGTGCAGATATTTCACAAGTTCCATAAAATCTGGTCGGCTTGTTGGTTCACCTCCTTCAATAATTGACCAAACACAATATTTTGAGACTTTGTCAAAGATGTTTTTCCACTGTTCAGTAGTTAGGTCCCTATCTTTAACAAGTTTCAGTTGTCCTTCTTTGTTGGAATCACCGAAAGGACACATAGGACAATAAAAATTGCAATAATGGGTCAAACCGAAAACTGCCACTAATGGACGTCGTTTTCCTATGGCTCTATTAAGTGACCATTTACCAAGTAACTTTAAAGTCCGTATTTTGTCTACTTCCAACCAGTCTTTTTGGACGCTACAATCGTATTAATCTATTGGGATTACTTTCATGATTTATCAATGTCATGAAAAATCTATTCCATCTTTGCAAATTTCAGATAAACTGATTGATTCTCTAATGAATTCAATTTTGCGTTCTGTAGTTTGGCTTCAACAAAGACTGTTTTTCTAAATTTTGCTCCACTCAAATCGCAATTTCTTAAATCTGACCACATAAAGTTTGTACCAGTAAGATTGGCATCTATTAGATTGCTGTTTTTTAGATTTCCGTAAAGAAAAATTGCATCCGTTAAATCAGCTTTCTCAAGATTTGAATCCATAATTTCGGATTGAGCAAAATTAGCTTTCCGTAATTTGCAATTTGATAAATTAGCTCCGTTACACTTTATGCCGTTCAAATACGCATCTGATAGATCCTTACCCGAAAAATCCATGCCACTTAGGTCTATTTTTTCAAATATGTTGGCCATTCTCCATTCATTAAATTCCTTGATTTTCGAGTCTTGTAAAAGTCCCAACCAGTCTACTTTTTCGCTCACTTTCAAGACATTATTTTTTTTGATATATCAATATTCTCATAATGAAACTTATTATATATGATAACCATATCAAAATTTGACATATGGCAGAAAGTAAGAAAACTAATTCACCACCACGAATAATGATTGTGGACGATGAATCTGATATTCTTTCGGTCATAAAAAGAGGATTAGAGTCAAAAAATGATTTCATGGTTGACACATTTTCAAAGGGCGATGATGCCATTGATAATTTCCAGAATCATCCTCAAAATTATTATGATCTAGTAATTACGGATATTAGAATGCCCAAAGTAAATGGGTTTGAACTTTATAGAAGAATCAAAGATACTGATCCTGACATGAAGATTGCATTTATCACGGCATTTGAAATAAACAAAGAAGAGTTCAGTAAAGTCATTCCATCAGTTAATGTTACTCATTTTATTAGTAAACCAGTCAGTATATCAAAGCTAAGAGAGAAAATCAAATCAATACTCGAAGACAGTGATACAGAAGCCTAATTAGAAGATCAATTTTGGTTTGATCTCATAATTCTCTTTGTCAGGTTTGTTTGTTACTGATTACTCAGAGCCGGCGATGGGCAGTGCCTTACCAGCAGGAAAGTTAAATGCGTTTTGTTCCTGTTCTTCTTCAGTTACCTTCTCAAATTCTAAGGTAATTTCTATTGGTCCATTGAATTTAGAGCTAATTTGATTTGCCAAGTTCGCTATTTCATTTTTGTCATTGAATTCTTTAGATCCTTGAAGGAAAACTCTGGTTTGTCTAAATAACGCCTTGCCTCCATATTTTTGTTGCAGAAAATCTAGTAATTCTTTAACTTTTTCTTGTGGAATATCATTATAATAGAAACATATCCCATTGATTAATTCCTTGTCAAAAGGAGTTCCATATCTAAACCAAAAAACACCAAAATGCTCATACTCTCCTTGTAAGCATTTTATTTCCCAATGATTAGCCTTCTCTTCGGGATAGGTTGCATTTAATAGGTCATTAACTCCCAACCGCCAATATCTTACACGCATTTGAGGATATACCAAATTATCATTATAATAATGTGACGAAATTTTGAGATAACTTAAATTTGTTCAGTTCGGAAGTGTTTGGAAGCTACACACGATTCAATACACAATTCGTAATGGAAATTCAAATGAAAATAGATAAAATTAATAATGTATCAGGCAGCTTAACTGTTGGCAATTGAAACCAAAAAGGACTAAAAAATCAGATAAAAGTATTTTGAGTGATTCAGTACGTGATTACAAAATAGAATCTAATTCTATTTCATTACTAATTGATGGTATGGCAAATTCTGGCGGGTTTGAATCTAAAAATCTTTGGGATGGTATTAATATAATTCGTACAATGACAAAGGATAGAAATTGTACTAGATTTCTGTCATTTGTGGGGTCTATTATCTCAACGGGAGCGAGAGGAATTATAAAAGATTTGATAAAAAACAAAATGTTCGATTGTGTGATCACAACTTGTGGTGCACTAGATCATGATATCGCACGTACTAGTACAAAATATTACTCGGGTGACTTCCGGATGGATGATAGGATGCTTTATAGAAAGAATATACATAGATTGGGGAATGTACTGGTCCCTCAAAATAATTATGGACCAGTCATTGAAGATAAAGTGCAGACTTGTTTAGACAATCTGTATAAACAAGGATCGAGAAGTATTTCGACTTTTGATATAACAAGAAGTATAGGAGAGACATTGGATGATTCTTCCTTCCTATACTGGGCATACAAGAATGACATTCCAGTCATAGTTCCTGGAATAGTGGATGGAGCCGTTGGAAGTCAAATATGGTTCTTTTATCAGAAACACAAGGACTTTATTGTAAATATTTTATTGGATGAAACAAAGCTATCTGATTTGGTTTATGAAGCGTCCAAAACGGGCGCATTTATTATCGGAGGTGGAATTTCAAAACACCATACTTTATGGTGGAATCAATTCCGAGGCGGATTAGATTATGCCGTTTCTATAACGACGGCTTCTGAATGGGATGGTAGCTTGAGCGGTGCCCTAGTAGCCGAAGCAATATCCTGGGGAAAAGTAAAGGGTAGAGCTAGACAAACCACAATACATGGCGAGGCAACTACATTGTTACCATTCATTTATGCTGCATTGTTGAAATAAGATATATCAATTCATACTGATTATCAATTTCAATTTGCGGTTGCATTTCTATCTATTATTTTTACAGAGTTTATCTTCGCTAAATCAGGATCTTGTGGCTGATCATTTTGTACAGTTGACAATGTAGCGATTTTGTCTACAGCATCCATTCCATTTACTACTCTGCCGAACACTGTATATTGGTTGTCTAAAAATTTAGAGTCGTTTAAAACAATGAAAAATTGTGAACCGGCACTATTAGGGTCGGAGGATCTTGCCATTGATACTATTCCCCTTTCATGAGGTATGTTACTGAATTCTGCGTCAATTCTATAACCCGGATCGCCTGTGCCCCAAGCCGCCATGTCCGTGCTATTCTTAGTATTCGGATCTCCACCTTGGATTACAAATCCTTTCACAATTCTATGGAATATCGTTCCATTATAGAATCCAGATTCTGCAAGTTTCTCAAAATTACTCACATGGTTTGGTGCTACTTGTGGAAAGAATTCAATGGTTATAGGGCCTTGAGTTGTATCTAGTATGGCCAGTTTAGATTGATTATTTGTCTCCATAACACTACTAATGGAAGTGCCGTTTATTGAAAATTTCTCTTGATCTTCAATCTTTTCATTATACGGATCCGATGTGGTTTTGGGCATGTAGTTCTTATTAACTTCATAAACTAACACTCCGAAAAACAGACCCGGCTTATTACTGTTGAAGCTGTCCGATGAGTATGCAAGTTTCAATGGTTGATCAGCTGTTTCATTTTGTGGATATTTGATATGTTTTGCATAAATGGCCATGGCCCCTGGTTGATATTCCCCTGAAGGTGCACCATTTAGAATATAGGAGACAGGTGTAAAAGGTATCAATTGTCCTAGTAAGGTACTATTCCAGAAGAAAGGAGTAGGAGTAAACCCATCTTGTTCAAGATATCTATTTTCATCAAATCCACCAATTCTTATGAACCACTGCTTTTTGCTTTCATCGCCGCCATTGCCTAAAACATAGAGTTCGCTACTATTGATTCCACTAAACCTTTGTCCTACTATGTATACAACTATGTAGTCAGATTTTAGATCCTTTGCAATCTTCAGCCCATTTTCAGTTTGATCCATAAACATTTTGGCTATGGTTGCAATTCGCGTTTGATTAATTGTAGCGTTATCGGCCAAACTAGTTCTATTTGATAGTGTTGTTATCCAGTAACCATAATCCCACCAGGATGCTACAACTGAATTTGATGATGTATTAGCAGCGATCCAGTCTAATGCATTAATCCAATCATTGGTCTTGACTCTAAATCCAGTTCCTCCATTTGCTATTGAAGGAGGAATGTCCGCAGAGCTTAACCAATTTGAATTCTGTGGATAGAGGATACCATTGTCTATTACAGGAATCGAAATTAGTACGACAATAATAACTGCATACACAATTTTTATCGGCCTTTCCATCTGAGAAGTTTTTTCAATTTCGGTCTTTCTTTTTCGTTTATGCGAAGGTTCTGATATCTTGTAATTTATAACAGTTCTTGTGATTTCGTATAGTCCTATTCCTGCCAAGAGTATTATTCCTATAGACGAGAAAACAAGTAATCGAGCAAAAGTTGCACTAACATAAACTCCTGTAATTCCTATTATTAAGGCGAATATTGACATGTCATTTCTACGTCTGAATGCCATGAGTGCTCCGAATCCTGCAAACATCAACAGGATTGAATAATCTGTAAAGTATTCTACCAAAGTTGGAGTAAAGTGCTCTGCAACTGATTCAACAAGTGGATTCTGAGCAGATAGAAATGGATTAACTGCATTAAGATATCTGAATGAGGATCCATGGAAACTTCCTGAAATTATAATTCCTATTGCAATTGCAAAAAAGGCTCCAATCAATATCCAATTGTTTCTCAAAAAAGTATTCGATGAACTAAATTTCCTGAGAATTGAAGAAGCTATCAAGAATATTGTTCCTCCAATCAGGGCTATACCAGGAAGTCCAAAAACAAAAGACAGTCCTGGTCTAGGCGACAAGCCGGCTGCAAATATTGCTGCTGCAGTAAAGACAATGGCAACAATTAAGGGGACCTTAATGTCATTTCTCAGGAAAGTTACTGCGAAGAAGAATAATGAGATCGGTATGCTAAAGTACTGAATTCCGCCCCATGATGCATTGGCAAGTCCTAGTATTAATCCTCCTGCAACTGCTTTTACTATAGCTATGTTTGGTTTATGCTTTACAGCCGATATTAGTAAATAAAGAGCCAAAAGCGCGAGAAACAACCCAAGAGGTTCAGATTTGAACCATCCTAGGTTTCCTCGTTGAATAAGAGCAGGAGTAAAGGCAATTAGCAACGCAGAAAACAAACCCGCCGTAGTTCCAGCAAGCGATCTAACTAATGCAAAGACGACAATTGTTGTCAGTGATCCAACAATGACTGGTAAAATTATTGTAAAGTCTAGTACCGAGCTACCTCCTCCAAATATTTTGTATAGATATGCGGCTGTGACGTGTAGTCCAACCTGTGATGTCCTTGGTATGTCTCGACCATCCGGATACCACGACATGTTATCATGCCAGTTTAGGTATGCCTCAAGACCATTGTCTATGATGTATTTTGTCGCCCTGTAATCAAAATACGGATCGAATTCATTGAGATAGTATCCATATTTTATCGGATAAGAACGCATAATGAAAGCTGTGGAAAATGCAATAGCTAATACTGCGATAACTAGCATATGACGAACCTTGAAATTATAATTTGCTATATGAAATAAGACATCGTCTCCTGATAACATGATAATGCTTGTTGATTTTACTCATTTTTTAACGTACTGGAAATAAATTTGAAAGTCATACTTTCTAAAAAATAATGATGATGATAAATTTATCAAATTATTTTTACTTTGTTTCTAACAAAAGAAAGGGGGAAGTAAGAGGGAATATTGACTGCGAAAGTATTACCTCTTTGATTTTGATTTTGATTTAGTTCCTTTCTTAGCAGACTTCGATTTCTTTTTAGCTGCCATTTGCAATGATATTAGGAAAACAGATCGTATATAAGTTTTAATTTTTGAAAAAAATTTTAACTATTCTGACTCTAAAATCTCTGTTTTACATACTGTGACCAGTTCTGAGAATCGTATTGCATCTTCTTTATTACCTACAATTGTACCATAATGCATTGGAATTGTAATTTTTGGATTAATCAGTTCATTTATTGCCTTTGATGCTTCCTCAGCTGTCATGACATAAGTTCCGGAAAC
>DATFBL010000116.1:0-22740 GCA_035253865.1 Nitrososphaeraceae archaeon | reverse complement strand
TAAGGTCGTAGTAATAATAGATCCGCGAGAACATAAGACAACCCCACATAGAAGATTTCAGGGCAAAGTGGGACATATTAAAGACATTGGTAGAAGAACTGTCAAGGTTGGAATACTTGTTGGCGACAAACAAAAGTACTTACAAACTAAGTTTAATCATATACGTCCCATAAAATAGAAGGTTTTGGGTATTGACAAAAATAACAAAAAAAGAAATGATTGCACTCCCTGATGTGAAGGAGATACTGGAAGCCAAGAAAGTAGATGAAATGGATCAGATCCAGCGATGGACTTATGATTATGTGAACAAGTTTTCAAAAATAAGCAGAAAACAGTCACAAAAACTTGTGAGTGAACTAGTGGGCCAATGCGGTCTTACCGAAGAAGAGGCTGTTGAAATTGTGAATATTCTACCCTCTACACTGGAGGAAATAAGGGCCTTTACATTTGGTTGGAAAAAATTAATTTTAACATCCACTTCAGAAAGCATTTTACAAAAAATTACTGAAGTGCATGAAACTTAAAAAGTACGCAGTATATAATTGCAAGTAATTGGATTCTACTAATCATAGTAACTTTCATAATAGACATACGGGTCACGATTATAACCTTCATAGCCATAAGTTTGAAGAATATGCATATGTTTTAGATTTCACTCTTAGAGGAAAATCCCTTACAATAAGGGGTAGAGAAGGGATAATTATTCAGGCAATAGGCGAGGGCCGTTTAACATTATTGGAATTACTGGGGATACAAAACGCTAATTTTGACATTGGCGAAAGAGTGTATATTGGGAAAGAAGGAAGAAATAAGATAATCAGTGTTCTTGGCAAATTACAATATGATTCGATATCGCAATCTGCAAAAAATGAACTTCCATCTATCGTTGAGAAGGTAGTACTTGCAAATGAGGAACGTTTTGTAACTTACATTAATACAGCTCAGCCTATCACGCCAAGAATTCATTCATTAGAATTGATACCAGGAATAGGAAAAACATACATGATGAGTATAATCAACGACAGGGAAAAGGAGAAATTTACCTCTTTCTCAGACATACAATCTAGAATAGGTCTAAAGGATATTCACAAACTCGTAGCGAAAAGAATAGTTGAAGAAATCACCAAAGAGACCAGGATGACACTATTCGTTGGAAGATGACAACAGAAATCAACTTGGTCAGCATTTTCTAATCGACCATAACATTATTTCCAAAATAGTAGAATCCTGTAATGTAGGAAAGAATGATGTAGTACTAGAATTTGGTACTGGATATGGATATCTAACCAAAAAAATAGCAGAGATTGCTAGAACGGTATATACTTACGAAATTGACAAGGACATATATTCTAAAGCAAAGAGTTATCTTGTTCAAAATGACAATGTTGTAATTTTTAACCAGGATTTCTTTAAACAGGATGAAAATTCTTTTGATTTTTTCTTATCGAATATTCCATATTCTAAATCTAAAGAAATAATGAAGTGGTTATCATTTCATCAGTTTAGAGAGGCTGTAATCATGGTTCAAAAGGAATTTTCTGACAAACTTACGGCATTTCCAGGCAGTGCAGACTATTCCGTAGTTTCAGTTTTTTCTCAATATTGTTTTGATATTGAACCACTTTTTGATGTTGCAAAAAATGCTTTCAATCCACCACCAAAAATAGACTCTAAGGTCATCAAATTAAGGAGGAAAAACAATAGTATGAATAGACAAATTATTTCTGGTCTTGAAATCTTGTTTAGTAACAGAAACAAGAACGCAGCCTCTCTAATAGACTATAATCATTATCAAAATAGGAAAATCAGTCAGTTAAATGTTGAAACTTTGATTGGTATTTCAAAGGATTTAATAAAAAATAAGTGATTAAAAAAAAGAGTCAAAAAGTTGTACAGTTATAAATTTGTCAGTGTATTTGACCTCCATTGTATTTGCCTTCAGATGACAGTATTTTTCTATCTAATTTAGTTAAGCACTACTACGGCAAACTGGCTTTAGAAATAGGCACCAGCAGTGGAATCATTTTGAAAGAATTGTCAAGGAATTTTACAATTGTAATAGGAACCGACATAGATTTTAATTCTTTAAAGAGAGCACAAAGTGACCTGAAAAATAATAGATTGATTTGCTGTGACACAGCCTCAGCACTGCATGATGTAAGATTCGATCTGATTGTAACAAATCCTCCTTATCTTCCAAATAATCCAAATCATGTCGATAAAGCCATTGATGGTGGGCCGACTGGTATTGAAGTTTCAATTCATATCCTAACAAGTGTACTTGACAAATTAGCAAGAAATGGTAGGATACTCATATTAGTATCAAACCTTTCTGACAAGAAAAAATTAGAGAAATTCATATCGGAAAATAATCTAGTGATGAAACAGGCAGCTCAAAAAGATCTATTTTATGAAATATTAGAAATCATAGAAATAAATAGACAATCAGATGTATAGCTAAATAGATAAATGAAACAAAGATTTTTAATTAATTTACCATACTATGGTAAATGTGATTTGGATTTTTTTGCAATTTCATCAGCCATCTCACTCAAGGAAGCTGAACCACCTAGGTCGTATGTTAGACATTTTCCTTCATTGATTGTTTCTTCAGTTGCAGCAAAAATAGCATTGCAAACATCATTCTCCCCAAGGTATTTGGCCATTAACGCACCGGACAAAATAGTCGCAACTGGATTTACTTTATTAGCTCCGGCGTGTTTTGGTACACTCCCATGAGCCGGTTCAAACATAGCATAGGTATCACCATAGTTTCCAGAATAGACGTTTCCAATAGACCCCACATGTCCAGAAGCACACTCAGATACTATATCCATAAACAAGTTTGTACTTAGTAAGACGCTCTTGTTAAATCGTTCTGGGTTCTTTACCAATTGTTGTGTCATATTGTCTATATAATATTCCTCCACGGAAATTTCACTAAATTCTGATTGTATGTCTTCCACTGCTTTCCAGAAGATACCGTCAGTTTCCTTCAATATGTTCCTTTTGGTGATAACATAAATTTTATTAAATTTCATGTCACTGGCAACTCTAAAACCATGCCTTACTACATTTTCACAACTTTTTTTCGTTATCTTCCTTACCGCTATTGCAGCATCAACACCTATCTTAAATTCAATTCCAGAATACAATCCCTCAGTTGCTTCTCTGATACAAATAAAATCCAGTTGACGTGCAGAATTCTTGTAAGTCTTTATTGGACGAACATTGGCATAGAGATTAAACCTCTGTCTAATACTAACTGCCACACTCCGAGGTGCATTTGGGGTTGGAATAGTCGTGGTAGGTCCTTTAAAGCAAGCATCGGAATTTTCTAAGAGATACCAGACTTCTTCAGAAATGTAGGATGTGCCACCATTTTTTGTCCACCACTCAGAGCCGGCATCACATGGAATCAATTTTATTTTTGAATTGCAATCCTGTAACACATTAACCATAGCCTCGACTAGTTCGGGTCCGGTTCCGTCTCCTTTTATGATAGCTGCCGATTTACTCAATTCTAATCAAAAATGATACTGTCTATTTATATCTATTTGGAGATCAACGAAATTCTTCCCAAATACGTATCACTTAATGGTGGAGAACTCGTAAGATTAGTAATTTTCACAAATTGATTTTGAGAAAAATATGAATAATCAATGTTATAATCAGACAGTGTAAGATTCTGGTACATGTCTTTTCCAGTTGAATTATCCACTACTTGAATTGTCTTATTATCTGAAGAGTAGATTTTCATGAAATCATCTAGCGTTAATCTAACGGGTCGAACGAATTGTACATGAATTTCATCACCAACCTCGTCGGTGTGGATGACTCTAAGACACTCTTTTCCTTCCTTTATTTTTCCTACATTATCTGGCAAAAATCTTTGTTGCCCATCTACTTCCAAGTCTATCTTTGAGTATATGTTGAAAGTGTCATTATGGGATCTTAGACAAACCTGTATCGGAGATGGTGCTGGGAAGAAATGCATAATGATAAATCCAGAAAGAGTTGCAATGCCTACAATGATTGGAGGAATCAGAATTTGCTTTCTGCCCATTTTTTTTCTCGGTTTATCCTCTTTTATTTTTCTCTTGGGCAACCATTTCCACCTATATGGAATCTTAAAAATACACTTTAATATCTACATAACTTAACCAAACTGGCAAAAGTATATTCTCCTATCCTGTGCATATGAAACACAAATCGACCAATTTCGCCATTTTCTATTCCTCGTTATTTTCATCGTCTTCATTATTTTCATCGTCTTCGCTATCCCCGCTACCTTCATCATCTTCAAAATCTTCATCATCCATATTGATAGCAGTACCATTTCCGACCGCTCCTGCCATAGCGCCTATACCGCTGAATACATCAATGACGGATCCTGGGACACCCTGTGGATAATATTGAGCGTTGAATTTACTCATATCTACTTGATTGTATAACATTTTTAATTCGTCCATTTTCCACAAGTCTAACCATTTTCCTGTTTCATCGTGTATGAAATTACAAGTGTCAGTAAAGAATTGTTTCATTTCAGACTCTGAATCAATCTCTCTTTTCTCAGAAACTTGCAATAGTATCATTCCACTATAAAAACTCGCATAACAATCCGTAAATGTTCTTGATTGAGAATCTATTCCAGCGTTGCTTGTTTCATTACCAAGAGATTGTGCGTTAATAGCATTAACAGTTAGAACAATTGTCAATAGACCAAAGACAGCAAACAACTCCTTCATTTTATGAGAGTTAATATCGACTTTCTTATAAAAGTAAGTTCTATTCGAAAAGACAGGGCCGACAAATGTATTTTTGATGCTCCTAACTCTCCTCTGATCTTGATTGCTATGCTGGTATTGCATTTCTTTATCTTTCCGGACCATACAAGTATTGTTAATGTTATATTATAGGCAGAAATATTGAATTTTATTGTATGAAATCTACATTGATGGCTCGAGTAGGGGAAATCCTGGTCTTTCTGGTGTCGGTATAATCGGTACTCAGGAAAACAAAAGAATCTTCAGTTATCGAGAATTTATCGGAATCAAGACGAATAATCAAGCAGAATATTTCGCTCTGAAAAGGGCTCTCCAGATTAGCAACTACCAGACAAGGAATATTAGAATTAAATCAGATAGCATATTATTGGTTAATCAGAGATCAAAAAAGTACAAGATAAGAAATGCGGAATTAAAGAATATTTCAATGGAAATTGCAAATCTTGAGAAATTATTTGATACGGTTGATTATAGGCATATAATGAGAGCTGAAAATAGTTACGCCGATCTTGAAGCAAATACCGCCATAGACGATTATGTTAAATATCAAAAAAGGAAATTAAATAGTGGCAGCAGTGAAGACTCAGAGTTATTCTAATAATCATCTAATATGATGAAAAGGCATTAGACTGAGCTGCCAAATTGTTACAAAAATCTAAAGATTTATCTAATCTACATAAATAATTTTTGATGATTTGCTGGATGAAAGATCACGTCTTCCTACGGTAATAAAAAACATCATAGTTTTTATCCTAGGAATCTTGATAATCATTTCACTTTACCATTATTTTGAAACTGAGTTAGATAACCCGTTGCCATTCTTCGTAATTTATAGTGACACAATGGCTCCTGCATTGAAGGTAAATGATTTGATAATTATCGGTGACGGACATATGTTCAATAGCACAAACGTAGGAGAGATTATTGTATTTAATAAACCGGCAGGAGAAGACAGAGTTATCGTGCATCGTATAACCGAAATTACATCAGAGAATGGAAGAAGAGTAATAATAACAAAAGGGGACTCTAGCCCGGTATCAATTCCCGGAGTTGATTTTCCCATAAATAGTCACAATTTTATTGGTAAAGTCAAATTTGTTATTCCTGAAATTGGCGTTATATTAAGCCCGCCAATAAATTACATTCTAATTGCAGCAATAATCTCGTCCATTGCACTCATTATTTTTATTTACGAAAGAAGGAGGACAGCATAAGAATGGGAATCCAAGTAACTGTAATGTCTGACGTAAGCCTATCAATTTCTGAATCCTTTCCATACTATCTAACGACTAATCATGAACAAAGATATTTATCGAATGAATGAAAAATTACGTTAGGGTGTCTTATCCCTGGGAATTCCTGAAAAAATCAAAGCCATACAAGAAGAGATCCATAGGACTCAAATAAATAAAGCAACAGAATTTCATATTGGAATTCTTAAGGCCAAGATGGCTAAACTGCGACGAGAGCTTGATGAAAATAAACATGCCAAGAATGTTTCTTCGGGAAAGGAAAACGAAGGGTTTAATGTTAGAAAATCAGGTGATGCATCAGTAGTATTGGTGGGATTACCCAGTGTAGGTAAATCTACATTGCTTAATGCATTGACTAATGCGAATTCACGTACTGGTTCCTACCAATTTACAACACTCACTGCAGTACCAGGAATGATGGAATACAATGGTTCAAAGATTCAAATTCTTGACCTGCCCGGTATTGTTGAAGGTGCCTCTAAAGGAAGAGGTCTGGGACGCAAGGTTCTATCAGTAGCAAGAAATGCGGATCTAGTTCTAATGGTCTTGGATGTTTTTCAACCCGAGCTCCTAGAGATGTTAGAACGAGAGCTACATGAAGTTGGTATTAGAATTAATAAGAAACTCCCACAGGTGTTTATTGAAAAGGCTCATTATGGAGGTATCGCGGTACACGATCAGGTTTCAAACATTCCAGTTCATTTAGTGAAGGAAATTCTGAGGATTCACGGTATTGTTAATGGCCGCATAATAATCAAGGAACCAACCCTTACAATAGAACAACTGATAGATGTAGTCACAGGAAATAGAATTTATCTGCCATCACTTGTGGTGTTAAATAAAATCGATCTGGTTGATGGTAAATTTGTATCTCAAATCGAAAAAAAAGTGAAAAATTTTATTCCTATTTCTGCGGATCGAAAAATAAACATAGATGATTTGAAAAGGTTGATTTATGATAAACTAGCTTTTATCAGAATTTTTCTAAAGCCCAAAGGGGACAAGGTTGATGAAGAGCCACTCATCATGAATCAAAATTGCACTATTCGGGACGTTTGTTTAAAGATTCACAGGAACTTTGTTAGGGACTTTAAGTATGCTTATGTTTGGGGAAGTAGTGTGAAGTTTAGTTCCCAGAAAGTAGGATTAGATCACAGGCTTAACGACCAAGATGTTCTGAGAATCATATTAAAGTAAGAGTTTCTAAATTGATTTTCATAATTTGGAAAACTTAAAATCTACGTTTTTTTGGTATGTATAAGGGACTCTTGAAATATCCAAAGGTTGTTCTTACTGCAGATCGCACTCTTATGTCGCCGTATAGAGGAATATCGTTAGCATCGTTTTTTGGCTGCGCACCAGCTATTGATCCAAATAGATCACATGATACATTGCTTTACAAGATTCTTCGAAATCAGGTTACTCCCAGATTATTGTTTGATTTCATTTGTAATCCAATCTCTCATCATAGCGGTATCGCAGATTATGCTCCGTATGGATTGAGAAAGGTTGAAGCTTCCTTAGTAAGGGATGGCTATAGCAGAGAAGATGTAGTAGTTGCACATCCAGACTACGTTGAAAAATTCATAGGCCCCGAAACTGAAGTAGTAGGCACATACGAAATGGACCCATTAGGCATGGGCCCTGTAACTATGACTTTCACATATGGCCGAAAGCAGATTTCATATGATGAGTTCTATAACAGGGACCTCCATATGAAAATAAACAGAGCAAAGGAAAAAAACGGTAGTAAAGCAAAAGTTATTGCAGGTGCTTCGGGAACATGGCAGTATAATTATGATCCTGCAAAAATAGGTGAATATGGCTTATATGGGATCGTAGAAGGTGACTTGGGCGGAATAGGTCCCGAAATTGATGGAGCTGGTGCATCGTTCTTTGATGCGCTTATTAATAATGAACTGGAAACGGCTAATCCGTTCAAGAAAAATCCATTCAAGGTTGAGATAAAAGAATTTGAAAAGGGTGGTAACAAGTATCATGGTCGATTTATTCATTATTGGAATGAACCTAAAGTAGATGAAATTCCAACAATAATTAATCCGAGTATGCATGGGATGATTGAGGTCATGAGGGGTTGTGGACGTGGATGCAAGTTCTGTGATGTAACCCTTAGACCGCTAAGATACTATCCTGTAGAAAAGGTTGTAAAAGAAATAGAAATCAACATGAAGTATGGTGGATTAAAAAATGCTTGGGTGCACAGCGATGACATTTTTGTTTATGGTTTGAATCCTAGAACTACTAAAAACATGCAACCAAATAGGGAAGCTCTTGAAGAACTCTTTTCGGGAATAATGTCTACTGGAATAGAACACACTAATCCCACTCATGGAACACTTGCAGGAGCTATTGCAGATGAGCGATTGATACCTAATATTTCTAAAATAATCAAGGCATCGCCGGATAACATGATAGGAATTCAGTGTGGATTTGAAACAGGAAGTATAAGATTGATAGGAAAATATGCGGATAGAAAATTATCTCCTTTCAAACCTTCTGAATGGCACTGGGTTGTCAAAAATGGAATAAAGACATTAAATGAAAACTATTGGGTGCCTGCATTTACACTAATTATGGGATTAGACAATGATGAAACGGATGAAGATAGTTGGGAGACCATAGAGTTAATTCACTCTTTGGAAACAGAACAACCAGATTCAAAGTTTACGACAACTCCATTAACGTTTGTCCCAATCGGATTACTTGAAAAATCAGACTTTTTTGATATTGGAAATACTATGGATGCTGCAAAATTGGGAGTAATGTACAAGACGTGGCAGCACAATTTCAAATATGGAATTCAAAAGTTTATGCACAAAGTGGGACGAGACAATCCAATAAAGAATGTCTTCTTTGCGGGTCTTGCAAGGACGTTAGGAGGTGTTCCGTTGGGAGCAATGGAAAGATACGCAAGAAAGAGAGGACCTGCACATGAAAGAGTTATCGAGAAGATAAAGGCCAACTATTGGTAATTCCACCAAGCTTTACTCATTTCAGGAATAATCACATCATATTTCCCTTGTAATCATATATCGCCAACATTTTTCAGTGCCTTTGCTGATTCCAATTCTAGGTGTAGAAATAACCGCTTTTGGTTCAATACCATACTCTATGTGTAGTGCTGATCTACCGTCCGCCAGATTAAGGCCATTATGTGATCTATTAATATCAAGAGCCTTGGCTAATTTGCCAGGGCCATTTACCAGACTTGATTTATCCTTCGCACTACACAAACGAATCATGATATCTATTCCCTCTAAGGGTAACAATGATCTAATTAATACAGCACCGGCTTCACTACTAGGCGCCCGTGCTGTTACATTCATACAATGATACATCCCATAAATAAAATAAACATATGCTTTACCAACATCTCCAAACATTACTGAATTTCTATTGGTTATACCGTTAAATGCATGACTAGCCGGATCATTTTTTGAACCGTATGCTTCCGTCTCACGTATGATACCTGACACCCGTTTTGGCTTACCGGAACCATCGTCAAATAACCTTACTAGTTTCTTACCTAGTAGTCCCTTTGCAACTATTGCGGTGGATCTTAAATAGAATTCAGGACCTGGATGTGTCATTCGAAATAGAATGAAAATAGATCAAAATAATAATATTTTGATTACAACGGTTGCAAAGATATGTATTCGAAGATGTATTCCTATTTAGATATTTAGAAACTGGCATTAACATAAATACTAAAAATACCAAGCTCCTGATGTGATAAAGATTAACAATTTTAACCTTTTAAAGAAAAACAAATGTGAATTTTGTGGGGAAGGTTTCAGGACACTAGAACAATTAATGCAACATTTTCAGATTAAACATGATGATAAAACATATGAATGCAAACAATGCGATATGAAATTTGAAGGGATGGAGACCATGCGCGACCACATAAAGAAGAATCATAGCTACAGAAAATGAATGGAAGGTCTATTCGCGATTTACGGATATAAAACAATAAAATATCCTTAACGTATCATCATAGTAAATGAAATGTTTAAAATGTGGCAAAGAATTTGAAGAAAAGGAAATTGAAGACCCATCCTCATCAAAGTATCCATCTTGTAATGATTGCTGGAAAGAATGGACCACTTACGGAGTGATGGTGATTAACGAAATGCATCTAGACATGTCATTGCCAGAACACAGAAAAGCACTAAAGAAATATGAAAGGGGATTCTTCGGCTTGGATAAAGTGGAGGAATTGAAAAAGAATCCTGAAAATCCAGAACCTTCTAATTAGTTATTACTTTGATAAGATCTGGAGGAATTTTTTTCAAAATTTCTCCCCTGTTGTGGTTAAGGAAAAATGCTTCCTTTAGACAAACCAAGAGTTTTGCACGTTCGACCTCATCAAGTGAATTAAAAATATTTAGTATCTGATTTCCATCCAACTTATCGAAAAGCTTGACGTCGTCTAAAATCAAGAGATAGCTGTGTAGTAATTTTGTCAGTTCATTGGGATCTATTTCAGATATAACCTTTATCCAAGTTTTTGTTAGTTCAACCAGCTTGTCTTGATTGATCAAGTTCATAGAAGTTAAACTCCTAGCAATAGTGTCTTTTTTTTCCGATTCGTTCATTTCGATCAGCTCCTTTACTTTTTTCCTACAAACGGAAACTTTTAGAAAATCGGGAAGGTTAGCCATAATAAAAAGTAAGTTTTCAATATCACCATTGCCAGAATTGTTATTCAAACTATAAAATCACGATTCAGTTTATCGTTAACATATTTAATTTATTGTCTCAATTTTGTCTGAGGGTTCAGTCGCATATAGTCTATTTGTTTCATTTTAGAAGTGGCACACCGAACCAATAGTTATTGATATATGATAAATGGATGCATTCTCATATAAGAAATGGTAAGAACCATCATAATGGTTCCAAAAATGCTCTTATAGTTAGAGGGGTATATTATTATCGAGTTTAGGATTGTCAGAACTAACTGAAATAAAAAGAGTCTTTGAAGGACTTTATACGTTGTATGAGATTCACATGCCAAAGGTTCATCCAAAACTCATTCATGATCTAATGATGCGAAGACGAAACGAACCTGACAAAGATCCATTCTATTTAATAGAAGTCTTTACAAGACCGGAAATTAACTCTGAAGAAATGCGCACTTATATCATTACCAAAACTGGTATGAACCCAACAATACACGATAGTGGAACTCATTATGCATTTAATAATAAACTAACGTTAGAATTCCTAAAAGAGTTGTCAGATTTAAAAGACGTAATTGCCGTTTATGGTGACTATATGGGCGCCGTGACAGGTGTAGGGGCATCTCATGACCATAGAGAACATGAACACGGATGGGTAAAGTAGGCTAAAGTAATACCTCAAATACGACCAAAATATACAAAAAATAAAAACAAAAATTAGTTAAGGCTTATCAGATTAGATTCAGTACTTTACCTATTATGTTTTGATGATCTGCATCTATTTCTGTTGTAACAAGTAGGAGATGATCATTATCAAGAGGAGCAGTTATACGTTTTATCTTCTCGTATTCTGCCATAGCATATTTTCCTTTTCCGACTTTAGAAGATAAAGAGTTGCGCAAACCCCATCTAGCAAGTGCCTGCAAATTTGACCTTTTGGTTTCCTCAGCTGTTAGTAAATTAGCCAACCCTTCGCGTTGACCTCCGAACTTGATCTCACCAGATTCATCACATACACCAGCAAAGCGAATCTTTGGATCGAGATCTAATACATCCTTACACAACTTTGTATAATCCATTTTAAATAATTACATTATCCCAAATCAACTATATAAAATTGTGTCATCGCAAATTTGTAACCAACCCTCATGCGTATCATGTGACTCCATGCTCGACAACGAACCTGAATGCGTTGCTATACAATATTTTTGTGTAAGCAAAGGATTTCAGGACATTTGATTATCCTTATATTTACTCACAATTTAATTGAAATTGAAAATGAGCTGCAAAGTTATTGTAGGAGGTTTTTATGGTGACGAGGGAAAAGGCAAGATTATCGCATATTTGTCAATAAAGGATAATCCAAAAATAGCTGTGAGAGGCGGTGTGGGAGCAAATGCCGGACACACATTTGTATACAATAATGAGACTTTTAAGGTCCGCATGCTACCAAGCGCAGTCCTCAATCCTGAAACAAAACTATTGATAGGAGCAGGAGTTCTTGTGACGCCAGATGTTCTGATAGACGAATCTCAGAGATACAATGTTGGAAAAAGGACAATAATAGACAATCATTGCGGTGTTATTGATGAATCTCATATTAGACGTGATAAGGAAGATGCTCATTTAAAAAAAATTGTTGGAACTACTGGCACAGGTACTGGTCCTGCAAATTCTGATCGTGCCTTAAGGATACTAAAGCTGGCAAAAGAGGTAGATGTGCTAAGAAGCTATCTTGGAAACGTTTCTGATATTGTAAATGAATCAATTGATAAAAGCCACTCTGTTCTCATAGAGGGAACACAAGGAACTTTTCTATCACTTTATCATGGTGATTATCCCTTTGTAACTTCAAAGGATGTTTCTGCTTCAGGTATTTGTTCTGATATTGGAATAGGGCCCAAGAAGGTCGACGACGTAATTCTGGTCTTTAAGGCCTATGTGACCCGTGTTGGCGGTGGACCACTTGAAAACGAACTCACAGTTGATGAGGCGAGTAAGTTAGGTTGGGTAGAGTATGGTAGTGTCACTGGGAGACAAAGGAGAGCCTCACCATTTAATATGGAGCTAGCAAAAAAGTCAGTGGCTATAAATAGTGCTACACAAATAGCCGTTACCAAATTAGATGTTGTCTTTCCTGACTGTGCAGGTCTAAAAGAATACTCTAAATTAACACCCGATGCGAGGAATTTCATTCAAAATATTGAGGATAAACTAGGCGTTGATGTTGTCCTCATAGGAACCGGAGCAGAGATTAACGACATAATAGATCGACGCAAAGAAAATTAGTCATCATATTCATTGCCTAGCAATCTATCGACTAAGATCCCCTTATTCGTATGATTTTAATAATGTTATTTTAGATCGTAGAGCATTGCAAATTAAATCACCTTTTTTCATTGAAGTTTCTACTATTCAAGATTTTGGTAGACTTGTGTGTGCCTTTGAACGTACACCGCTTCTTACGTTTTCATTCAAATCAGGCAAAGATGATTTGCTTGCAACTCAAATAGACTTTCTAAATAATATACCGGTGATTTATTTTGTCAAACATTCATGTGGCGGCCAATATCTGGCTTACAGAAATAACAGTGGAATTGAAGATGTTTCAATAGTAGAAAACATACAGAACCCATCTGTAGTATATTCGCCGATTATTTCAGTAGAGAAATTCCCGTCCATCTTTTGGCGAAGACCCAAGGGTGCGAAGAATATGAATTATTCACCCATTAAGCTAAGCAATTTTCAAAGCCTCGTAAAAATAGCGTCCTACAAGATGATCTATGAAGAATCACCTCTACCTCTTTTTGTGTTCAACAGTACAAAAAAGTCGAATTATGTTGTAGGCACAGCTCTGAATATGGCCGAATCTGATGGAGTCTCCTACTTTTATTATGCTACTATTCCAGACTATACTTCGTATTCCTTCATCAGGTATTCTAGTCTGAAATCAGAAGATCCAGTATTTACTAACAACATTGAAGAACATGGCTATATTTACATCAAACTAATAAAGTTACTTGCTTCACATCCCTTAGTGAAAGTAGATGAGTAAAGCTTTCCCATATAGAGAACGTTTTGAGCAAGTTTCAGAAAATAAGAGGAGTTCAATAATATTAGCACTTGATCTGGAAACACGCTTTCGTAACATTCGATATATTGAAAGATTGATAGAAAACCTTCATCCGTACTTGTGTGCAATCAAAATAAATTTCCACCTCATTTTACCATTCGGTAAGAAAGAAATTCAGAGCATAAATAAAACGATTCATTCATTTGGCTTGTTTTCAATTGCAGATATCAAATTAAATGATATCAGTAATACCAATCGCGTAACATTAGAAAATTTGCATTCAATGGGTTTTGATTCTGTGATAGTAAACCCAATAATAGGACAAAAGCAATTAAAATCCTTGGTTGATTTTGCCCACAAAATGAGAATGGGTGTAATCTCGCTTGTTTATATGAGTCATGAAAATGTTAGCGAAGGATATGGATTGAATATACTTCAAGGAAAATCAAGTCGACGCAAGATTTTGCCACTCTTTGAGATATTCTTAAAATATGCTAGCAAAAGTAATGTTGATGGAATAATAGTTGGAGCAACGCACCTGAAGGCTTTAAAGTATATCTCGTCAATTTCCAATCTTCCTATTTATTCCCCTGGTGTGGGTACTCAGGGAGGTAACCCAAAATTGGCAATCTCCAATGGAAGTACATATCTAATAATAGGCAGATCCATTTTACATTCGAAAAATCAACGTAAAACTCTATCAAATTTGGTAAATACTAACAGAATCTAGATGCCCTATTGTTTGTTGTAGGTTAAATTCTTTAAAAATTCAATTGCAGATTTTAATGCGCTTTTTGCATTTGAATATGTCAATTGATTGAGTGCATTGTTAATTTCTATCCATTGATAACCAATGTGCTCATGTGAAATCTCTACTTCATTTACCTTTGTTGAAGCAAGAAACAAAGTTACCTGCTTTGAAATCAATTTTGATTTCCTAGTATAATCATAATTTAAAATGTGCCTAAATCCTGGTAATAATGTGAAAATTTCAATACCTGTCTCTTCTTTTAGTTCCCTAGATGCCGCCTGTATTTCTGTTTCATTATTTTCAATATTCCCCTTTGGAAAATCCCAGTGACCTGATTTGTAATGAAGTAGTAACACAGAAGGATCAGAACCATCAAGATTATCCGAAATTAGGATAAATCCAGCAGAACTTTCTGTAATCATATTAATCCTTGAAATAGATTCTATATGAGCTAACTGGTATCGGTATGGTATCTTTCATCCAATTCGACTTCCGCTGAAATCGGTGAATAACCATGAATTTCTAACCATTCCTTCTTATCCATCCATCTGCCGCAAAACCACTTCAAATCCTTTTGATCATAATCTCCATGTTGTGGCATTGATAAAATACATACAGGATGATGGCCTTATCAACATTCTCCTATTTACCATATCTTCTACGACGCCTTTGAAATGTCCTTATCGCCCTCATAAGATCTATTTTTCTAAATTCTGGCCAAAAAACATCCATAAATACCAGCTCACTATATGCGCTCTGCCACAAGAGAAAACCACTGAGCCTTTTTTCGCCAGAAGTTCTCAAGATAAGGTCTGGTTCTGGTTGAGGGAGGTGTGAAGTATAAAGATAGGAATCTATTGAATTCTCATCAATATCCGATATTTTTAGCTCTTTCTTTTCTACTGCATGAGCTATCTTTCGAATTGCCTCAACTAATTCCTGCTGCCCGCCGTATGCAACAGCTATATTAAGAAATGTCAGATCGTATTGATTGGTCTCTTTTTCTAATTTGAATAGAATATCTTTAATAGATTGTGGAAGAGCGTCTATGTTTCCAATGGCCTTAATTTTCATCTCCCGTTCATGTATTCGGGAATCATTGTATAATTTTTCGAGTTTTGAAGCAAGTAGGCCGTAGATATCTTCTAGTTCCTTTTTGTCACGATCCAGATTTTCAATCGACAATACGTAGAGAGTGGTTATCTTAATCCTAAGATCGTATATCCATGTTAGCAACTGTTCTGCCTTGTCTGCTCCCATTGCATGAGCGCCCTTACTGGCAAAAAAATTGTATTTTGCCCATCTCCTATTTCCGTCCAGAATAATGGCTACATGATTGGGCAGTGGATCTTTTTCTATTTGTGATTCTAATTTGCGCTCATAGAACCTATAAAACCAATTATTAGCAAGGAGATGATAGAAAAAGCCGTACATTTTCCTTCCAATAAAATGATTTTAAATCATATAATAATGCTATGAATGCAAGTTTACTAATGTTTTAGTTGCTCTCCACCTTTTCTGTTTCTGAAGTACTGAAACAAAAATGTCGTAGCAACCAGCGTAACAGCAAGTCCAATAAGTAATGATGAAATAAGATTGAACGGATTGGTTTTTTCAGTCAACACAGAAGTAAACTGAATGGCAGGTATGTATATCAAACCAAGTATGACTAATCTCAAAATATCCGAAAGTATCCTAATACTTCCTTTGAACCAGTTACTTAGGAATATCCCTCCAAAAATGGTCCCTAGGCCTATCCAAATAAGGGTGATAGAACCATTGACAAAACCCGCTACAACGGCTTTAGTTGTAATGATCTCCGAAATGCCCGCATCATCTGCGATCGCGCCGTCCGGTATGTTTGAAATACCATTAGATATCCCCACCAATATTATCATGATACCGGCAAACGTTGAAAATATTCTTATGAACGTTGACGGTGTAGTCCTATTAAGAGAACCTATGGATTTGTCAATATCAAACGCCCTAATTACAAATGCAACACCTAGTATACTCAAAACTATGGCCAATGCTTCTCGGGTAAACCCAAAAATAGTGGCAAACCCACTCGCAATTAGAAGAGCACCAGGTACACCTAAAAAGAATTTGGAATATCTGGGATCATACATTAGCATCTTGACATATTTGCCAAATACTGCATATGAGTACTCAACACTTCTGCTATGTCGTATGATTATCCTTTGAATTGATATTACTGGGACCATAGCCTGAATGAGCGGAATTACAGTTTCATCGTCTTCACCATCTGAAACAATGACTACCCCTTCGGCTTTGAATTTTGATAGAACCTCTATTAACTCTGAAGATATTTTTTCATCTGCTTCAATACCTCTATTATAGGCCCCAGTAATTACCGAAACTTCGGCTTCGTAGCCTTTGGTTACAAGCTCCTCGTATATCTTGACAGCACCAAAAATTGCATTGGCATCTGCATCTTCCGGATCTTCAATTGCCAACCTAGTTCCCGCATTAATACACTGATCTCTTCCAAATACAGGAGTTTCAACCCCTCCATTTTTACCTAGATCGTCGTCTCTGTCTATACAAACGACGAGGACTCTCTTATAGTGGGTTGAAATGGAACCATAATCCAAACTTCTTTTATCCCTAATGTATTCTAGGTCCTTGGGCAATCTTTTCTACAAATTAAAATATATCGCAGAGGCTAATTAATTTGATGGTCCAATTATAGTGTTGATTTTTAGTACTAATAATACAGTCAGCGAAAAAATGGAAATCGCGGTTTATCAATCCCTATACTAAAAAAATACTAGGTAATGCTGAACGTATCCAAAACAAAAAGACTTATGTAAACAGATCGTTATCAATTTAACAATTGACATCTACCTCTAACAATATCAGCTCCAAAAACAGGACATCAAAGTATGCAATGAGAACAATCAGATATCAGAATTCACTTATGGTAAATGTGTGTGATCTTTCATTAATAAACAAACAGATTCAACATGGCGATGTTACGATTGACATAAAAAAAAATTACTGGATGGACAAAGTAGCAGACGAAAGTGAAATAGAATCTTATTTAAAAAAATCATCAATTTCAAACTTGGCAGGAAAAGATACCGTGGATAAAGCAATAGAATTGAATCTCGCAAAGAGGTCTAGTGTGAAGTATTTTTCGGACGTTCCATTTCTAATGATATATAGATTCAGACAGTCATACTGACTGTGAATAGTCAAACAATAAATAAATAATAAAGCCGCGAATCTTTAACGAGGGTTTCTTAATGAGCAATAATGAAAATGATCACCTAAGTCTATCATTACATATTCCTGAAGACCGAATTTCGGTGGTTATCGGAAATAAAGGAAAAACAAAAAACGATATTTCTAAAAGATGCAGCGTTAAAATTGAGATTGAAAGTGAGACAGGGGAAATAACAATTACCTCAACATCTAAGAATTTCGATCAATATGGAGCATTAAAGGCTAGAGATATAATAAGTGCAATTTCAAGTGGTTTTTCTCCTGAAAGGGCATTTAGAATCCTAGAGGAGGAAACCCTGTTTCAAATATTGGATCTTCGTAGTTTTACAAGTTCTAGTAATTCAACCAATCGCATAAAAGGCAGAATTATTGGTGAGAAGGGCAAAGCAAGAAAAAATCTTGAAGAACTAACTAACACATTTATTTCAATATATGGACACATAATAGGATTGATTGGTAACTATGAAGAAACAAAGCTCGCCACTGATGCAATAATGTTACTAATTAACGGAAGATCGCACAAAACCGTCTATGAAATGCTTTATCAAGCAAAAAGAAGGTCTAAAATCGAAAAGTTACAACTCTGGGAAAATTAGATTGCTCCAAGTATGTTACTAATGGGCATATCATTCGCCTTTTTAATCGACTTGTAATCATTTCAAATCTCTTTTATATTATATTGTATAAAACCAAACAAATATTAAGTAACAATAATGGTTAAATTATTTTATTGATCTTTCCATCTTCTAAAGACATCGTGTTTTATATTCAATTGATCAAGAATCTTGCCCACCAAGTGATCGACTATTTCCTCAATTGTAGAGGGTTTGTGATAGAATCCAGGCATGGCAGGAAGAATGATTGCACCAGCTTCCTGTAACTTTATCATATTTTCAAGATGAATTCTTGAAAGTGGAGTTTCCCTTGGAACTATGATCAGTTTTCTTGATTCTTTTAAGGTAACAGAAGCAGCACGAGAAATTAGAGTATCGTCATAGCCACTTGCAATACTTGAAAGTGATTTCATGCTACAAGGTACGATGACCATTCCGCTATGAAGGAAAGAACCACTTGAAACAGAAGCGTCCAATTTGAAATTATCGTAATTAACAGAAGAGAGAGATTTCACATATTCTAATGTCTTGTTAGTTTCAATTTCTATATTTTTTTTTGCCCATTCACTCATTATTAGATATGTTTCTATTTTCATTGAATGCAAAATCTCAAGAAGCCTTATTCCATAGATAACTCCCGATGCTCCAGAAAATCCAATTACTATTTTGTCATGTCTTGTCTCAGCCAATACGCAAAATAATGTTGAACACTTATTTATTGTTGTTATCAATCGAACACCATGCTAACGATATTTGGAACTGTTGCATTAGATACAACGCGTACTCCATTTCACACAATTGAAAGAACCTTGGGAGGCACAGCTACCTTCTCTTCACTTTCAGCATCGAATTATGCTGCCACTTCATTAATTGGGGTCGTAGGCAAGGATTTTCCTGAATCGTATTTACAGATTTTAAGAGACCGGCTTGATATCAGAGGATTGACCATCAGCCAAACTGAAAAAACTTTTCATTATGATTCATCTTTTGGATATGATCTCGCAAAGAGAATAACAAACAAGACTGAACTAAATGTAATTGCAAGTTACCAATCTACAGTCCCAGAAGAATATATTGACTCTGAATTTGTATATCTTGCTAATAACGATCCAGTGCAAAATATGAATATACTAGAATTATTTTCTAGTCCAAAGTTGGTAGTATGTGATACAATGGACTTTTGGATTATCAATAAGCGAGACGATGTAATTAAATTAATAAATAAAGTAGATGGAATAATGTTAAACGAATCGGAAGCCAAATTACTTTTTAAAGAAAATAATATTTTAAAGTGCGCTCGATTGCTCGTATCCAATGGACCATCTTTTGCAGTAATAAATAAGGGAGAAAATGGATCTCTTCTTTTCCACAACAATGAATTCTATCCGCTTCCGGCATTTCCTACTGAAATAATAAAAGATCCTACAGGTGCAGGAGATTCATTTGGTGGGGCATTTATAGGATATTTATCCGACCAGGAAAAATGGGACTCTAAGACATTGAAAAATGCAATGATATATGGAAACATAATGGGTTCATTCACAATAGAGGATTATGGTATTCAAAGACTTGTTAGTGTAGGGGCAGAAGATATCAAGCAAAGATACCAAAAATATAAAGAGATATTTACAATCTAAAATGAATGGACAAAACATATAATCTTTAGACGTTTAGTTACTTTAATTGGATTCAACTTGAATTTGACTCATTGTGAAGATTATTTACTACTATCTTATTGATAATGTAAATAGGCCCCATTCAGTAATCAATCCTATTGATCTGATGCCATTTGGAAAACATCAAAGATTCACTAATGTCAAAAATTAACCTTTCTGAGTTGGAGGCACTAGTTTTCCTATATTTGATAAAAAATGACAAGACACCATTAGAAAGGATATCGGGCGATCTAAATCTTCCCCTCAAAGAGGCAGAGGAGTTGCTAAATGGGCTCATTGAGAAGGGGATGATTTTGGAACTATCAGGTGTGTATCAGACATTTCATCCAAAATTTTCAATCATAAATGCATATCGTAGACATTGTTTAAAGATTGGAATAGAATTCAAAAAAAATATCCAAATCGATAGTCTTGCTTCTTCGATTGAGAGAATGCACGAATCTGCAAGAACTAAATATGGCAATTAGAATCAATAATTTGTCAAATGTCAACCGTTCCAGAAAACAAGGTGGTCTATTTTGGGGTTATCAACATTAATGAAAATAACAGAACGATAGGAGCTGTTGATATTTGGAGAAATGTAATAAATAAGAAACTTTTCTGTGAAGAAAAAAGATTAGGTATACTGGAAATTGTAGATTACATTGGTATGCCTTCTATTCCGGAAGGTCTGGAGTGGGCGGTAGCAATAAATAGAAATAGAAATGGAAAGGAAAGATGGAAATTAATAAAATTGATAAAAAATGGAGACTTTTCATTCATCGATACCGATGATGAAACGACGGTGAATGTTAATGTGGTTGATTATAAGATAGTAGATGACAATTGGTGGAGTTTTCTGGTTTCAAAGAACATAAACAGAAGTATTGAAATTACAAAAGAGGAAAATCCGAAGTGATCCGTGACACTTTTACATCAGATGAACCGGAAATATACGTAGAAAAAGCACAAGGTGGGGAGTACGCAAGCAAATTGAGAGGCTACTTTATCATAAAGGACGCCAAGTTAAAGTTCAATGCTATTGCCTTTGGTAGGATAGGAGGACATAATATCAGCCTAAATTTGACAAAAAAAACTTTAACTAAATTAAGAGAACTAGGCTATGACACTGAAGATTTCCAGTTAGTATTGCAAAGGAAACTGGTTGAAGGAGAAATCACTCTCATAGATCCTGCGACCAAAAGTCAAATCAAACCATAGCGTCAGTTAACGCACCTTTACATGTACATTTATTTCTTACTTCAGGAATAGATGGTATGAGTGCGGCGAGTAATTCCTTTATCTTCTTGGTATTTTTGGCCAACACTTCAAGTATTTCCTTAGATGACACTGGGTTTTCGTACCAAACATCGTAATCAGTCACTGTAGCAATCGACATGTAGCAAATTTGCATTTCTCTTGCAAGTACAGATTCTGGCACGAGCGTCATTCCAATAATGTCGCCATGTAAAATATCCTTGAAAAATTTTGACTCTGCTCTGGTTGAAAATCGCGGACCTTCTATACAAATGTAAGTAGAACCATCATGAATTTCGTATCCTAACCCTTTACTAGTTTTAAGAAATATATCTCGTAGCTCATCACAGAAAGGATCTGCACATGAAACATGGCAGACCTGTCCCTCATCATAAAATGTATAATCTCTTTTCTTAGTAAAGTCTATAAATTGATTTGGCATTATAATATCACCAGGTTTATACTTTTCCTGAAGACTTCCGACGGCTGATGGTGCAATTATTCTAGAAACACCTAATGAATTTAGGGCCCAAATGTTTGCTCTACTATTTACTCTGTGCGGAGGGATTGTGTGTCCTTTACCATGACGGGGAATAAACGCCACAGAACGACCGTTGTATTGACCTATAGTTACTAGATCGGAGGTCCTCCCATACGGGGTAAAAATCTTTATTGATTCCGGATCTGTTAGTAATTCCGGATCATAGATACCAGTACCACCAATGATACCAATTTCAGCTTGGTATGTCTTCAAATCATTCAAACTCCAAAATACTATTTACCTTGTAACCTTTCTTTTTTAGTATATTCAGTCCTTCTAAATAATTTAGACAGATGATAAATACAAACCCCACTACTGTCGCTCCAGATTTTTCGACTAGAGATGCTGCAGCCAATGCTGTGCCTCCAGTTGCTAGCAGGTCATCCACAATCAAAATTTTTTCTCCTCTCAAAATTGCATCTTGTTGAATTTCCATCACCCGAGTTCCGTATTCGATGGTGTAAGGTTCTTTTACTGTTGGACCAGGTAATTTTCCTTCTTTTCTAATCAAGACCAATCCCTTTTTCAGACTTGATGCAAGAAGCGATCCTACAAAGAATCCTCGGGCTTCAATTGCTGCAATCTTGCTTATTTCAAGATTGGTACAGATTTCAAATAATCTCTTGCCCAGATAAGTCAGCGATTCAGAAGACCTTATGAGAGGGTTTACATCCTTGAACGAAATTCCTTTCGTTGGAAAATCGGGCCAAATTCTGACAAGGTCTTTAAACTCGGCGTCATTCATTTTGATTGATTTTCATATCCTCTTCTACTGCATAATTAACGTTCCGATAGTGCAGGATGTCTATTAAACAAAATCAAAGATTTATTCTGCTTATTGAATGGAATTATAATTT